>JAXDHJ010000018.1:0-33535 GCA_034664565.1 Solirubrobacteraceae bacterium
TCGGTCGTGCAGATGCCCGACCCGACCGGCGCGACACCGCCACTTGACCCCGATCAACGCGCGCGGCTGGCGCGATTCGTCGCCCGGATCGCCACCGGCGGGCGCAGCGCGCTGCTGATCACGTCACGGACATTGGAGGGCTGGCTCGGCGACGACGTCGCGCGGCTGCCGGTCGGCGGCCTGAACCGCGACGAAGCGGCCCAGTACGCCGACGGGCTGCTCGCCGGCATCCCCGCGAGCAGGGCGCGCAGAGCACGCCCGGCGTTCGGCGAGCTCCTCGACGCGCTCGACGGGCACCCGCTCAGCATGCGCCTCGTCCTGCCGCACCTCGCGGCCACCGAACCCGAGGCGCTCCGTGACGCGCTGCGCGGCGTCGGCGACCTCCCGACCGGGCATGACACGAACCGGCTCGCTTCGCTGGAAAGCTGCGTCGCGTATTCCTTTGCTCACCTCGATCCGCGGGCGCAACACCTGCTGAGCGCCGTGTCGCTGTTCCACGGCGTCGTCGATGTAGACGTGCTCACCATCCTGTCGCGGGTGGACGGAGTGTCTGAGCGCTTCGCACGCGTCGATCGCGAGGGCTGGGCCGAAGCGCTGGACGCCGCCGCGAACGTCGGGCTGCTGACGACCTTGGGCGCCGGGATGTACCGCATCCATCCCGCGCTGCCCGCCTACCTCGCAGCGCTCTGGCAACGCGACGCACGCGGCGACTACCCCGGCCAGCACGCGCAAGCCTCAAACGCGTTGCTGACCGCGTGCGCCGCCTTCGCAGGCTGGCTTCTCAACCAGATGCAGACCGGTGACGCGGCCCTCGCCCTGCAGCTCATTGAGCTCCAACGACGCACCTTCGGCTATCTCCTCGGCAGCGCCCTGGAGCAAAGGCACTGGCAGCTCGGCCAGGCGATCGCCCAACCACTCAACGACTACTTCGACAGTCGCGGCCTCGACGAGGAGGCCCGCAGCTGGGTCGATCGCGCTCGCCAAGCAACCGAGGGCCCCGCCGGGACCCCCCCCGGCATCGCCACGGCCGCCGGCAGGCTGTGGCTGTTTCTCGTCGGATCGCAAGCCAATCGCGAACACAGGCAGGGGCGCCTTGCCAGCGCCGAGCGCACCCACCAGGAGATCGTCGAAGCGCTCAAGGACCAGCCGCCATCTCCGCAGCGGGAGCGATACATCGCAACGGGATACCACCAGCTCGGGATGGTCGCGCAGGATCGGGGGCGCCTGGATGACGCCGAGGACTGGTACCGCCAGTCACTCACGATCAACGAGGAGCTCGGCAACCGCCCCGGCATGGCCCTTACCTACGGGCAGCTCGGACTGCTCGCGGACGCGCGCGATCGGCCCGCGGAGGCGCTGGACTGGACAGTCCGGTGCGTAGCGCTGTTTGACGAGTTTCCCCATCCAGCGACGGGACCGGGGCCGGCGCATCTTGCGCGGCTGACCGCGAAGCTCGGGCTCGAGGCCCTGGAGGCGTCCTGGCACGCCGCCACCGCTGGTCCGCTTCCGGCGGCAGTGCGCGACCACGTCACCATGCAGAACCCAGACGACAAGGAGCGATGACATGGATGACGTGGCAGCAAGCGCGGCGCGAGCAGCAGCGCAAGCGCTCGAGAGCGAGCTCGGCGGCCACCTCGCCGGCGACGTCGAAGCGATCCTGCACGCCCGCGAAGACGCACCGACCCCCGATCAATACATCGTGGACCCAGTCTCACTCGCCGCGCTGATCGTCAGCGTCGCGAGCTTCGCGTGGACGATCTACAACGATGTCAAGGTCAAAGGCGGCGCCCCGACTCGCGACGTGATCGAGCGCCGCGTCCGCGTCGAGGTCCGCAGCGGCGAGATCAGCGCGCCGCCCGCACAACGCGACCGCATCATCGAGGTCGTCGTCGCTGAGGTCATCGACTCCACGGAGCCGTAGCGGCTATCCGCCCGCGACCGCTCGGCTCGAGATGCGAGCGTCTCGGCCCGATTGCTCGAGACTTGCGCTCAGGACGAAGCTCGGGCGCGACCAGCGCGGATGGCGGGGCTCCCGCAACCGCCGGCGAGAGCGGGAGCGCCCTGCCCACCGCAGCCGAGACCTCCAGGTCGTCCGGAGCGGTCACCCAACGGACCGAGATCTCGGCGCTCGCATCCGAGCGGAAGCGGCCGCTATGGCCGCGCGCGCTGTCCATGAAAATTGACGGCCTGGCTAGGCTATCGCCAGAGCCAGAGCATCGTCCCCACGGCATCCGACCAGGTTGTGCAGTTCCGCCGGGCGCCCACGACGATCGGCTGCAGCGCCGTTTGGTGGCTCGTGCCGGCCCGCCTTGACCGCGCGCGCGGTCCGGCCGATCGATCCGTCGTCGTCTTGCGACCCGATCACGCGGGTTGAGCGTCAGACTGGGGCTAGGTGCCGCGCTTCTCAGCTCTCAATGACCACGAGTGCGAGATGTTCGTTGCGGATCTGTTCCATGCGCTGGAGGGCCGGCTGCAGCGCTACCGAACGGGCGCGGAAGGGCATCACCCACCTGAAGCGAGGCTATGGACTGAATCGCAGCCGCCTCAAGGGCCACCAAGGGCAGCAGACCTGGACGGGCTGGGCGATCCTCGCCTACAACGCTGACACGCTTGACATCGGGGCCGACTGAGAGACTGGATCGGCTCCTTCGACAAGAGCACCACTCAGCCGGACCGAACGGCCGCGTCACCACGACGCGGCCGTTTCGCTACTCAAGAGTTATTCCGCGGCAAGTAACTAAGATCTTGGCGGTGCGTACCACACGAGATGATCCCGCGCAACCCGTCGATCCGGTGGAGCCTTCCAAGGCCGGAATACCCGACCCTGTACGTCCACCGGTACATCATCGACTTTACCGCTTGCTGCTGGGCTGCCTCGCCCTCGTGGGAGCTATTGTAGCGGTGGCGACCGGACTCAGATCACTCCTTGCTAGTACCGCCGCGGGCTCGCCGAGCCTCGCGATGGAGAGCACGGTCCGCAACCTGTCGACGGGGCAAGCTCGTCTCGTCCACCATGTTGACGCGAGTCCCGGCGACATTGTCGAGTTTGAGCTCAGAGCCACGAACGTCGGCGCTGCGTCGCTCTCACGCGTCTCTGTCGCCTTTTATGCGCCGCCCACATGGGCGGCGTCTCTCGTGTCAGGCAGCTGCACCGTGCTCCTACCGCGGGCGCCGCGGACCTGCCCGGACCGCATGCGGGAACAGGATCTCTATGCCGAGCACTTACTGCCGGGCGAGAGTCTCGCGGTGCGTGTTCGCTTCACGGTAGACCAACCGCCTTGCCGCACCGTCTCGGTCGACCAAGCGGCCAAAGCCTACAGTGATGAGACTGCTGTCACTGTGTCATCTGGCACGACTGTCCGTTATACGCCACTGCCCTCGTCGCTTCCCGACTGCGGGACACCGTTGTCCGATCTCTTAGCCGCCATTCCCTACCCGGCCCGCGCCACCTGCGCCTCGTGGCCGGGATACGAATCACTAGCGATCGCACGGGTGGCCTGCTTTCCGCAACACGGCGTAACCTTCGCCGTGTACACGCTCTACAAAGCCTCGAGCACGGCGCAGGATCGTTATAAGGCAGTGACCGCGCAGGACGCACCCCGGTCATGTGGCGAATACGCAGACGGGAAGGGCGCGTATAGTGGTTTCGCGGGGAACGAACAGTTCCAGTTTACGTGCTCAGCTACGGTCGGCGGATCCGCACACCTCGCCTGGGTCGACATCGCTCGGCGCGTGGTCGGCTACGCCAACGGCGATAATGCCGACCGCGACCACCTTCTTGAGTGGTACCACGCTCAAGGCTAGCCACCACCTGAAAGCGTCGCGCTAGAGCCGCGGGCTTCCACGCGACCCTCCAGAGGGCTGGGCTCGGACTGCGGGACAGTCCGCGTCGCTTCTCCTTCCGGCTGTGGCCGTCGCTCCAAGCTGCACGGAGCGCGCGGTCGTGGCCTTGATCGATCGGGGTGGGTCCGAGTTGCTAGTGATCCCCGCCAGACGGGGCGCCGTTAAGGAACGTGGAACCAGCCGCCAAGTGGACCTACTGGACGACAGCCGGCGCGGTAGCTGGCTGACGGGCGGCGCCCGGACATCGAGCGACGCTGGTCGACAATCCGCGGAGCGTGCCGGATTTCGCGCAGAGCAGCCGCCCGGCCACGGCGGCGCGGGCTGCTGCATCGATGGAAGGCAGTCGTCATGGCACCCGGCGCGCAGGCATTGGCGACCGGAGAAAGGAGCCGTCGGTCGTAGGCGGTCGGCGCGCTCGGTCGCGGTCCGGGCGGACGTCTGAGTGGCGGGTGAAGACGCTCGTCTTGTTGCGAGCGGGGTGCCCGGCGGTTGGGCGTGCTCGGAGCAGCTCCGTCGGGGGGCTCAGTGCATGCGCAGGGGTTGGTGGGCGCGTCGTTGGGCTGAGGGCGTGAGCCCGGGGATTGCTGGACTTTTGGCGCTGTGGTCCGCGCCCGGTGTCGGGGCGCGGACCATGAGCGTGCAGGCGGGCTAGCCCAATCGGCTAGGGGGCGAACACGCTGGGCCCCGCTTGGCTGTAGCCATTATCCATGTTCAGGTCTCGAGGTAGCCGCCGAGGATCGCGCTATTCCAGCCGTTGGCGGTGTTGCTCCAGCCGCCGCTGACCGCGCTGTAGCGGCCGCTGGCGGTGTTTTAATGCCGCCGCTGACCGCGCTGTCGAGGGCGCTGGCGGTGTTGCCGCCGCCGCCGCTGACCGCACTGGTTTCGCCGCTGGCGGTATTCTTGCTGCCGCCGCTGACCGCGCTGTAGTGCCCGGTCGACGGCGAGGGGCGGGCCGGAGCAGTCCGGTGCGCCGATCCTCGACCTCGATCGCCTTGGCCAGAGCGGCCGCTGCGTCGCCGAGATGTTCAAACGCCGCCGCGACGTTCGCCAGCGACGTTGTCGCGCCCGCACGCTCGTACGCGTTGACCGCGGCATCGAACGCGCGCCATAGATCTGTCGGCCCACGGCGGGCGGATTCGGGCAGCAGTTCCCAATCCCTGTGTGTTCAACGCATTTGAGTTAAGGAGGCGTGGTGAGATCGGTCGGTAGAGCGATCGGGTTTGGCTGGTTGCTCTCGCTCGCGCGATGCCGCGGCCACTCATAGCCCAGCCTGATCCGTGGCGCGGGCCACCTCCAGCTTGCACTCGCGGCGGCCACCGGTGCTTCGTCTGTAGTCTCGGGTGCCGGGGCCGGCCGCGTGTGCCAGAGGCCATCGAGTCTCCGGGACGCGGCTCGGGGCAAGCCCTGTCGACCGGCTGAAGCGCGGTCGCTCCGTGAGAACATCGTGAGAACAAACGCCACGCCAGATGCGTCCGATGCGTCCGCGCGGGCGCACGAAATGGACGATTTTGCGGGCTCCGGACGGATCTGACGGCCCCACGACAGGGTTGAGGGCCTTGTGAACCGATGGTTCGTGGAGGTTCGAGTCCTCTCGGGCGCATGGCAAGAGCCCCGCGATGCGGGGCTTTTGCGCGCTCACGACGGCTCGGGTCCGGCGCCCGGCGGGGCGATCCGCGCCTGGCGCCGATGACCACCTCGGGCTTGGCCGGCGTGCGAGGATCCGCGGCGTGACAGCGCCCACGGGACCCCCAAGGAGATCGAGCTCCCGCCGGCCGCCGCCCCGTCCGCCGGCCCCGCGCCCGGCGACGTCGATGTCCCTAGCGGCCGATCAGCCGGCGCAGGGCGAACCCGCAGACCACGGCGGCCACCGCGGCGAGCAGGGGCGTGCCGTAGCCGATCACCCCGATCGCGGCCAGGAGGATGCCCACCACGGCGACCGCGCTCAGTCCGCCGGTGGCGAGGATCAGCGCGTAGGCGCGCTGCTGGCGCACGCGGCGCGGCAGGCGACTGTTGGGTCGGCGGGCGAGATCGCTCATGTCGGACTCCGGGTTCGAAAGCGGGACGGCTGGTCGTTCACCTTACGGGGCCGAGGACCCCGGCCGCCGGGGTGAGCTGGCGCGCCTGCTTCCTCGACGGCCCCCTCGCCGGGGCCGAGCACGACCGGAGGTTCGCCGCCGCCGAGGTCCACCATCGCCTCTGGCTGGCCCAGATCCCCGATGAGGACGGCCGCCTCGGACCCGAGGTCTGGTCCCTGGTCGGCAGCCTTCCCGGCACCGGCGCCCCCGGCGAGGACTGGCCGGCCCAGGTCGAGTACGTCCTCGACCCCGACCTCTCCGACCTCGATCCCCCGGCCGGCGACGGCTTCGCCGTGTTTCGGGTCGCCGGCTGAGACCGCCGCCCGCGCCGGCTCAGGCCGGCCCGATCCCCAGCACCTCCCGCGGACGGGTGGCCGCCACCGGCCGCCGCCGCCACTCGCGCGGGTAGCCGAGGGAGACCTCGAGGAAGGGGACGCCGTCGAACCACATCGTCCGCGGGATGTGCAGGTGACCGTAGACCGCGGCCGCCGCCCGATAGCGCCGGTGCCAGCCCGCCGTGTGCTCGCTGCCGCACCACTGGGCGAACTCCAGATGGCGCAGGATGCGCGTCGGCTCGCGCACGAGGGGGAAGTGATTGACCAGCACCGACGGCATGCTCGGGTCGAGGGCGGCCAGGCGCCGCTCGCTCACCGCCAGCCTCGTCCGGCACCACGCCTCCCGGGTGGCATGGGGATCCGGGTGGAGCAGGCGCTCGTCGCTGCACACCACCCCCGCCGCGTAGGCCAGCCGGAGCGCCTCCTCCTGCGAGGCGGCCCCGGCCGGACGGAAGCTGTAGTCGTAGAGGACGAAGAGCGGCGCCACCGTGACCGGGCCTCCCCGGCCGTCCCAGATCGGGTAGGGATCCTCGGGGGTGAGGACCCCGAGCCGCCGGCACAGCTCCACCAGATGGCGGTAGCGCTCCTCGCCGCGCAGCTGGACGGGATCATCGGGCGGCGTCCACAGCTCGTGGTTGCCGGGTACCCAGACCACCTGTGCGTAGCGCTCGCGCAGACGGCCGAGGCCCCACTCCACGTCGGCCATCCGCGCCCCGACGTCCCCGGCCACCAGCAGCCACGATCGCTCCGAGTCCGGCCGCAGGCCCTCGACGATCAGCCGGTTCTCCGGATGGTGGACGTGGAGGTCGCTGATGGCGAGCAGCCGCCCGTCGGTGGAGGATCCGCTGGCCATTTGGGGTTGCCCGCTGCCGGCCGCCGGTTCCCCGCCCGGCGGCCGCGCCGGGCCGCGCAACCTACACCCCCGGGGCGGGGCCCCCCATCCCCGGCCCCTGTTTTCACCGCCCGGTCTGGGTCTAGTCCTCGAAGGTGCCGTCGTAGATGGCGAACGTCGCGCCCTGGGGATCGGCGACGACGGCGATCCGGGCTACGCCGATGTCGATCGGCCCGGCGTGCCTGGTCCCGCCGAGCTGTTCGACCTGCTCGAGCGCGGCGTCGAGGTTCTCGACCCCGAAGTAGACGAGCCAGTGGGGGGGCGCGCCCGAGGAGCTCTGCGGGCGCATCCCGCCGTTGCTGCGCTCGCCGTTCATGATCACCCGGTAGGGGTCGGGCGATCCCTCGAAGGCGGTGGTCGTCCACCCGAAGACGGCGCCGTAGAACGTCGCGGCGGCATCGAAGTCGGGGGTGCTCAGCTCGTTCCAGGCCAAGGCCCCGGGAGCGTTGACCAGCGCCGCCCCGAAATGGCGACCGGCCTCCCAGATCATGAAGAACGCGCCGTGCGGGTCCTGGATCACCGCCATGCGACCGGCCTCGAGCACGTCGAAAGGTCCGGCATGGACCGTGCCCCCGTGCTCCTTGACCAGATCCGCGGTCGCGTCGGCGCTCTCCACCGAGACGTAGGACTGCCACAACGGAGGGACCCCGGCATCGCGCTGCTGCTGCGGCTGCGGGGCGATGGCGGCGACGTTCTTGCCGTCGCGGCGCATCATCGAGTAGACGGTGCCCTCGCCGACCGGCATGTCCTCGGCCTCCCACCCGAAGAGCGCGGCGTAGAACGCCTTCGCCCCCTCCTGGTCGGTGGTGGCGAGATCGGTCCAGCTGAACGTTCCCGGCGTATATGACTCACGTATTCCCATCGGCCCACCTTAACCGACGGCGACCGCCCACGGTGAAACAGGCGAGACTTCGCTCCCCACGCGGCGGCGCGCGAGACCCGGAACGCCGGGAACGCCCCGGGAGCCACTGGGTCGGCGCCCCCCTCCGAGCACGCCGCCCGGGTCCGGTCGCTACCGTCAGCGACACGCATCACCACCCCGCCGCCCACCCCGCCGCCCACCGCCGACCCGCCCGACCACCCGACCACCCGCCCACCCGATCACCCGACCACCCGACCAAAGGCCCGCCGATGCCCGACTACACGATCAAGAACCTCATGGAGATCGACGACGCGCTCCGCGACGGCGACTCTGGGGTAGAGGCCCGCTTCGCCCGCAAGCATCTCGACTCCGAGCACCTCGGTGTCAGCCACTTCCGCTACGGCCCGGACGTCCGCTCCGGCCTCGGCCACAGCCACCGCGAGCAGGAGGAGGCCTACATCGTCGTCTCCGGGTCGGGGCGCCTCCGGCTCGACGACGAGATCGTCGACGTCCGCCAGTGGGACGTCATCCGCGTCGCCGCCGAGGTCATCCGAGCCTTCGAGGGCGGCCCCGACGGTCTCGAGGTTATCGCCGTCGGCTCCGACCGGCCGGCGGGCGGCGACGGGGTGATGGCCAAGGACTGGTGGACCGCCGAGGACTACTAGGAGCCGCGGCGGGGCGGCGGGCGGACCGGTCATGGCCGACGGGCTGAACCCGGCCCTGCGGGCGGTCAGCGACGCCGTCCTCGCCGTCGCCGCCGAGCTCTCGGTCGAGGAGGTCCTCCAGCGCCTGGTCGACCGCGCCCGCGAGCTCGCCGGGGCGCGCTACGCCGCCCTCGGCATCCCGGACGGTGAGGGCGGCTTCGGGCGGTTTCTCGTCTCCGGGATGACCGACGAGCTCATTGCCGCCATGGGCCCCCTCCCGCGTACCCACGGACTGCTCGGGGCGATGCTCGAGACGGAGGCCCCGTTTCGCACCGACGACATCCACCGGCATCCGCGCTTCCGCGGCTGGTGGCCGGCCGGCCACCCCGACATGCGCTCCTTCCTCGGCGTGCCCATCGTCGCTCCCGACGGGGTGATCGGCGCCTTCTACCTCACCGACAAGCAGGGTGCCCCGGCGTTCGAGGCGGCCGATCAGGAGCTGATCGAGCTGCTCGGGGCCCATGCGGCCATCGCCATCACCAACGCCCGGCTCTACGAGCGCAGCCGGGAGCTGACCATCCTCGCCGAGCGCAACCGCCTCGCCCTCGAGCTCCACGACGTCGTCAGCCAGAAGCTCTTCGGCCTGATTCTCGCCGCCGAGTCGGCGATCACCCTGCTCGACCGCGAGGCCAGTCTGGCCCGGCCCCGGGCACGCACCCAGATGGAGCGGGTCCAGGCCCTGGCCCGCGAGGCCCAGGACGACCTGCGGGCGCTGATCATGGAGCTCCGCCCGCCCGACCTCGAGCGCGACGGTCTGGGCGGGGCGCTGCGCAAGCACGTCGAGCTGGTCGGCCAGGTCCACGCCGCCCAGGTCGACCTCCACCTCGGGGCCGGGGCCGGGGCCGGGGGGGACGGCGGCCGGGACCTCGAGGTGCTGCGCATCGCCCAGGAGGCGCTGCAGAACGCGGTGCGCCACGCCGGGGCCGAGCGCATCGCCGTGCGCCTGGACGGCGGCGGACGAGGGCTCCGGCTCGAGGTCGAGGACGACGGCGCCGGCTTCGATCCGGCCGACCCGGACCTCCGGGCCCGCCACCTCGGCCTGACCTCGATGGAGGAGCGGGCCCGGCGCCTGGGTGGGCGCCTGGTCATCCACTCGGTCCCGGGGGCCGGCACCACGGTGGTCCTCGACCTTGGCTGAGCCGCCGCCGATCGGCGTCCTCGTCGTCGACGACCACGCGGTGGTCCGCGAGGGGCTGCGCACCTTCCTCGAACTACAGGACGGGATCGAGGTGGTCGGCGAGGCGGCCGACGGCCGGGAGGCGGTCGACGAGGCCGAGCGGCTGCGGCCCGACGTCATCCTCATGGACCTGACCATGCCGGTCCTCGACGGCGTCGCGGCGATGCGGGAGCTCCGCACCCGGGTGCCCGGAGCCCGGGTGATCGTCCTCACCAGCTTCGCCTCCGACACCCGGCTCCTGGCGGCGATCCAGGCCGGAGCCGCCGGCTACCTGCTCAAGAACGTCGAGCCCCAGGAGCTGGCCCGGGCAGTGCGGACCGCCCACGCCGGCGGGGCGCTGCTCGACCCGGCGGTGGCAGCCCTGCTCGTCGCCGCCATCGCCCAACCTCCGCCCCCCGACCCGGCCGAGCAACTGACCCGTCGCGAACGGGAGGTGCTCGAGCTGATCGGCGGGGGCCGCTCCAACAAAAGGATTGCCCTGGAACTCGGCGTCTCGGAGAAGACGGTCAAGACCCACGTCGGCCACGTCCTGGCCAAGCTCGGCGTCGCCGATCGCACCCAGGCGGCGATGTACGCCGCCCGCGCCGGGCTGCTCTCCGGGTCCTAGGTCTAATTGCCGATGGTCGCCCGGCCGCCGGGCGCCTAGTCTGGCCGCATGACCCCGGATCTCGCCGTCGCCCCCGCCCGGCCCGTCCCGGGCGGGCCGGGCGCCGGAAAGGGCGCAGCCTTCGCCTTCAGCCTCCCCGCCCGCCTCGAGGCGGTGCGGCCGCCCGAGGCGCGCGGTCTGGCCCGGGACGGCGTCCGGCTGATGGCCGCCCACCGCGGCGAGGACCGGATCGAGCACGCCCGCTTCCGCGACCTCCCCGAGCTTCTGGCCCCCGGCGACCTCCTGGTGGTCAACACCTCGGCCACCCTCCCCGCCGCCATCCCCGCCCGGCGCCCCGGCGGCGCCGGGCTCGTCCTCCACTTCGCCACCCGGGCCCCCGGCCGCCCGGGCGACAGCTGGTGGGTGCTCGAGACGCGCCGGCCCGACGGCGGCGAGCAGCCCCTGGGCAGCGGCGGCCCCGGAGTCGGCGAGCGGCTCGCCCTGGCCGGTGGGGCCCGGGTGGAGATCGTCGCCCCCTACGCCCCGGGCGGGCGCCTGTGGCTGGCCCGGGTGGCGAGCGAGGTGCCGGTGGTCGACCTCCTCGCCGCCTACGGCCGGCCCATCCGCTACGGCTACGTCACCGGGGACTGGCCGCTCGAGGCCTACCAGACGGTGTTCGCCCGGACGCCGGGCAGCGCCGAGATGCCGAGCGCCGGCCGGCCGTTCACCCCCGCCCTCCTCGCCCGCCTGGCCGCCCGCGGGGTCGCCGTCGCCCCCGTCCTCCTCCACACCGGGGTCTCCTCCCCGGGTCGCGGCGAGCCCCCCTACCCCGAGTACTTCCGCCTGCCGGCCTCGACCGCCGCCCGGGTCAACGCCGTCCGCGCCGCCGGCGGGCGGGTCCTCGCCGTGGGGACGACCGTGGTCCGGGCGCTCGAGTCCATGGCCGCCCCCGACGGCGGCCTCGGCCCCGGCGAGGGCTGGACCGACCTGGTCATCACCCCCGAGCGCGGCCTGCGGGCGGTCGACGGCCTGATCAGCGGCTGGCACGAGCCACAGGCCTCGCACCTGTCGCTGCTCGAGGCCGCCGCCGGAGCCCCCCTGCTCGAGCGCTGCTACCGGGCCGCCCTCACCGAGGGCTACCTCTGGCACGAGTTCGGCGACAGCCACCTCATCCTGCCCTGACCGCCGGCCGCGCCGGAGCGGCGCGGCGCGCTCGCCGCCGGGCGGCGCGCTAGTGGACCTGGCTGAGCGCCGAGGCCACCGAGCTCGCCCAGCTGTCGCTGGTGTAGGTGGCTCCGGAGACGATGTCGATGCGGGCGCTCTGGGCGTCGAGCACCTCGCTGCGCAGGATCGGCGCCGCCTGCTGGGAGATGTAGCGCGACCGGGCCCGGTCGTACGGGAGCTTGACCCACCCGACGTCGGTGATCTTCCCCCGCCGCACGGTGATCGATACCTGGACGTCGCCGAAGCGGTTGGGGACATCGACCCCGGTGAAGGTCCCGCTCGCCTTCGGCGTCGACCCGCCCCCGGCGGCGCCGCTCGAGCCGGCCGGCGTGGTGACGGGGACCGGCGTGTTCGAACGCCCGATCTTCGGGTTCCCGCCGCAGCCGGTGACGACGGCGGCGACCCCGGCCGCGGCGGCCGCGGCGGCCGCGGCGGTCGCGGCGGCCGCGGCGGTCGCCCCGGCCGCGGCGGTCAGCCGTCGGGGGCTGGCGGCCCGGCCGGTCTTCGGTCGCCGGCTCATACCCTGAGCCGATCGAGGCCGGGGGTGGTGAGGACGGTGTCGTCGGTGCGCATGACGATGGCCTCGTACCCGTCGAGGCCGGCGCACCAACCGGCGCCGTCGGGACCCATGGCGTAGGCGGCGGTGGCGTAGGCGTCGGCGCTGGCCAGATCCGGCCCGACCACGGTCACCGAGAGCACCCCGTCCGGGGGGCGCCCGGTGTGGGGGTCGACGATGTGCTCGCCGCGCTCGTAGGCCCCCGAGGTGGCGACGGCGGCGTCGGCCACGCTGAGGACCATGGCGATCTGATCGCGCCGGCGCGGGTGCTGGATGCCGACGCGCCAGCCGTCGGTCCCCGGCGGATGTCCCCGCAGGAGGACGTCGCCGCCGGCGTTGATCGCGTAGTTGCGGGCCCCGGCCCGGTCGAGCAGCCGCCCGGCCCCGAGCACCGACCAGCCCTTGACCAGGCCGGAAGGATCTATCGACCCGGGGCCTCCACGCCCGGCGGCCGGGGCCGTGCCCGGGCCGAGGTAGGGGGCCCGGACATCGAAGTAGCCGCCGGTGAGCTCGCGCAGTCGCTCGCAGCGACCGAGCACCGACCGGACCGCCGCGTGGGCCTCGTCGAGCCCGATCTCCCCGCGGTTGAGCCGGCTGACCTCGCTGTCGGGTCGGTAGGTGCTGAAGGTGGCATCGACGAAGCGCAGCCAGGCGAAGGCCCGCTCGACGGCCTGTTCGTCGACCTCGGGGTCGCAGACCTCGACGATGATGGGCATCCCCATGATGTGCTCGACCAGCGATCTGCGCACGGGTCTGGTCCTCGTCGTCGTCATCTCGTCCGGATGGTCGGTGGTCGGTGGTCGGGGGTCGGGGGCGGGGGTCGGGCGGGTCAGGCGGCGAGGGCGAAGCGCTCGCGGTGGATCTGGCCGGCCGGGACGCCGGCGGCGCGGAGGCTCTGGGTGGTTCGGCGCATCATCTCGGGGGGGCCGCAGAGGTAGACGTCGCCGTCGGCTATCTCGGGCACGAGCTCGAGGAGGTGGGCCGGGGAGAGGAGGTGGGCGTGGCGGGGGTCGCGGTGGTCGCCGACCACGAAGCGCAGGATGGCGCCGCGGTCGCCGGCCAGCCGCTCGAGCTCCTCGCGGAGGACGAGCTCGTCCTCGGCGACGACACGGTGGATCAGGGCGAGTTCGCCGGCCGGCGCGGGCAGGGCCTCGAAGAGGGCGCGCAGCGGGGTGATGCCGATCCCGCCGGCGATCAGGGTGACCCGCCGCCGGCGCCGAAGGGGGGCGCCGAAGCGCCCGAAGGGGCCCTCGGCGAGGACGCGGGTGCCGGGGGGCAGGTCGGCGAGCCGGTGGGTGAAGCCGCCGACGTCCTTGACGGTGATGCGCAGCTCCCGCCCGTCGGGGGCGGCGGAGAGTGAGAAGGGATGGGCCTGCCACCAGCGCCCGGGAGAGAGGAACCGCCAGACCATGAACTGGCCGGCCTGGGCCCCGAGGCGGTCGAGGTGGCGGCCGGTGACGTGGACCGAGACGACGTTCGCCGTCTCGCGAGTAACCGCGGTGACCCGCAGGCGGTGGCGGCGGGCACGGGCCAGGGGCCGGACGAGGCGGAAGGCGAGGAGGAGGGCGAGGGTGACCAGGTAGACGGCGATCCAGTAGTCGCGCTGGCCGGGGTCGGCGGTGAACTCGTTGCCGGTGGGCAGTTGGTGGAGGTAGGCGAGGGCGATGGCGGCGTAGATGGTGAAGTGGAGGGCGTACCAGGCCTCGTAGGGCAACCGGCGGCGGACGATGATCACCGAGCTGATGACGATGGCCACCATGAGCAGGGTGCCGACGGTGGCGGTGACCATGCCGGGGTAGCTCGAGAGCAGCCGGGAGAACTCGCCGGGAACCGAGATCCTGTCGGCCAGGGCGTAGCCGATGGTGATGAGGATGGCGTGGGCCAACACGGCGTAGATGCAGAGCTTGCCGTTGCGCCGGTGCCAGACGGTGAGCCGGTCGAACCCGAGGCGATGCTCGAGCGGAGGCAGGCGGGCGAGGAGGAGGATCTGGATCAGGGCGAGGTAGGCGCCGAGCAGGCCGGTGATCCGTCCGAGGCTCGTCCACAGGTCGGCGGCCCCGTGCACCTGGGTAACGCCGCCGCCGCCGAGCCAGAGCCAGACGATGACCCCGCCGTTGACGGCGAGGACGAGCCAGACCGCCCAGGCCAGGGCGGCCACCCGGTCGGGAGGCCGGGCCGGGGCGGGGGCGGGCCCGACCCGGGGCAGGGTCTCGGCGGGGGTGCTCAAGGCGAGGGCCCGGGGGCTCGATCTCGGGCGAGGCTCACCGCCCAGAGACCACAGCACCGGCCTAAGACGCCAATAAGGGAAGTCTGAGAAATCCCTCACGGCGCGGGCGGAGCGGGATCGGGCCGCCTCGTGTGTCTTCTCTGGAGCTGCTGCTACGTGAGCTCGGCCCGGCGGTCGTCGAGGAACCGGCGCTCGGCCGGGGTGGTGGCCAGATCGCCGGCCCGGGCGTAGGCGGCGGCCGCCGGCGCCGAGCGACCGGCCCGGCGCAGGAGGTCGGCGCGGGCGGCGTGGAAGGGGAGGTAGCCGTCGAGCTCGGCGGCGAGATCGGCGTCCTCGAGCGCCGCGAGGCCGGCCCCGGGACCCTCGGGACATGCGATCGCCGCCGGGAGCTGGTGCGACGAACGGGCGGCCCCGCAAAGGACATCCGGCGGGGGGCGCCGGCCGGGGCGTCAGCCTTCGGGCTGGTCGAGGTCGGCGGCCGGGGCGCCGTGCTCGGCCGAGGGGTCGCGGTCGTGGAGGCGCTCGACGGCGATGGTGATGTCCCGCACCGCGTCGGCCAGGTCCTCGCGGTCGGCCTTGCGCTCGATCGAGATGCGCAGGGCGGCGATCTCCCGGGCGAGGAACTCGGCCTCGGCCAGCTGGCGGGCGTTGGTGTCGCGGTCGCGCTCGATCTCCACCCGGTCGCGCTCGGCCTGGCGGTTCTGGGCGAGAAGGATCATCGGCGCGGCGTAGGCGGCCTGGGTGGAGAAGGCGAGGTTGAGGAGGATGAACGGGTAGGCGTCCCAGCGCAGGCTGGCCGCCACGAGGTTGAGGGTGATCCAGATGATGACGAGGATGGTCTGGATGGCCAGGTAGCGCCCGGTGCCGAGGTAGCGGGCCATGGCCTCGGCCATGCGCCCGAAGCGATCGGGGTCGTGGGAGGGGCCGCCGCTGGTGCCCCGGGGCTTGCTCAGGTCGTCGGGACGGGGCATCGGCTCAGCTCCTCGCCGGGGCGATCCGCCAGCCGGCGGGGAGGACCCGGTCGAGCACGTCGTCGATGGTCACCGCCCCGAGCAGGCGGCCGGCCTCGTCGACCACGGGGAGGGCGACGACGTCGTAGGCGGCCAGGCGGTGGGCCACGAGCTGATCGCTGGTGTCGGGACTGACCGGGTCGGGCTCGGTGTCCAGGCAGCGGCCGAGGGCCTTGGATGGCGCCTCGCGCAGAAGCCGCTGGAAGTGGGCGACGCCGAGAAAGCGGCCGGTCGGCGTCTCGGTCGGTGCCAGGCAGACGAAGACCTGGGCGGCGAGCGGCGGGCGCAGGTCGGGGTCGCGGATCCGGGCCAGGGCCTCGGCCACGGTGGCCGACGGCTCGAGGACGATCGGCTCCGGCGTCATCAGCCCGCCGGCGGTGTCCGGGCCGAAGTGCAGGAGCCGCCGCACCGGGGCCGCCTCGCCGGGGTCCATGGCCGCGAGCAGCTCGCCCCGGCGCTCGGCCGAGAACTCGGCCAGGAGGTCGGCGGCGTCGTCGGCCTCCATCTCGTCGAGCACCCGGGCGGCGCGCTCGAGGTCGAGCCCCTCGACGATCCGGACCTGCTCCTCCTCGGAGAGCTCCTCGAGGAGGTCGGCGAGCCGCTCGTCCTCGAGGGCGTCGGCGAGGATGCGCCGGCGCGAGAGTGGGAGCTTGCGGATCGCCTCGGCCATCTCGACCGGGTGGAGCTGGCCGATGGCCGCTGCCTCTCGGGCCCCGGCCCGCTCGTCGCGCAGGACATCGCTCGCCTCGCTCCAGTCGATCACCTCCGGTGCCCGCCGGCGGCCGGCGAGACCGGGCGGGGCGAGGGCGAGGGTGGCCAGCTCCCAGGCGTGGGGCTCGGGGGCGGGGGTGATGGCGGCGTCGACGATCCGCCGGTCGCGGAGGCGGCGGCCGAAGAGCTCGTCGACGACCAGCTGCTCGCCGCCGCGGAGCTCGAACTGGCGGAGGTTGATCGCCCCCCGCCGCAGGCGCACCCCCTCGGGCTCGATCTCGCCGATCCGCCCGGCCCCGACGAAGACACGGCGCCGCTGGACGCGGACCACGAATCCGTTGACCCGCGGCGGGGCGCCGCCGGCCCCGCCGGCCAGCACCACGTCGACCAGCTGGCCGATCTCGGCGCCGTCGGCACCGATCAGGGGCAGGCGGACGAGGCGGGAGACGTAGATCAGGCGATCGGACACCAGACCATTGTGCCGATCGGCTCCTGGGCCTGCCCGGCCGCCGCAGTCGGTCCGGCCGGCCATCGGGCCGGGCCGCGGTCGCCCGCCCGGCCGCGCCGGCGCCCGCCCGGTCCGTCCGTCGGGTCGGGCCCCCGCC
Organism: Solirubrobacteraceae bacterium; assembly: GCA_034664565.1. Classification (GTDB taxonomy): domain Bacteria; phylum Actinomycetota; class Thermoleophilia; order Solirubrobacterales; family Solirubrobacteraceae; genus Palsa-513. The sequence continues at coordinate 16,808 of JAXDHJ010000018.1, forward strand.
GGACCCGGTCCGTCCGTCGGGTCGCTCTGAGGCCGGTGGCCGCCGAGCGGCGTCGGGGGAGGCCGATATCCTCGACCCGACCCGACCCGACCCGACCCGACCCGACCCGACCCGACCCGACCCGACCCGACCCGACCCGACCCGACCCGACCCGACCCGACCCGACCCGACCCGACGCCGCTCGCCCGGAGACCGCGGGCGGCTCCCGACCTCCTCGTCGATGAGACAGCCCCAATGAGCCTCCTCGATCCCGGCTCGCGCCGCGCCGACCGCGGCGCCCGGGCGGCGGAGCTGCGCCGGCGGCGAATCGGGCTGGGCGCCGGGCTCGGGCTGGTGCTGGTCGTGGTGGTGGTCATCGTGGGCGGCGGATTGGGCGGCCGAGCGTCCCCGGGCGTCGCCGTCGGGCCGCACGCCGTGGGGGCGGGGGCGGCGGCGCCGGTGGCGAGACGGGTGCGGGTGAGCCCGATCGGGTCGCTGGCCACCCCGGTCCAGGACCCGGCGGCGGCGGCGATCGGCAGCGACCGGGTCGCCCTGCTGGGCGGGCTCGACCGGAGCGCCCGCTCGACGGCGGCGGTGCTCGAGCTGAGCGCGGGCCGGCCGGCGGCGCGCGGAGCGCTGCCGGCGGCCCAGCACGACGCCCAGGCGGCCACCCTCGGGGGGGCGGTCTATGTGTTCGGGGGCGGTGACCTTGCCTCCTACGACCACATCCTCCGCTACGACCCGCCCACCGCGGCGGTGTCCGCCGCCGGGCGCCTCCCGTCGCCGGCCTCCGATGTGGCGGTGGCCGAGCTCGGGGGGACGGCCTACGTCGTCGGCGGCTACGACGGGCGCCTGGCCCTCGACACCATCGTCGCCTGGCGTCCGGGTGGTCCGGCGCGGGTCGTCGGCCATCTCCCGACGGCGGTGCGCTACGCCGCGGTGGCCGCGGTCGCCGGCAAGCTCGTCATCGCCGGCGGCTCGGAGGGGGTCGGGGCCAGCGATGCCATCGAGAGCTTCGATCCGTCGACCGGGGCCGTCACCCGGATCGGGCGCCTCCCGGGCCGCCTGACCCACGCGGGGGCGGCCACCCTCGGCTCGGTGGTCTACCTGGTCGGCGGCAGGGGCCCGAGCGCCGACACTCCGGTGGCCCGGATCCTCTCCATCGACCCGGCCGATGGCCGGGTGCGGCGGGTGGGGCGCCTGCCCAAACCCCTCTCCGACGCGGCGGTGGTCGCCGCGGGCGACCACCTGGTGGTGGCCGGCGGGCGCAGCGGCGGCGCCGCGCAGAGCGCGGTCTACGCCGTGCGCCCGTCCTGACCGCCCGTCTGGTTGACTAGGCGGCCTGAGCGGGACCAGTGCCGATCCGAGCGCCGCCGGCCCCCGGGAGCCGGGCCGTGGTCTCTGCGGGGATCTCGCTGCCATCGTGGGCCGCGAGGCGGTCCTGGCGCCGCCGGCCCGCGCCTACCTCCACGACGCCGCCGAGGGGCGGGGCCTGCGCGGACGCCTCGACGCGGTCGTCCTGCCCGCCAGCGCCGAGGAGGTCGCCCGGGTGGTGGCCTGGTGCTATGCCCACGGGGTGGCCATCATCCCCCGCGGCGGGGGCACCGGGCTGGCCGGTGGGGCCGTCCCCCTCGACGGGGGCGTGGTCCTCGGCCTCGAACGCCTGCGCCGCCTGCGGTCCTTCGAGCCCCTGCTCTGGCGCATCGCGGTGGAGGCGGGGATGCCGACGGCCGAGCTGCGCCGGCGGGCCCGCGAGGGGGGCCTGTTCTTCCCGCCCGACCCGGGTGCCGCCGAGCAGTCGCAGATCGGCGGCAACATCGCCACCAACGCCGGCGGCCCCCACGCCTACAAGTACGGGACCACGGGTGCCTGGGTCACCGGACTCGAGTTCGTGCTGCCCCCGGGCGAGCTGGTCCGTCTCGGCGGCCCGATCCGCCGGGAGGCCGCCGGCTACGACCTCAAGAGCCTGATGGTCGGCTCCGAGGGCACCCTCGGCGTGATCACCGCCGCCTGGCTGCGTCTCGTCCCCGCCCCCGAGGCGGCGTACCCGGTGGTCGGCCTCTACCCGAGCGCCGAGGCCGGGTGCGCGGCGATCGAGGCCGTCCTCGGGAGCGGGATCCAGGCTGCCGCCATCGAGTACCTCGACCGCGGTGCGATCCGCTTCGCCGCCGCCGGTCTTCCCGTCCCGGCGGGCCCTGGGGCCTCCTTCCTGGTCATCGCCGAGGCCGACGGCGTCGCCGCCGAGGCGCACCGGATCCGGACCGAGCTGGTCGAGATCCTGGGCGACGGCGCCCTGGCCACCGCGGCGCCGACCGAGGCGGCGCCGATCGCCGCGCTCTGGCGCTGGCGCAGCGGGGTCTCGCCCGCGGTCCGCGCCCGGAGGGGGGCCAAGGTGAGCGAGGACATCATCGTGCCGGTCGAGCGGCTGGCCGAGGCGGTCGAGGCGACAGTGGCCATCGGCGCCCGCCACCGCCTCGAGGCGTGCAGCTGGGGTCACGCCGGCGACGGCAACCTCCACGCCACCTTCCTCATCGCCCCCGATCAGCCCGACGAGCTCGAGCGGGCGGAGCTGGCGGTGAGCGAGGTCTTCGCCCTCGCCGCCGGCCTCGGGGGGTCGATCTCCGGCGAGCACGGGATCGGTTGGGTCAAGCGCGGCCAGCTGGAGCGGGTGTGGTCCCCGGCCGCCCTCGCCCTCCACGGGCGCATCAAGGCGGCGTGCGACCCCCTCAACCTGATGAACCCCGGCAAGAAGCTGGCCACCCTCGGCTGAGCGCCGTCGCGGGCGGGCCGGCGCCCGGGCCGATCAGGCGCAGGTGATCACGGCGCGGCGCAGGGTGCGGGCGCCGCGGGGGAGCTGCCCGACCCGGGCCATCAGGCTGTAGCGGAACCCGCGGCGCAGGCCCCGGGGGTCGATCCAGAAGGCGAAGCGGCCGCGGGCGTCGGCGGCGGCCACCCGCCCGAGGCGCTGACCGAGCACGTAGAAGGTCACCTGGCGGATGGCCTGGCCGGCGACGTAGACCCGGAACGGCCTGGCCACGCAGCGGCTGGGGGCGGCGAAGGCGAGGTGCGCCGTGGATTGCGGCCGCGGCGATCCCGCCGGCGTGCCCGGCGAGCCGGCCCCGGCCGGATGGCCGGCGCCCGAAGGCGCGGTGGCCCCGGGCGCCTTGGTGCCCGTGGCCGCCGGTCCGCCCGCTGGCCCCGGGGAGCCGGGGGCGCCGGGCACCGGGGGCACCACGCCGGGTGAGCCCGACGATCCCGAGGTCGGCGGCGGTGGCGGTGGCGGCGGAGGCGGAGGCGGAGGCGGTGGCGGCGGCGGCGGCGGCGTCTGGATCTCGCCCGCGGTGATCGACACCGACGCTCCGGGGTCGAGGCAGGCGGTGGGGCCGACGCCGAGGTTGTTTGTGTCGCCGCTGTAGCGGACCCGGAAGGTATAGGCCCCGGCCCGGGTCGGGGCGAAGTAGCCCGAGTCGTAGGAGCCCGGGCCATTGATGGCGACGAAGGAGGTGAACGCCGTGCCGCCACCACAGAAGGTGTCGTCGGGCCCGGTCACCGTGAAGGTCAGGCTTCCCGTCGGCCCCCAACCCCCGGTGATGGTGGCAGTGGCGTGAAGCGATCCGCCCGACCGGGCGGCCCCCGTCGTAAGGCTCGGGGCGCGGGGATCGACGATCACCGACTGGGACGGGTTCCCGCAGGCGGTGGTTGACGGGTTGTTCACCGCGTCGCCGCCGTAGCTGGCGACCCACCGGTAGATGCCGGCGGCCGAGGTCGTGTAGCGCGGTGAGTCGTCGGAGCCGGTGCCCGAGACGGCGACCGCGGTGGTGAAGACCGGCGCCGTGCACCCGGGGTCCCCGGGAGCGTAGAGCGAGAAGCTGATGGTTCCGGTGGGAGCGATGCCGCCGAACAGGTTGGTGTGGTCGTAGATCGACAGGCCGACCAGCGTGCTCGGGGAGGCCGTCGCCGTCAGGGACGGGTTGCCCAGTCCGGCGAACACCGGCGCTCCGCGCGCCGCCGGCGCCCCGCCGGCGAGGGCGGCAGCGGCCAGGGCGAGGGCGGCGAGGAGCCGGCGGCGCATCAGGCGGCCCGCTCGAGGTGGGCGCCCTCGCGGGTGAGCGGGGTCTTGCCCCACCGGGCCCGCTGGGCGTAGTCGATGATGGCCGGGAAGTAGGCCTCGAAGTCGTCGGTGGCAATGCCGGCGGGCTCGAGCACGCCGCGGGCCCGGCGGTCGTCGAACCGGGTGGCCACGTCGAAGTACGGCAGGTAGGCCGAGGCCTCCTCGATCATGGCGGCGTCGTTGTTGATCCGCGGAGCCGGACGGCCGAGGGCCCGGCAGGCGAGCTCGATGAGTTGGGCGTTGGTAACCGCCTGACGGCCGGCCACCAGGTTGACGGCGCCGGTGGTCTCGGGATGGTCGAGCAGATGGACGAGGGCGTCGGCGACGTAATCGACGGGCACCACGTCGACCACTCCGTCCGGGTTGGCCGGCACCTCGTCGAGCATGCCGCGGGCGAAGGCCCGCAGCGGCCAGTAGATGACGTTGAACGCCGGCGTCCAGCCGCTGTAGCGGTCGCCGACGACGATGCTCGGCCTGGCGATGACGATTGGCAGGCCGCTGGCCATGACCTCGATCTCGGCCTCGAACTTCGACTGCTCGTAGCTGTTGCGGAACTCCTGGCCGACATCGAGGTCGTCCTCGCCGAAGGTGCCGGCGTGACGGCCGCCGACGTAGGCGGTGGAGACGTGGACCAGGCGGCGCAGGTCGCCGACCTCGCCGGCCAGGGCGAGCAGGCGGCGGGTGCCCTCGGTGTTGATCGCCCGGGCCTCCTCGAGGGGGAGGTCGAAGGAGATCGAGGCGGCGCAATGGACGATCTCGGTGCTGGCCTGGAGGATGGCGCGGCGGTCCTCGGCGGCGAGCCCGAGGTCGGGGGCGCTGACGTCCCCGGGCAGGGCGCGGATGCGCCCGGTCGCGCGGGCCGCCGGGTTCTCGTAGAGCTGGGCGAGGACGGTGTCGATCCGGCGGGCCGCGTCCTGACGGTCCCGAGCGCGCACGAGGGCGATGATCTCGGTGTCGGGCTGGTCGAGCAGCCGGGCGAGGACCTCCATGCCGAGGAAGCCGGTCGCCCCGGTGACGAGCACGCTCATCGCAGGGGAGCGCCCATCGCGTGGTAGCCGCCGTCGACGTGGATGATCTCGCCGGTGATGCCCCGTGAGAGCGGCGACATCAGGAAGAGGGCGGCGTCGGCCACCGGCCCCGGGTCGGAGACGTCCCACCCGAGCGGGGCCTGGTTCTGCCACACGCGGGCGAGCTCGTCGAAGCCGGGGATGCCGCCGGCGGCCAGGGTCTCGATCGGCCCGGCGGAGATGAGGTTGGCGCGCACGCCGCGGGGTCCGAGATCCCGGGCCAGGTATCGCGAGACGCTCTCGAGCGCCGCCTTGGCCACCCCCATCCAGTCGTAGACCGGCCAGGCGACGGCGGCGTCGAAGTCGAGGCCGACCACGCCGGCGCCGTCCTCGGCTGCCTCGAGCAGGGGTAGGAGGGCGGCGGCCAGCGCCTTGAGCGAGAACGCGCTCGTCTGGAAGGCGGTCACCGCACTCTCCGACGGGGTGGTGAGGAAGGCTCCGCCGAGGGCGTCCCCCGGGGCGAAGGCGATGGCGTGAAGGACGCCGTCGACGGCCTCCCAGCGCTCGCCGAGGCTGGTGGCCAGGGCGGCCAGGTCCTCGGGCTTGTTGACGTCGAGCTCGAGGACGTCCACCGGCGAGGGCAGGCCCTTGACCGCGCGCTCGGTCATCCGCCGGGCACGGCCGAAGCCGGTGACGGCGATCTCGGCCCCGGCCAGCTGGGCCCGGCGGGCGACCTCGAAGGCGATCGAGTCGCGGGTTACCACGCCGGTGATCAGGAGCCGTTTATCGGCGAGCATCACCGACCGACCCCGCCCCGCCAGACGACCTCGACGAGCGCGCGCGCGACCAGGCGGTCCTCCTGGTTGACCACCGACCAACGCCACTGCACGAGCCCGGCCTCCTCATCGATCGGACGGAGGGCCTTGACCACGCCCTTGACGCGGATCGTATCCCCAAGCTTTACCGGCCGCTTGAAGACCACCTCGTCGAGGCGTCGCAGGGCGATCACCCGGTCGCCGTCGAAGGGGACGAGCCCGACGGCGCAGGAGACGATCAGCATCCCGTGAGCGACCCGCTCGCCGAAGGCGCTGGTCGCCGACCACTCGGCGTCGACGTGCTGGGGATGGTTGTCGCCGGTGAGCGCGGCGAAGGCGACGACGTCGGCCTCGGTGATCGTGCGTGCGCGCGTCGTGAACGAGGCCCCCGGCTCGAGGGCCTCGAACGGATCCGACCAGTTCACAGAGGGATGTTGCCGCCGCGCTGGCGGCGCGTCCCCCGGCCCACGTTCTCCATGCTGTTGAAGGCGGAGATGAGTCGATCGCGGGTCTGCGACGGGGGGATGACCTCGTCGATGAAGCCGTCGGCCGCTCCCGCCCCTGCCTGGAGATGCTCGGCCGAGTAGGCCGCGGCCAGCGCGTCCCGGGCCCGAGCCGGGTCGTCGGCGCCGGCGATCTCGCGGCGGTGGATGATCTCGATGGCCTGCTTGGAGCCCATCACCCCGAGCTGGGCGCTCGGCCAGGCGAAGACGAAGTCGGCACCGAGGTCCTTGGCGTTCATGGCGATGAAGGCGCCGCCGAACGCCTTGCGCACGACCACCGTGACCCGGGGCACGTCGGACTCGGCGAAGGCATGGACGAGCTTTGCCCCGTGGCGGATCACCCCGCCCTGCTCCTGCCGGGTCCCGGGGAGGAACCCCGGGGTGTCGACGAGGACGACCATGGGCAGGCCGAAGAGGTTGCAGGTGCGCACGAAGCGGGCCGCCTTCATCGCCGCGTGGCTGTCGAGGACGCCGCCGAGATAGCGGGGCTGGTTGGCGATGATGCCCACCGAGCGGCCGTCGAGGCGGGCCAGGGCGCAGACGATGTTGCGGGCGTACTTCGGCGAGATCTCGAGCAGGCGTCCGCCATCGACCAGGGCCCGGGCCACCTCGCGCATGTCGTAGACCCGGCGGTCCTCGGCCGGGACGCAGGCGTCGGGCGGGAAGGTCGGCGCGGCGACGGCCGGCCAGCGCTGGGGCGGCTCGTTGCAGGACTGGGGAAGGTGGTCGAGCAGGTCGCGGGCCAGTAGCGCGGCGTCGACCTCGGTGGGGGCGACCATGTGGCAGACCCCGTTGCGCTCGTGGACCTTGGGGCCGCCGAGCGTCGCCGCGTCGACATCCTCGCCCATCACCTGCTTGACCACTCCGGGGCCGGTAAGGAACATGCTGGCCTCGGCGGTCATGATCACGAAGTCGGTCAGGGCCGGCGCGTAGGACCCGCCGCCGGCCGAGGGGCCGCAGATCACCGAGATCTGGGGCACCCGGCCCGAGAGGGCGACGTGCTGGCGGAAGATCCGTCCGTAGCCGCCGAGGGCGGAGAGGCCCTCCTGCATCCGGGCTCCGCCGGACTCGATGAAGCCGATGACCGGGACCTCGGCCCGTCCGGCCATCTGGAGGACCTGGACCACGGTGTCGGCGTGAGCCTGGCCGAGCGACCCGCCGACGAAGGAGGCGTCCTGGGCGAAGCAGAAGACCGGTCGGCCGTCGACGCGGCCGCTGCCGCCGAGCACGCCGTCGCCGGCCCGCGCCTTCTCCCCCATCCGCCGCGAGCGCACGTCGGTGCGCACGAGGCTGATCGAGCCCGGGTCGCAGAGGACCTCGAGTCGCTCGAGCGCGCTCAGACGCTCATCGGGACGCGGGGCGAGTTTCAGGCTCATGCTGCCTCCAGACATAGGACGACGTTGTGCCCGCCAAAGCCGAATGAGTTGGAGATCGCCGTCGCGTGGCGGCCGTCGGCCACCTCGAACGGGCGGGCCGTCCCCGGCACGTAGTCGAGGTCGAGGTCGGGGTCGCGCTCCTCCCAGCCGAGGGTCGGCGGGGCGATGCGGTCGCGCAGGGCGAGCACGGTGGCGATGGCCTCGACCGCGCCGGCGGCGCCGAGCAGGTGGCCGATGGCCGACTTGGTCGAGGAGACCGGCAGCCCGGCGGCGTGCTCGCCGAAGGCCGCCTTGAGGGCGAAGGTCTCCGCTCGGTCGTTGAGGGGGGTCGAGGTCCCATGGGCGTTGACGTAGTCGACGTCGCCCACCCCGAGGCCGGCGTCGCGCAGGGCCGACTCGATGGCCGCGCGGGCGCCCTCGCCCCGCTCGTGGGGGGCGGTCAGGTGGAAGGCGTCCGACGTGGCCCCGTAGCCGCGGACGGTGCCGAGGATCCGCGCCCCGCGGGCGCGGGCGGCGTCGCCGTCCTCGAGCACGAGTACGCCGGCGCCCTCGCCCATGACGAAGCCGTCGCGGCGGATGTCGAAGGGCCGTGAGACGCCGCTGGTCGAGGTGGCGTCGAGGGCGGCGAAGGCCGCCTTGGAGAGCGGGGTCAGCGCCGCCTCGGCGCCGCCGGTGACCACGGCGATGGCGTCGCCGGCCTGGATCGCCCGGACGGCCGAGCCGATGGCGTGGGCGCCGGCGGCGCAGGCGGAGACGATGCCGTAGACGTGGCCGCGCAGGTCGTGGCGCATGCTCAGCGCCGCTGCCGGGGCGTTGCTCATCATCAGGGGCACGGCGAGCGGGGAGACCGCCTTGGCCCCGTCGCGCTCGAGCAGGGTGTGGTTGTGCTCGAGGGTCCCGATGCCGCCGATCCCGGTGCCGATGATGCAGCCGATGCGGCGGGGGTCATACGGGAGCTCGGTATCCCAGCCGGCGTCGCGGAGGGCTTCCTCGCAGGCGGCGATGGCGAGCTGGGTACAGCGATCGGCCCGCCGGGCCTCCTTGCGCGAGAGGAAGTCGGTGGGCTCGAACTCGGCGCACGGAGCCTCGCCGTCGCGCACGCCGCAGACGCCTGCGGTCCAGCGCTCGTGGAGGGTCGGCGCGCCGAGCCCGAGCGGGGTCACCGCGCCCATGCCGGTGATGACGACATCGGTCATCGCCGTGCTCCGGACGGTCGGGCGGGGGAGGTCACTATGCGCGCTCTACGATCAGGTCGACGGCGTCGCCGACGGTCTTGATCGACTTGACGTCGCTGCTGGTGAGGTTCACGGCGAACTGCTCCTCGACGATCTGGGAGAGCTCGGCCAGGTCGAGCGAATCGATGTCGAGGGCGGTGAGCTCGGCCTCGCGGTTGATCTCCTCGGGGTCGGCCCCGAAGCTCTCGAGCGATGTGCGGACGACCTGCTCGACCTGCTCGGCGGTGACTGCTGTTGACACGTCGGATCCCTTCGTTTGATTGGTCATGCCGCCAGCCCTCCGTCCACGTAGACGGTGCTGGCGGTCACGTAGCTGGCCCCCTCGGAGGCGAGGAAGCGCACGCAGGCGGCGACCTCCTCCGGAGTCCCGGGGCGCCGGGCGGGAACCGCCTCGAGCACCTCCTTGGGGAGCTCGGCCGTCATCTCGGTATCGATGAAGCCCGGGGCCACGGTGTTGACGGTCACCCCGCGGCGCGCGACCTCGACGGCGACGGTGTTGCTCATCGCGATCAGGCCGGCCTTCGAGGCGGCGTAGTTGGCCTGACCGGCGTTGGCCCGGGGACCGACGATGGAGGCGATGCTGATCACCCGACCGAAGCGGGCGCGGATCATCGTCCGCAGCGCGCCCCGGGTGAGCCGGAAGGCAGCGGTCAGGTTGGTGCGCAGGACGTGGTCCCAGTCCTCGTCGGAGATCGAGAGGGCCAGGTTGTCGGCCCGTACTCCGGCGTTGTTGATCAGGGCGAGGACCGGTCCGAGCTCGCGCTCGGCGCCCTCCAGCACCTCGGACGGCTGCTCGGTGACGTCGCCGTGGAGGGCGACCGCCCGGCCGCCGGCCGCCTCGATGGCCGCCACCGTGGACGCGGCGCCGGCCTCGTCGCTGCGGTAGTTGACCACCACGGGCCAGCCGTCGCCGGCCAGGGCGAGCGCGGCGGCCGCCCCGATGCCGCGCGAGCCGCCGGTGACCAGCGCGCAGGCGTCGGTGGGACGCGGCTTGCTCACGCGGGCACCGCTCCGTTGCCGGACGCCGGCGGTCGGTTGGCGGCCGGTGCCTCGCCCCATTCGACGACGACCGCGCCCCAGGTGAAGCCGGCGCCGACCGCGGCGAGCAGCACGCGCATGCCCGGCTGGAGCTGCCCGTTGGCCCGGGCGTGCCCGAGCGCCAGGGGAATGCTCGCGGCCGAGGTGTTGCCGAGCTCGGCGATGCAGTCCACCGTCTTCGCGGGGTCGAGGCCGAGACGCTCCCCCAGGGCTGAGGTGATCCGGCCGTTGGCCTGGTGGTAGACGTAGAGGTCGATGTCCGCGAGCGCCACCCCGGCGGCTCGGCAGGCCTCGAGCGAGGACTCGGCCAGGCGACCGACGGCCTGCTTGAAGGTCTCGTGGCCATCCATGATGATCAGCTTCGTCTCGGGGTCGCTGGTGATCATCTCGCCGCACGCGCCGTCGGCCCCGAGCACGATCGGCCCGATCTGTCCGGGGGCGCCTGCGGTGATCACCACGGCGCCGGCGCCGTCGCCGAAGAGGGCGGCAGTGCGCTTGTCGGTCGGGTCTGTGTAGCGGGACATGATCTCCGCACCGATGATCAGCGCGCTCTGGGCCCGGCCCGACTCGATCCAGGCGCTGGCGCTGGCCAGGCCGGCCACGAAGCCGGTGCAGGCGCAACCGAGGTCGAAGCCGCCCGCCCGGGTGGCGCCGAGCGCGTGGGCGATGAGCGGCGCCGCGTTCGGGGTCGAGAGCTCGTGCGAGAGGGTGGCCACGACGACGAGGTCGATGTCCTCCGGGGCCAGCCCCGAATCCTCGATCGCTGCCCGGCCGGCCTCGGTGGCCAGGGCCACCAGGGTGTCGCCGGGATCGGCGAAGCGGCGCGCGCGGATGCCTGTGCGGCGCACGATCCATGCGTCATCGACTCCGAGCCCTGCGGCGACCTCGGAGTTGGGGACGACGCGGGCGGGCAGGGCGGTCCCGAGACCGACGACCCCGGCGGTCCGCAGCCGCGGCGGCGTGCTCGCCGCCGGGTCGATCGCTACCTCAGGCGTGGACGCCATGGAGCTCCTCGATGGTGGTGGCCTTGAAGTCCGGCAGGTTGCGGGGGACGAGCTTGGCCAGGACCTGGTCGGGTCCGACGTCGACGAAGGCGCGGGCGCCGAGGGCGTGGAGGGCGGCCATCGTCTCTCGCCAGCGCACCGGCCGGGTCAGGGCGGCGGCCAGTTGGCCGCGGACGTCCTCGAACGGCCGGGCGGTCAGGCCGCTGATCACCGTGGCCCCGGTGTCATGGACCTTTGCGCGGCCGAGGGCGCGGCGGAACTCGGGGCAGGCCGAGGCCATGTCGGGCGAGTGGAAGGCGCCGGCCACGTCGAGGACGATGGCCCGCACCCCGATCGCCCGGGCCTCGACGGCGGCCTCCTTCAGTCGGCTGGCGCGGCCGGAGAGGACGACCTGCCCGGGGGCGTTGTCGTTGGCCAGCGTCACCCCGTGGGTCTCGGCCAGGGTCCGGGCCTGCTCCACGCTCGCCTTGAGCACGGCGAGCATCCCGCCGTCCCGCGCCCGGTCGGCGGCGTCGGCCATCAACGCGCCGCGCAGCATGACCAGCTCGAGGGCGTCGTGCTCGTCGAGGATGCCGGCGGCGGCGAGGGCGCTGAGCTCACCGAGCGAATGTCCGGCGAAGGCGACGGGGCGGGGCGCCTCGAGCGAGCGCCAGCCGGCGAGGCTGGCCAGGAAGATCGCCGGCTGGGCGAAGCGGGTGCTCTCGCCGGCCTTGGCGAAAAGGTCCTCGCCGACGCCGGCGCGGCAGTGCTCGAGGAGCTCGCCGCAGAACTCGGCGACCAGCGGCTGCGCGTCGGCAACCGAGCTGCCCTGGCCGGGGAAGAGGCATGCGCTTTCGGCGGGGAGGAAATTCATGTCACCCAGAGTTACGCCAGACCGGGCCCTGCGGTTAGCCGCCGCGCCGGGATACCCCCCGATCGGAGGGGGGTCGGTCCCACCACCCCCCACCGCGCCGCGAAAGCCGCGACCCCACGGGATAATCGATCCGACCAACATCAGAAGGGGCCCTATCGCCATGTCCGCCGAGTACGACCGTCCGCTCTCCCACCCCCAGGTCGCGGCCATAGAGCTCGTCGCCGAGGTTCTGGCCAAGGGCGAGCTCGATCCCAACGCCGATGATTTCTACGGGCGCCTGTGCGAGGTGACCTGCGAGGTGACGTCGCTGACCCGCGCGGTGATCTTCCGCTACGACGCCGCCCGGCGCCGGGTCCGCGCGGCCGGGAGTTTCGGCATCGACCTCTCGGTCTTCGCCCAGGACTTCTTCACCGTCGAGTCGGCTCCGCTCGCCCGCCGGGCGCTGGAGAGCGACCGGGTGATCGAGTGCACCGACGACCTCGAGCAGGAGCTGCCGGTCGAGTACGTCCGGCTGCTCGGGACGACCACCGTGGTCTGCTCGCCGATGTCGGCCCGCGGCTACTGGGTGGGGGTGATCCTCGCCGACCGCGGCGGCACCGCCCTGCCGATGGACGACGCCGAGCGTGAGCTGCTGTGGATCCTCGGCAAGGTGGCGGCGCTGGCCTCGATGGCCCGGGTTGCCACCCTTCAACAGGAGAACGCGGTCCAGCTCGAGCAGCGCCTCGACCTCGCCCGCGAGGTCCACGAGCGGGTGATCCAGCGGCTGTTCGGCGTCTCGCTGGCCCTCTCGGGCGACCACGAGCTCGACGAGGCGGCGCGCCGGCGCTGCGCCGAGGAGGTCCAGGTGGCGCTTGCCGACCTGCGCACCGCGCTCCAGCGCCCGCTCGGGCGCAGCGCCGCCGAGACGCGGACGACCCTGGCCGAGGAGATCGAGCGCCTGGCCCTGACCCATCCCGATGTGGGCATCGCCCTCGACGGGGCGATCGACGTGCCCGCGGCGCTCGAGCCCCTGGCCCAGTCGGTGCTCGCCGAGGCGGTCCGCAACGCCCACAAGCACGCCACGCCGACCCGGATCGGGGTACGGACGGCGAGCGATGCCGACGCCTTCGTGCTCGAGGTGACCAACGACGGCGTGGGGGCCAAGACCAGCACCCCGGCGGGGATGGGCCTGCGCCTGGCCGGCTTCGAGGCGCTCTCGGCCGGGGGGATCATCGAGTTCGGCAAGCGCCGCGAGAACACGTGGCAGGTCCGGCTGGTCGTCCCGCGGGACGGTGGGCAGTGAGCTCGCTCGAGCCGGCGTCGCGCAGCGCGGCCGAGGAGGTCGACGAGCGGATCGCGCTCGACGGGCGCAAGCTGCGCATCCTCGTCATCGACGACCACGACGTCGTCCACTGGGGCTTTCGCCTGATGCTCGGCAACCAGGCCTGGGTCGAGCGCTGCCTGAGCGCCCGCAACAGCGAGGAGGCCTACGCGCTGGCCGCCCGCTACGAGCCGCATGTCGCGCTCGTCGACCTGTTCATCGGGTCCGAGTCGGGACCGGAGATATGCGAGCAGCTGCGCGAGCGCTCGCCGATGACCCAGGTCCTCCTGATCTCCGGGGCCGGGCGGATCTCCCCGACCTCGGCGCGCACGGCCGGGGCGCTCGGCTTCATTCCCAAGGACTGGCCGGCCAGCGAGATCGCCCGGGCGGTCCAGATGGTCGGCCTCGGCATGGACGTGTTCCCCCCGGCCACCGACGGGAACGCGACGCCGCTGACCCCGCGCGAGCGCGAGGTGCTCGAGCTGATCGCCGGCGGCGGGACCAACCGTGAGATCGCGGGCGCGTTGCACCTCTCACCGCACACGATCAAGGAGCACACGAGCGCGCTCTACCGCAAGCTCGGGGTCCGCAACCGAGCCGAGGCGGTGCAGCGCGCGCAGCGCATGGGCCTCCTCGGCTAGCCGAGGCGGTAGCTGATCCCGCCCTGGTCGTCGGTCACGGTGACGGTGACCGGGCGGTGGGCGCCCTTCGGGTCGGTGGCGGCGCAGGTCAGCTTCGTGCCCCGGTGGGCGTCGACCAGGTCCGGGCAGCGCACGGCCACGGCGAACCCGAAGCGGCTGGTCAGGCGCTGGGCGATCAGCCGGGCCGTGGCCCCGGTGTGGAGGAGCGTCGGGGCGCTGATCTCGACGTGGCCCTTGTCGTCCTTCTGGGTGACCAGGGCCGTCGCGGTGGTCCCGTCGGCGCCGGTGATCGTGCAGGTGAAGGTGGCGCCCCGGCGCTCGGCGAGGTGGCGCGGGCAGCTGACCGACTTCACGCTCGCCCCGGTCTGCTGGGCGATCAGGGTCCTCGTCGTGCCCTCGGCCTTGGCCGAGTCGATCATGCCCGGGCAGCCGGAGCCGACGCAGGCGCTCACGTGACAGCCGGCCGTCAGCGCGGCGACGGCGACGGCGAGGACGGGGGACCGGAGGGCGCTTCGCACGGGCGGCCTCCGGGAGTCAAGCCCGGGCCGGCGGACGGCGTCCGGCCAGCTGGGCGATCGCCGCGCGCGTCCGGTCGATCAGCTCGTCGCTCGTCTCGTCGGGCAGCGGGTAGATCGGGCGCCCGAAGGTCACGGTCGCCCGGCCGCGCTGGGTCAGCCCGCGTCCCTTGGGCATGATCAGCGCGGTGCCGGCGACGTGCACCGGGAGGAGCGGGGCGCCGGTGGCCAGGCAGAGACGGGCGACGCCGGCCCGGAAGCCCTCGACCTGGCCGGCCGAGCGGGTCGCCTGGGGGTAGAGGAGGACGTTGTGGCCGGCGCGGAGGAGCTCGGCGGCGTCGGCCAGCCCGCGGAGGTCGCCGCCGCGGTCGAAGGGGAAGGTGTTGATCCACAGGCCCGAGGCGAGGGCGTAGCCGCGCCGGCGGTAGAAGCGGTCGGCGGCGGCGCCGACCACGGTGCGCGAGCGCCAGGCCCGGGGGAGGGCGCCGAGGATCAGGGGCGTGTCGATGTCGCTCGCGTGGTTGGGGGCGATCACCGCCGGCTGAGGCACGTTCATCAGGTCCGCGGCGCCGACCACCCGGGGGCGGGCGATGGCGCGGGCGACGGGGAAGAGCAGCGCCTGCTGGAGGCCCTCGCGGGCCAGGGACGCGGCCGGCCGGCGCAGCCACTCCTGGTCGCCGACCTCGGCCCCGGACGGCCACGCGTCGCTCCCCGCGCGCACGGTCCGCCAGCGGTTGGGCGCCGCCGGCGGACGGGTCGACGGGGCGGGGCCGGCCAGGCGCTCGAGCAGGCCGCCGCCGGTCGAGAACCTCATCCGACCTCGGCGTAGAAGAGGGGCGGGCAGTGGAAATGGGTGAGCGAGAAGTCGCTCCCGACCACCTGCTCGGCCATCTCGAGGGCGTCGCGCAGGGTGTCGGTCCGCCGGAAGCCCATCCGGTGGCAGGCGGCCGGGTCGCCGCCGACGAAGATCACCAGGCCGAGGTGGGAGAGGGCATGGGCGCCCCAGTACCACATGTAGAAGGGGTGGACGCCGTGATAGGCGTAGGACGTCCGGTAGAGGTGGCGGTACCACTCGTCTTCGGCGTAGGAGCGCTCGAAGCGCCGCTCGATCTCGACCGGGTCGGTCGTCTCGGCGAGGACCTCCTCGTAGAAGTCGATGTACGACGGGTGGTGGACCGGGTGGAACTCGCGGGCCACCGGGTGGGTGAAGATCATCACGCCGCCCTCCCGGGCGAGGGGCCGGCCCTTGTAGAGGTTGAAGAAGTAGCCGAGCCCGAGGCACATGGCGAGGATCGGGTTCATGATCGAGTTGACGTTGTACGGGCAGATGTCGGGGAGCCCGGCGGTGACGACGTCCGACTGGCCGGTGACCGCCACCGCCTGCTGGTCGGCGCAGCGGCCGAGGGTCACCGCGTGGACCTCGTCGACCGCTCCGGCGGTGACCCCGGTCAGCGCGTAGGGCGAGACGCTCCGGGTGTAGAGCGCCCGGCGGGCCTTGGCCGGCATCCGGTCGAGCGCGCGCTTGGTCGCGGCGAAGGTCGCCTGCTCGCGGCCGGTCCACCGCTGCTCCGGGCGGCCGAGGAAGGAGAGGGGTCCGGCGTACATGTCGTTGTTGAGCGTCGTCTCGATCCGGAAGATCGGGACCGCCGCCTCGACGATCTCGCCCTGGCGGGTCGCGGCCCGGTGGAGGGCGCTGTGCTCCGGGTCCATGAACGAGCGTGAGTGGCGCAGGGTGTGGACGTTGTGGTGGGCGCGCAGGGAGCGGTAGGTCCCGAGGCCGATGGCCACCGACTTGTGGCCGCCGTCCATGGTGACCATGTTGATGTTCACGTAGATCAGGAGGTCCGACTCGGCCGCCCGGCGGTTGAGCTCGACCGCCTCGCCGTGCTCGGTCTCCCCGAGGACGACGATGCCGAGGGGATCCTCGGCATCGTGGTTGTAGAGGCGGTCGGGATGGAAGGCGTCGAACACGTTCGGCCCGACCGCCCGGCGGAGCTCGTCCGGCGTCATCCGCCGGTGGACGGCGAGGGCCGCGATCAGGTGGATGTCGTCGACCCCGGCCCGGTAGGCCCGCTCGAGGACCTGCTCGATCACGAGCTGGCGGACGTCGGGCGTGCGCATCGGCGGAAGCGGGAGCGAGATGTCGTCGAAGGCGATGGTCAGGCGCATCCCCGGGCGCAGGAGCGTGTCGAGCGGGTCCATGCCCCGGGGATGGTCGAGGGCGGCGGCGATCGCCGCCTGCGGGTCGGCCAGGCCCTTGAGCGGCGGCGGCGGGTAGATGACCCGGGAGCCGATCGGCAGGCGCTCGAGGCGGAACGACTCGCCGGCGTGGAAGAGGGTCGGCGGCGACT
>JAXDHJ010000019.1:0-29140 GCA_034664565.1 Solirubrobacteraceae bacterium
CGCTGGGTGGCGGTCTACAGCGGCGACGCCAACAACGCCACGGTGACCTCGCCGTGCAACGCCGCCAACGAGGCGGTGGTGGTGACCCCGGCCCAGCCGGCGATCGTCACCCAGGCCTCGCCGAGCGTGGCGGCCGGGAACCCGATCACCGACACGGCGACCCTCTCGGGCGGCTTGAACCCGACCGGCTCGATCGTCTTCACCCTGTTCGGGCCCAACAACGTGGGCTGCACCGGTGCGGCGATCTTCACCTCGACGGTGCCGGTGAACGCCGGCAACGGCAACTACACCTCGGGGCCGTTCACCCCGACCCTGGCCGGCACCTATCGCTGGGTGGCGGTCTACAGCGGCGACGCCAACAACGCGACGGTGACCTCCCCGTGCAACGCGGCCAACGAGGCGGTCGTGGTGACCCCGGCCCAGCCGGCGATCGTCACCCAGGCCTCGCCGAGCGTGGCCGTGGGCAATCCGATCACCGACACGGCGACCCTCTCGGGCGGCTTGAACCCGACGGGCTCGATCGTCTTCACCCTGTTCGGGCCCAACAACGTGGGCTGCACCGGCCCGGCGATCTTCACCTCGACCATCGCCGTGGCCGGCAACGGCAACTACACCTCGGGCCCGTTCACCCCGACCGTGGCCGGCACCTATCGCTGGGTGGCCAGCTACGGGGGCGACGCCAACAACGCCGCGGTGACCTCGCCGTGCAACGCCGCCAACGAGTCGGTGCTGGTCACCCCGACGGCTCCGGCCATCGTCACCCACGCGTCGCCTCCCGGGCGGACGATCACCGACGTGGCCACCCTCTCGGGTGGCGTGAACCCGACGGGCACCATCGTCTTCACCCTCTTCGGCCCCAATGACACCAACTGCACCGGCGCGGCGATCTTCACCTCGACGGTGCCGGTGAACGCGGGCAACGGCAACTACACCTCGGCGCCGTTCACACCGACGGTGGCCGGAACCTATCGCTGGATCGCGGTGTACAGCGGCGACCCGAGCAACGCGCCCGTCACCTCGCCGTGCAACGCGGCCAACGAGTCGGTGGCCCTGATCATGCCGGTGATCGCCGTGACCAAGGCGGCGAACCCGCTGACCCGGGTCGCCCCGGGCGGCAACTTCACCTTCACGGTGCAGGTGTCGAACCCGAGCGCGACCGATCCCATCACCATCACCTCGCTGATCGACGACAAGTACGGCGACATCTCGACGACCTCGGCGAAGATCTCGGCGACGACCTGCGGCGCCCTCATCGGCGTGACCCTGGCGCCGGGGGCGACGAGCGCCCCGTGCACCTTCACCGGGATGTTCACCGGGGTCTCCGGCGCATCCCAGACCGATACGGTCACCGTCCTCGGCGTGGACTCCAACGGACTGACCGCCACCGCCACCGCCCAGGCCACGGTGTCCCTGACGCCGCGCCCGACGCCGGTGATCGCCGTGACCAAGGCGGCCAACCCGCTGACCCGGGTCGCCCCGGGCGGCAACTTCACCTTCACGGTGCAGGTGTCGAACCCGAGCCCGAATGATCCCATCACCATCACCTCGCTGATCGACGACAAGTACGGCGACATCTCGACGACCTCGGCGAAGATCTCGGCGACCACCTGCGGCACGCTGATCGGCGTGACCCTGGCGCCCGGGGCGACGAGCGCCCCGTGCACCTTCACCGGGATGTTCACCGGCGTCTCCGGCGCATCCCAGACCGACACCGTCACCGTCCTCGGCACCGATTCGCTCGGGCAGACGGCGACCGCCACCGCCCAGGCCACGGTGTCCCTGACGCCGCAGCCGACGCCGGTGATCGCCGTGACCAAGGCGGCCAGCCCGCCGAGCCGGGTCGCCCCGGGCGGCGACTTCACCTTCACCGTGCAGGTGTCGAACCCGAGTGCGGTCGACCCGATCAAGATCACCTCGCTGGTCGACAACATCTACGGCGACCTGTCGACGACGTCACCGAAGATCTCGGCGACGACGTGCGGCGCCCTCATCGGCGTGACCTTGGCGCCGGGGGCGACGAGCGCGCCGTGCACCTTCACCGGGACGTTCATGGGCGTGTCCGGCGCATCCCAGACGGACACGGTGACGGTCACCGGCGTGGATTCCTTCGGGAACACGGCGACGGCCACCGCCCAGGCCACGGTGTCCCTGACGCCACGCCCGACGCCGGTGATCGCGGTGACCAAGGCAGCGCTCCCGCTGACTCGTCCCGAGCCGGGAGGGGCTTTCACCTTCACGGTGACCGTCTCCAACCCGAGCGCTGACGATCCGATCAAGATCACCTCGCTGGTCGACAACATCTACGGCGACCTGTCGACGACGTCATCGAAGATCTCGGCGACGACGTGCGGTGCCCTCATCGGCGTCACCCTGGCGCCCGGTGCGACGAGCGCGCCGTGCAGCTTCACCGGGACGTTCACCGGCGTGTCGGGCGCATCCCAGACCGACACGGTCACCGTCAACGGGGTCGATACGCTCGGACAGACGGCCACCGCCACCGCCCAGGCCACGGTGTCGCTCACCCCGGCACCGCCCAACGCGCCGGTGATCGCCGTCACCAAGTCGCCGAGCCCGACGACCCGGCCTGCCCCGGGCGGTGACTTCACCTTCACGGTGACCGTCTCCAACCCGAGCAACACCACCCCGGTGAAGATCACCGCCGTGGTCGACAACGTATACGGCGACCTGACGGTGACCTCGGCGAAGATCTCGGCGACGACCTGCAACGCCCTGATCGGGGTCACCCTCCAGCCCGGGGCGAGCGCGGCTCCGTGCAGCTTCACGGGGACGTTCTCCGGGGCCGCCGGCGCCTCCCAGACCGACACGGTGACGGTCACCGGCGTCAACAACGGGACCACGGTCACGGCCACCGCCATGGCCACGGTGACCCTGACTCCCGGGCCGACGCCGCCTCCGCCTCCGCCCCCGCCGCCGCCGCCGCCGCCGGTGGTGAAGCCCGCCACCGTGGTCTCCCCGGTCCTCCTCCAGGCCCCGGCCGCCTGCGTGACCAAGACGTTCAAGATCTACGTCACCGGCCTGAACGTGGCCCGGGTCACCTATTACCTGGACGGCAAGCGCGTGGGCAGCGTGAGCAAGCGCGATGCCCAGGGCCGCCTCTCCATCAGCATCACCCCGGCCGCCCTGAGCAAGGGCAAGCTCCACCACCTGACGGCGGTGACCGAACCGGTCGCCCACAGCGGCCAGCCGATCCGTACCGCCCGGCGGAGCTTCGCCGTGTGCGCCAGGCCGACCCTGCCCCGCTTCACCGGCTGACCGACTGGTGCTCGCCGGCCTGACCCGCAGCCCCGGGTCCGAGCCGGCGGCGCCGGGCGGCCGGCGCACGGGGTAAGCGGCGACCCGACGGCCGTGGGCGTCAGCGCCGTAGGCGCTCAGAACGCCTCACCGCTGCGGCGAAGCGGGGGGCGGTCGCCACCCTCAGGCGGCGGCGGGCCGGTCAGGCCGGCTCGATCTCCAGGCCCGCGGCCAGCATGGTGCGCCCGCCGGCCTCGTAGCGGACGTCGATCGAGTCGTTCTGGCGATAGGTGCCGACGCCGAAGGCCCCGACGAGCCAGCGCCGCTTGGAGATCTTGTCCTTGGCCAGGCGGCGGTCGAAGCGCAGCGTGCCGTCACGGACCTCGTAGTCGCGGCCGAGGTGCTGGAGCACGCCGTTGACGTAGACCTCGAAGGGCGAGCGCACCTCGGGCGGAAGGCGGACGATGGAGATCTCGCGCACTCGAGCATTATGGACGTCGACGTCGTCGTCGTCGTCGTCGTCGTCGTCGTCGTCGCCGTGGCCGTCGCCGGGGCCGGGTCATGGACGTCCAGCGCTCGGCGTAACCTGGGGCGCCGATGTCCCCGGAGATCGAGTTCACCATCCGCCGCTCGCCGCGGGCCCGCCGGGTCCGGGTTCGGGTCGACGTCGAGGGCGGGGTCGAGGTCGTCCTTCCCGCGGGCACGCCGAAGCGGGCGGCGGCGGCCGCGGTCGCCGAGCTGCGTCCGTGGATCGAGCGCCGCCTGGGGGAGGCCATGGTCGTCCGGGGACGGCTGGCCGAGCGTGCCGGCTGGGTCCCCTACCTCGACGAGCGGCTGGCCGTGGTCGAGGATCCCGGGCGCACCCGCGTCCACCGCCGCGGCCAGGACCTCCTCGTGCCCGCGGGGGCGGCGGGACGGCCGGGGCTCGAGCGCTGGTATCGCCGCCAGGCGCGGGCCGAGGTCGGCGCCCGTCTGGACCGGGCGACGGCCGCCGCCGGCGTGGCCTATGCCCGGCTGTCGATCCGGGGGCAGCGGACGCGGTGGGCGAGCTGCGCGGCGGACGGGGCGATGAGCTTCAACTGGCGCCTCCTGCTCGCCCCCGAGCGGGTGCTCGACTACGTGGTGTGGCACGAGGTCTGCCACCTCGAGATCGCCGACCACTCGCCGCGCTTCTGGGCCCTGGTGGAGACCCGCTGCCCGGACTGGCGCGAGCCGGCAGGCTGGCTGCGCCGCCACGGTCAGGAGCTCGTCCTCTAGCCGCGTCTCAGCGCGCGGCGGCCACCAGGACGCGCCTCAGGGCGTCGCAGGCGCTCTCCCCGGCCTCGCGCTCGATGAGCTCACGCCGGGACCGCCCGGTGAACGCCTCGGCCGAGCCGTCGCCGCGGAGATCGACGCCGCCGCGGACGGCCGGGAGGATCCGGCCCGGCCCGGCGATCTCGGCCCGCACCGCCACCTGGCGGGCGGCCTCGATCGTCCGGCGAAAGAACTGGACGTCCTCGCGCCGGGTGGTGGCGGCCAGCGCGTCGAGACGCTCCTCGAGGGCCTCGACCGCGGGGTCGAGGGCGTCGAAGCGGGAGCGCTCGACCCGCGGCCCGACGCGGACCTTCAGCGTCCAGCTGGCCATCGCCGCTCAGCGCTTGTCGACCGGTACGTAGTCCCGCTGGCGGGCGCCGGTGTAGACCTGGCGCGGCCGGGTGATCTTCTGCTCGTCGTCCTGGACGAGCTCGAGCCACTGGGCGATCCAGCCGCTGGTCCGGGCGATGGCGAACATCACCGGGAACATCGAGGCCGGAAGCCCGAGGGCCTCGTAGATCAGCCCCGAGTAGAAGTCGACGTTGGGATAGAGCTTGCGCTCGATGAAGTAGTCGTCCTCGAGGGCGATCCGCTCGAGCTCGAGGGCGATGTCGAGCAGGGGGGCGGAGCCGGTGACCGCGAAGACGTCGTCGCACGCCTTCTTGATGATCGTCGCCCGCGGGTCGAAGTTCTTGTAGACCCGGTGGCCGAAGCCCATCAGGCGCTCCTTGCCGTCCTTGACCCCGGCGACGAAGCCGTTGATGTTCTCCCGGCGCTCGATCCGGCGCAGCATGCGCAGGACGGCCTCGTTGGCCCCTCCGTGGAGGGGGCCGTAGAGGGCGCCGATGCCCGAGGAGATCGCCGTGTAGGGGTCCACGCGGGAGGAGCCGACGTTGCGCACGGCGCTGGTCGAGCAGTTCTGCTCGTGGTCGGCGTGGAGGATGAAGAGGATGTCGAGCGCCCGCTCGAGGCGGGGGTCGGGCTCGTACTTGATCTCCGTCATCTTGTAGAGCATGGCCAGGAGGTTGCCCGGGTAGTTGAGGTCGTTGACCGGGTAGACGTAGGGCTGGCCGAGGATGTGGCGGTAGGCGAAGGCGGCCAGGGTCGGCATCTTGGCGATCAGCCGGATGGTCTGGATCTCCCGGTTCTGGCGGTCCTGGATCTCGTTGGCGTCGGGGTAGAAGGTGGATAGCGCGCCGACCGAGCCGAGCAGCATGCCCATGGGATGGGCGTCGTGGCGAAAGCCCTGCATGAACCGCTTGACGTTCTCGTGGACGAAGGTGTGGATGGTGATCCGGTGCGTCCACTCCTCGAGCTCGGCCTTGGTCGGGAGCTCCCCGAAGACGAGCAGATAGGCCACCTCGAGGTAGGTCGACTGCTCGGCGAGCTGCTCGATCGGGTAGCCGCGGTACTCGAGCACGCCGGCCTCGCCGTCGAGGAAGGTGATGGCGCTGCGGCACGAGGCGGTGTTCATGTAGGCGGGGTCGTAGGCGAGCAGCCCGAAGTCGGCTTCGGCCACCTTGATCTGGCGGAGATCGAGCGAGCGGATGTAGCCGTCCTCGATCGGTATCTCGTAGGTCCGGCCGGTTCGATTGTCGGTCACCGTGAGGGTCTCGCTCACCGCCGGGCCGCCTGGGCCAGCTGGGGGGGTGGCCATTTGTCCTCCTGTCGCCGGACGTTCAAAGATCGTGCAACCCCGATTATGAGCCAATCGCGCCCGATCCCCCCGCCCGCCCCGAAACCTGGGGTCGCGAACGGCGGCCGGCGGCGGCTCAGGCGGGCTCGCCGTAGCGGCTCTCGGTCGCCTCGACCTGGCCCTGGTAGTGGCTTCCCAGGGCGGCGTGGCCGTAGGGACGCAGGGCCGGAGCGTCGAGGCCCATGAACGAGAGCTGGGCGATGGCCAGGCCGGGATAGAGCTTGATCGGGACCCGGGTGAGGTTGTTCAGCTCGAGGGTCAGCGTCCCCTTCCATCCCGGATCGCAGAATCCGGCGGTGGCGTGGACGATGAGGCCCAGGCGGCCGAGGCTCGACTTCCCCTCGATCCGGGCCACGATGTCGTCGGGGAGCTCGATGTGCTCGAGCGTGCGCCCGAGGCAGAATTCGCCGGGGTGGATGACGAACGCCTCGTCGGCGGCCACGTCGATCTGCTCGGTCAGGTTGCTCGGCGGATTTCGCAGATCGATGGCCGAGGTCCGATGGTTGTGGAAGACCCGGAAGGTGCTGCCCAGGCGCAGGTCGACGCTGGCCGGCTGGACCAGGCCCGGGTCCCAGGGATCGATACGGATGCGGCCCTCACCGACGAGGCGGATGATCGTTCCGTCGGAGAGAACGCATGACTCGGTCCGGCTCACGGCTCGATTCTCTCAGGGCACGGCCGTTCCCGCCCGACCGGGCCGGGGAGGGTCGCCGCGCGCCCGCCCCGCCGCTAGTGCTCGACCCGGCGCCCGCGGGCCAGCACGGTTCGCATCCGGGCGGGGGGAGCCGGCGCCGGCGCGCCGTGGGGGCCGCGCCGCGGCCGCCGGGGGAGCGGCGGGCGGGGATGGTGGCGTCGCTTGAGGCTGCCCCCGTCGTCCTCCTTGGTGATCGGCTCGTCGGCATCCTGGTGGATGGCCCACCAGACGAGCCACAGGAGGCCAGCGATCGGCAGCTTGAGGATCAGCATGAGATAGATGAACGTCCAGGTCACCGGTCAGCGATCCTACTACCCGCTCCCCATGGGCGCCAGCCCGTCTTTGATCCGCGGCAGGGGCCTGCTGCGCACCGTCTAGACAGAGCCAGGCCGGGCCTCCCGGTCTGCGCCGGCGCGAAACCAATCCAAGGAGCACCGTATGCCCTACCAGATCAACCTCGAGGAAGTCGACACCGATGGCGCCATCCGCGAGGCCGCTCACGCGGTGGCCGGCGACACGCGGCTGGACTTCCTGCGCAAGGGCGCCGTCGCCACCGGCGCCGCCGTCGGCGGCGGCGCCGTTCTCTCCGCCCTGGCTCCGTCGGCGTTCGCCGCGACCAGTCACACCCGTCCGCCCGCCTCGTTCGGCAAGGGCGACGTCGGCATCCTCAACTACGCGCTCACCCTCGAGTACCTCGAGGCGGCGTTCTACAACAGCGCCACCGCCGCCAACCTCGCGCTCGACGCCCAGACGGCGGCCTTCCTGAAGATCGTCACCGCCGACGAGAACGCCCACGTCGCCTACCTGAAGAAGGCCCTCGGAAGCGCCGCTGCCAAGAGCCCGAAGTTCAACTTCAAGGGCACCACCACCAACGTCGCCATGTTCAAGGCGACCGCGCAGGTGCTCGAGAACACCGGCGTTCACGCCTACTCGGGCCAGGCGCTGAACATCAAGTCGGGCAAGGTGGTCAGGGCCGCCGTCTCGATTCTCACCGTCGAGGCGCGCCACGCCAGCGTCATCGGCCTGATCAACGATCCGAGCGGCAACAGCATCTCGCCGAGCGGTCCGTTCGACACGCCGTTCTCGGCCGCCAAGGTCCTGGCCGCCGTCAAGGGCACCGGCTTCATCGTCGGCTAGTCACCATCCCTGCCGGCACGGTGCGAGGAGCCGCCTTCGGGCGGCTCCTCGTGTTTTCGGCCGATGATCCGCGCTCGGTGCCGGGCGGTATAACCGGTATGACCCCACGACTCCGAATCCCCTTCGCCGGCGCTGCTCTCCTCGCCGCCATCGCCGCCGCTCCAAGCCTGGCCGCCGGTTCGAAGACCCACGTGATCAAGGCTCAGAACATCCTCTTCTCGCCGGAGCGCATCACCATACGCCCCGGCGACCGCGTGACCTGGAGGTTCCTCGACGCGCCGCTGCGCTCCTCCCACACAGTGACCAGTGTCGGCCCCCGGCGCTTCAAGGACCTGCCGAACGGTCGCCTGCGCGGGAGCTTCACCGTCCGCTTCGACCGGCGTGGGACCTACCGGTTCCAATGCACCTTCCACCCCGGATCAATGAACGGCTCGATCACCGTCCGGTAATGGCCTGGTGGGCGCCGCCATCCGCGGTCCCGGCCCCTCGCCGCCTCCCGTCTCGAAGGCCGATCGGGCGGCGCGGCGGGACCCCTGCCCGCTCCGCGCCGGCGTCAGCTGCGCAGAGCGAGGGGGGCGTCGCTGAAGTGCATCATCCGCTCGAGCTCGGCGACCCGTTCGGCGATCTCCTCCCCGGTCAGGCGGGCCACCCGCTCGGTTCCGAACTCCTCGACGTTGAAGGTGGCGATGACCGTCCCGTAGGCCATGGCCCGGCGGAGCATCTCCTGCGAGCGCTCCTCGCCGGGATGGGCGGCGATGTAGCCGACGAAACCGCCGGCGAAGGTGTCGCCGGCCCCCGTCGGGTCGACCACCGTGGCCAGGGGGAAGGCCGGCATCTGGAAGTAGTCCTCGGCGGTGATCAGGGCCGCGCCGTACTCGCCGAGCTTGGCCACCACCACGCTCGGTCCGCCCCAGGAGAGGACCTCGCGGGCGGCGCCGACGAGCTTGGCCTGGCCGGTGAGCTGGCGCAGCTCGCCGTCGTTGAGGATCAGGCAGTCGACCATGCCGATGGTCTCGACCAGCGAGTCGCGGGCGATGTCGATCCACAGGTTCATCGAGTCGAGGGCGACGAAGCGTGCCGCCTGGCACTGCTCGCGCACCTGGCGCTGGAGGTCGGGGACGATGTTGGCCAGGAAGAGGACCTCGCTCGAGCGGGACGCCTCGGAGAGCTTGGGGTCGAAGTGCTCGAAGACGTTGAGCTGGGTGTCGAGGGTCTCGCGCTCGTTGAAGTCCCAGCTGTACTCGCCCTTCCAGAAGAAGGTCCGCCCGCCGGCCACGTGCTCGACATCGGAAACGTCGACCCCCCGGGTGGCAAGGACGGCGAGCTCGGCCTCGCCGAAGTCGTCGCCCACCGGTCCGACCACCCGCACCTCGTCGAAGAACGAGGCGGCCAGAGCGAAGTGGACGGCGGCGCCGCCGAGCATCCGCTCGCGCTCGCCGCCGGCGGTCTTGACCGCGTCGAAGGCGATCGATCCGACGACTGTTACCGCCATGCTCCGTCCTTCGTTCAGGGGCCGATGAGGGGGCGGGAAGCGTACCGGTCGCCGTACCCCGGGCGCCCTGCCCCGGGCGCCGGCCGTCCGCCGGGCCGGGGATTGGCGGGCGAACCCACTAGGCTGGTAGGTGGATGCGTTCGATCGTGATGTGGCAGACCGAGGGTGCGGAGCGGGTGGCCGATGGCCAGCTTCGCTGACCTCGGCCTGTCCGAGCCCCTCCTCGAGGCGCTCCGCGAGGTCGGCTACGAGTCGCCGAGCCCGATCCAGGAGGAGGCGATCCCGCCCATGCTCGCCGGGCGTGACGTGATCGGGCAGGCGCAGACCGGCACCGGCAAGACGGCCGCCTTCGGCCTGCCGATCCTCGAGTACATCGACCCGGAGCTCCGCGAGGTCCAGGCCCTGGTCCTCACCCCGACGCGCGAGCTGTGCATCCAGGTCACCCAGGCCATCCGCGCCTACGGGGCGACCCGCGGGGTCGACGTGGTCGCCGTGTTCGGCGGCGCCCCCATCCGCACCCAGCAGGCCCAGCTGCGGGCCGGCGGCCATGTGGTGGTCGGCACCGTCGGCCGGGTCCTCGACCTCATCTCCCGCCATTCCCTCGTGCTCCACGACTGCCGCTTCGTCGTTCTCGACGAGGCCGACGAGATGCTCGACCTCGGTTTCCTCGAGGACGTCGAGAAGATCCTCTCCCTGACCCCCAACAGCCGCCAGACGGCGCTGTTCTCCGCCACCATGCCCCCGCCGATCCGGGCCCTGGCCGATGCTTACCTCTACGACCCGCTGATCGTCAGGGTGGCCGCCGCCACCCTGACCATCGACACCGTCGAGCAGTTCCAGCTCCCGGTCGAGACGCGGGAGAAGGCGGCCAAGCTGGTCGAGGTGCTCGAGGCCGAGCGTCCCGACCAGTCGATCATCTTCGCGCGGACCAAGATCCGCACCGACCAGCTCTACCGGACGCTCCGCGACAAGGGGATGAACGTCAAGGCGCTCCACGGCGACCTCACTCAGGGCCAGCGCGACGGGGTGATGCTGGCCTTCAAGGGCGGCCGGGTGCCGCTCCTGGTGGCCACCGATGTCGCCGCCCGGGGCCTTGACATCACCACCGTCACCCACGTGATCAACTATGACGTCCCCACCAGCCCCGACACCTACGTCCACCGCATCGGCCGCACCGGGCGGATCGGAGCCTCAGGCCGGGCCATCACCTTCGTCGAGGATCGCCAGCGCCGGGAGATGGAGGCCATCGAGCGCCACATCGGCATGTCGATCGCCCCGTGGGCGGAGGGTGCCACCACGGTGACCGGCCAGGTGACCAAGAAGCCTCGCCGCCACGACAAGCCGCACGTGAGCCGAGCCGCCGACGAGCCCCAGGTCCGGCTCCTGGCCAGCGGGGGCAGCGCCGAGGGCATCGGGGTGGCCGACATCGTCGCCGCCATCACCCGCCTGACCGGACTCGACGGTGAGGCGGTGAGCGACGTCAAGCTGCTCGAGCGCTTCGCCATCCTCAGCGTTCCCGCCACCGAGGTCGAGCGGGTGCTCGAGACGGTCAGCGGCGAGCAGGTCCGCGGCCACGAGTTGCGCCTGGAGCGGGTTCAGGCGTAGAGCACGCGGGTCGAGCGCCGGCCGCGAGAGCAAGACCAAGGAAAAGGAGAGGAGCCGATGTCCACCGCCACCATCAACACCTCGGAGGGCCCGATCGAGTTCGAGCTCTTCGACGCCGACGCCCCCAAGACCGTCGCCAACTTCCGCGAGCTGGCGGAAAAGGGCTTCTACGACGGTTTGATCTTCCACCGGGTGATCAAGGACTTCATGATCCAGGGCGGCTGTCCCCAGGGGACCGGAACCGGCGGCCCGGGGTACCAGTTCGAGGACGAGTTCAACCACCACAAGGTGGTGCGCGGAGCCCTGGCCATGGCCAACTCCGGACCAAACACCAACGGCTCCCAGTTCTTCATCGTCACCGCCGACGCCTGTCCCTGGCTTGACGGCAAGCACACGGTGTTCGGGCAGATCAAGGGCGGCGAGGAGGTCATCGACGCCATCGAGGAGGTTCCGACCGACGGTCGCGACCGCCCGACCCAGCAGATCACCCTCCACACCATCGCCCTCACCGGCTGAGCCACCCGCCCGGCCGGGGAAAGGATGCCCGGCCGGCCGGTAGCGCGACTGCGCAGGCCCGAACCCGACCGGCCGGCTGCCAGCCTGGCCAACGATGTCGCTCTCCGTCCTCTACGCCCTGGCCGCATCCCTGAGCTGGGGGCTGGCCGACTTCGGCGCCGGACTCAAGAGCCGGACGCTCCCCCTCGTCGTCGTCATCTTCTGGATCCAGGCGCTCGGGCTCCTCCTCTCCGCCGTCCTGGTCGTGGCCACCGGTGCCCCGGCGCCGACCGCCGGCCAGGCGCTCGCCTCCCTGGGGGCCGGGGCGGCCGGCGTCGCTGGGCTGACCCTCTTCTACCGGGCCCTGGCCACCGGGGTGATGAGCGTGGTGGCGCCGATCGGCGCCACCGGGGTCGTCCTGCCGGTGGTCGTCGGTGTGCTCGGCGGCGACCACCTGACCCGGGCGCAGGCGCTCGGCCTGGCCGCCACCGTGCTCGGCGTGGTCGCCGCCACGCGCTCGGCGGAGGCCCACGGCGGCCGGGGGAGGACGGCGCCGGCGGTCGGCCTCTCCCTCTTGGCGGCGGTCGGCTTCGGCTGCTACTTCATCGGCTCCCACACCGGCGTCCGCGGCGGCCTTGCCTGGCTGCTCCTGCTCTCCCACGCCATCGGCTGCCTCAGCGTGCTGGTGGTGGCCCGCGCCCTGCGCCTGCCCCTCGGCGCCCCGCGGCGTGAGCGCGGACCGCTGATTGCGGTGGGGCTCCTCGACCTCGCGGCCAGCGCCCTGTACGGCCTGGCCAACCGCCACGGCCTGCTCAGTGTGGTCGCCGTGGTCGGCTCGCTCTACCCGGTGGCCACCGTGGTCCTCGCCCGGATCACCCTGCACGAGCGGGTCGGGCGCCTCCAGGCGGCGGGCATCGGGCTGGCCCTGGCCGGGGTGGGGCTCGTGGCCGGCGGCTGACGGGGGCCGGGCCGGCGGCGGCGGGCGTAGGCTCCCTCTATGCCCGTCGTCCTCGCCCACGTCGCCGGTGCCCTCGCCCCGGTCCAGCTCGTCGTCCCCGGCCTGCTGTCGGTCGCCTACGCCCACCGAGCGGTCACCCTGCGCCGCCAGGGCCGCCCGCTGTCGGGGGCCCGGCAGGCGTGCTTCTACGGCGCGCTGATCCTCATCGTGGTCACCCTCATCTCGCCCCTGGGGCACGTGTCCGACGAGCTCTTCTCCATGCACATGCTCGAGCACCTGCTCATCGCCGACCTCGGAGCCCTGCTCCTCGTGCTCGGCCTGAGCGGCCCGCTGCTGGCCCCGATCCTGCGTATCCGGGCCATCGACCGCCTGCGGGTTCTCGCCCACCCGGCGGTGGCCCTCCCGCTGTGGGCGCTCGACCTCCTGGTCTGGCACCTGCCCGTCCTCTACCAGGCGGCGCTCCACCACCCGGCGCTCCACGCCCTCGAGCACGCCATGTTCATCGCCGCCGGGGTGAACATGTGGATGCCGCTCTTCGGCCCGCTCCCCATGCCCGCGTGGTTCGGCAACGCCTGGCGCCTGGCCTACGTCATCGCCGTGCGCCTCCTCGGCGCGCTCCTGGCCAACGTCTTCCTATGGTCGGGCACCGTCTTCTACCCGGCCTACCGCGGCGGGGAGGGCTACTGGGGCCTCGACCCGATCTCCGACCAGGTGGCGGCGGGGGCGATCGTCATGGTCGAGGGCTCCATCCTCACCCTCGTCCTCTTCGCCTGGCTCTTCCTGCGCACCGCCGACCAGGGCGAGCAGCGCCAGGCGCTGCTCGACTACGCCGGCGACCACGGCCTCGAGCTCTCGCCCGAGCGGGCGACCCGGGCGGTGGCGGCCGGCCGCGGCGGGCAGCTGCGCGACCGCCTCGAGGCCCGCGGGGCGGAGGCGGCCCCGGCGCCCGAGGAGGCCCCGGCGCCGGGCCGCACGGGTCAGGCGGCGTCCCCGGGCCCGCCGGCCTGAGCGCGCGGCGACCGCCGACCGGCGGCGGCGACCGGCGCCCGGGACCGGATCTCGCCCATCAGGCGGGCGGCGAACTCCCGGGCCGGCTCGCCGTCGCCGAGCCCTCCGCCGGCGGGCGCGAAGAACTCCACCCGCAGGCGGGGACGGGCGGGAAAGCGGGGGATGTCGGTGGTCCCGGCCACCGCGCAGAGGACGACCCGGGCCTCGGGGACCGCCGCCGCCAGCCGGCCGATGCCCCCGCGAGCCCGCAGCTCGCGCCCGAGGCTCCGGGTGCCCTCGGGGAACACCCCGATGCACGCCCCGGCGCGCAGCTCCTCGGTCGCCCGGACGATGGCCCCGGCATCGCCCGCTCCGCGGACGATGGGGATGGCGCCCATGCCGTCCAGTACCCGGCCGATTCCCGGGATCCCCCACATCGAGGCCTTGGCCAGGGCACGGATCTGGCGCCGGTGGCGGGCGGCGACGCCGATGGCCACCGGGTCCCAGTAGCTGTCGTGGTTGGCGACCAGGAGCACAGCGCCCTCGGGCGGGAGCAGCTCGAGCCCGGTCACCTCCAGGCGCCCCCACGGGAGGACGATCGGCGAGGAGATCGAGATCACCGCCCGGTAGGCCGGGGTCACCGACTCGGCGCTCATCACCCTCGCCGCGGCGCGCAGCCGAGGATGGCCCGGGCCTCGGCCGGGGTGGCGACCGGACGCTCGAGCTCGCCGGCCAGCCGCACCACCCGGGCGACGAGCTCGGCGTTGGTCGCCCGCTCGCCGTGGCGAAACCAGAGGTTGTCCTCCAGGCCGGTCCGCACGTGCCCGCCGGCGAGGATGCAGTAGGCCCCGAGGGGGAGCTGGGCCCGGCCGAGCGCGCAGACCGACCAGAGCGCGCCGGGCGGAAGCTGGCGGCGAAGGTGCTCAATCATCTCCACCGTGGCCGGGACGCCGGTCCCCGGTACTCCGAGGACGAACTGGACCACGAGCGGATCCTCGAGCAGCCCTTCGGCCCGCAGCTGGAGGGCGAGGCCGAGATGGCCGGTGTCGAAGCACTCGAGCTCGGGGCGCACGCGGTGGCGGGCGAACTCCTGCGCCATGCGGCGCAGGAAGGGCAGGTCACCCTCGAGGATCCGCTCGCCGAAGTTGATCGTCCCGCAGTCGAGGCTGGCCATCTCGGGAGCGAGTCCGAGGGGTCCCACCCGCTCGTCGCGCACCGCCCGCCCTCCGGCGGTCCCGCAGGAGAGGTTGACGATCGCCTCGCAGCCGCCGGTGCGCAGGCCGTCGAGGAGGAGGCGGAAGGCCGCGGGGTCCTGGGTCGGGGTGCCGTCGGGCTCGCGGGCATGGAGGTGGATGACCGCCGCCCCGGCCCGCCAGGCCCCCAGCGCCTCGGCGACGATCGCCTCGGCGGTGACCGGGAGGTTCGGGCGTCGGTGGGGATCGGGGTCGGCCGACCCGGTGACCGCGCATTGGATGATCAGTGGCGTCGGCATCGAGCTCGGTCCGCGGGCGGGTGCGGCGGATCACCATATGCGGTTATGCGAAACAACGGCGCCGGCTAGCGTGTCTTATGGGGGTGTCCCCACGCCAGCCCGGCGTGCCACACCCTCCGTCATTCGTGCGTCGACTGAGACTCCCCATCCTCCTCGCCTGCCTCCTCGGCCTCCTCAGCGCCCCGGCGGCCGAGGCCGCCCGCGACCAGACGGTTCTCTTCGAGGCGCCGCGCGACCTGCTCGACGCCCAGGCTCGCCCCGGGGCCCTGCACCAGCTCGAGCAGCTCGGCGTGCATGCCCTGCGCGTGGTTCTGCTCTGGAAGAACGTCGCCCCCGGCCCGGACGCCACCACCCGCCCCCGCTTTGACGCCGCCGATCCGGCCGCCTACGACTGGGGCCAGTACGACGCCGTCCTCCAGGCGGCGCGCGAGCGCGGCTGGCAGGTGCTCCTGACCGTGTCGGGCCCGGTGCCCCGGTGGGCCACGGCCGGAGCCGTCGACAACGTGACGCGGCCCGACCCCCAGGAGTTCCAGGCCTTCATGACCGCCGTCGGGCGCCATTACGGCCAGCAGGTCAAGCTGTTCTCGATCTGGAACGAGCCGAACGAGCCGGTCTTCCTGGCCCCGCAGTTCCAGAACCACGCGCCGGCCTCCCCGCGCATCTACCGCGGACTCTTCCAGGCCGGGGTGGCCGGCCTGCGGGCCTCGGGCAACTTCGCCGGCATGCGGGTGCTGATGGGGGAGACGGCGCCCCGGGGGACGGGCAACGTGGTGGCTCCGCTCACCTTCCTGCGCGGCGCCCTGTGCCTGGACGCCCAGTACCGCCGGGCGAGCTCGTGCTCGCCGCTGCCGATCGACGGCTACGCCCACCACGCCTACACCACTCGCGCCGGACCGGGATTCATCCCCCCGGGGCGCAACGATGTGACCATCGGGGTCCTCGGCCGGCTGACCTCCGCCCTCGACCGGGCGGCGGCGGCCGGGGCGATCCCCGCCGGCACGCCGATCTACCTGACCGAGTTCGGCATCCAGAGCGCGCCCGACCCGGTGTTCGGGGTCTCCCTGGCCCAGCAGGCCGAGTACATCGCCATCTCCGAGCGCATCGCCTACGCCAACCGCCGGGTGCGCTTCTTCAGTCAGTACCTGCTGCGCGACGACGTGCCCCGGTCCGGGCCGCCGGCCCAGCGCTACGGCGGCTTCGAGTCCGGGCTCGAGTTCGCCGGCGGTGCCGCCAAGCCCTCCTACAGCGCCTGGCCAGTGCCCCTGGCAGTGACCAGGTCGGGGAGTCGGGTCTCGCTCTGGGGACTGGCGCGGCCGGCCCGGGGGGCGACCGACGTCGCGGTCGAGGTCGCCGACGGCCGGGGCGCCTTCCATCGCCTGCTGACCAGGCACACCAACTCGCTCGGATACTGGACCGCCCACTCGAGCTACCGCCGCGGGCGCCGCTGGCGGGTGCGCTGGACCTCGCCGGCCGGGGTGGCCTACGTCGGGCCGGCGATCCGCGCCTACGACGCCCATGTACGCCCAGCGGCCTGAGGTCACCTGAACAGTCGGTGAACGACCGCCCGGGCGGGGACGGGAGCCCTCCCGGGTGAGACAATCAGGCAGATGGTCGCTCACACCACGCCGCAGCCGGCCGCCTCCTCGGAGGGGCATGTGCGCGGGTCGGTGCTGGTGGTCGATGACGAGCCGACCATCGCCGAGGTCGTCTCCCGCTATCTGGTCCGCGCCGGCTATGAGACGCGGATCGCCCGCGACGGCTACGAGGCGATCGAGCAGGTGGCGGCCCGGCGGCCCGACCTCGTCGTCCTCGACCTCATGCTCCCGGGGATCGACGGCCTCGAGGTCATGCGCCGGATCCGCGATCAGGATCGCTCGCGGGTGGCGGTGATCCTCCTCACCGCCAAGGGCGTCGAGTCCGACCGGGTGATCGGGCTGCGGCTGGGGGCTGACGACTACGTGGTCAAGCCGTTCTCCCCGCTCGAGCTCGTCGCCCGGGTCGACGCCGTGCTGCGGCGGATGGACACGGCGCCGGCGTCGCAGGAGCCGCTCGCCTTCCATGAGCTGCGCATCGATCCCACCGCCCGGCGCGTCCATCTCGGCGAGGCGGAGATCGCCCTGACCCAGCGCGAGTTCGACCTCCTCCTCTACCTGGCCCGCCACCCGGGACAGGTGTTCTCGCGCAACCAGCTGATGGATGCCGTCTGGCAGTACTCGTTCTACACCGACACCTCGACGGTCACCGTCCACATCCGTCGCCTGCGCGCCAAGCTCGAGCCCGACCCGGCGCAGCCGCGCTTCATCCAGACGGTGTGGGGCGTCGGCTACCGCTTCCAGCCATGAGCCGCCTGCGCTCGCTCGGGCTCGTCCTCCTCGGCGCCGCCGCCCTGGCCCTCCTGCTCTGGCGGGTCGACTCCGGCCGGGACGCGGTGGCCGCGTTCGCCCTGTGGCTCCCGGTCGCCCTGGTGGCGGTGCTCGCCGCTCACGTGGCGGCGGCCCGGCGGTGCCGGCTGGGAATGCTCGGGCGCCAGTTCAGCGTCGCGGTGGCCATCGCCATCGGCCAGATGCTCCTCTCGGTCGCGGTGTTCACCATCCTCATGTTCGTCTCCGCCCGCGACGCCCTGGTCATCGGGGTGGCGATCGCCTTCAACGGCCTGGTCGCCGTGTTCGCCGCCCGGACGCTCGCCGCCGGCGTGCTGCGCGACGTCGAGGCCATCCGCGACGGCCTCGAGGCGGTCGGTGACGGCCGGCGGGATGTGCGCATCGTCACCGGTGCCAGCGACGAGCTCGCGCAGCTCGCGCAGGCGACCAACGCCATGATCGAGCGCCTGGCCGTCGAGGAGGCCGGGCGCGACATGGCCGACGCCGCCCGGCGCGACCTCGTCGCCGCCGTCTCCCACGACCTGCGCACCCCGATCACCGCCCTGGCCCTCCTGGCCGAGGCGCTCGGCGACGACATCGTCGCCCCGGGTGAGCGGGTCGCCTACCTCGACCGCATGACCACCCACATACGGGCCCTGGGCGCGCTGATCGACGACCTCTTCGAGCTCTCGCGCCTGGAGGCGGGGGACATAGCCTGGTCGGTCGAGCACGTCGAGCTCGGTGAGCTGGTGGCCGAGACGGTGGCGGCGATGCGGGTGGCGGCCCAGGCCAAGGGCGTCGAGGTGGTGACCGAGCTGCCGCCCCACCTGGCGGCGGTCCGCGCCAACCCGGAGAAGGTGCAGCGGGTCCTCTTCAACCTGATCCAGAACGCCATCCGCCACACCCCGGCCGACGGCAGCGTGACCGTCCGGGCCGAGCTGGCCGGCGAGGCGCTCGAGGTCGAGGTGGCCGACACCGGGGTGGGGATCGAGGTCCCCGACCGCGACCGGGTCTTCGAGGCGTTCTTCCAGGGCGGGGGCGACGGCGCCCGCAGCGGCGGCCATGCCGGCCTCGGGCTGGCCATCTCCCGGGCCATCGTCGAGGCTCACGGCGGGCGCATCTGGCTGGCCGATGCCGAGGCCCACGACGGCGGGGCCCGCGTGCGCTTCAGCCTGCCCCTGGCCTCGTGATCGGCGCCGCCCGGGTCACTTGAGCAGCCGCGAGAGCCGCCGGTCCTTGAGCACCCGCCCGCCGGTCTGCTCCCGCGGGCAGTAGCACATCACGTAGTCCTCGTAGTGGACGGCCTCGATCGCCGCCCCGCAGCGCGGGCACGGCTCCCCAGCCCGGCGATGGACCTGGAGGGGAAGGGGGAGCTTGTCGGGGATGGGGAGGGCGATCACCCGCTCGTAGTGGTCGAGCGCCCCGCCGAGCACGTCGATCATCGCCTGGCGCAGGGCGCCGGCCTCCTGCTCGTCGAGGTCGTTGCCGCGCTTGAACGGCGACAGGCGCGCCGTCCACAGGATCTCATCGACCCAGGAGCGGCCGATGCCGGCGATGATGCGCTGGTCGCGCAGGAGGTTGTGCAACGGGCGCGGCGCGGCCAGCAGGACGCGCAGGTCCGGCGGCGGCGCCGGCCAGGCCTCGGGGCCGAGGGTGGCGATCGACTCCTCCTCCTCGAGGGCGCCGGCGCGCAGGAGCTTGACCCAGGCCGCCTGCTTGGTCCCGAACTCGCGCAGGCGGAGCTCGCGATCCTCAGGGACCCGGACCAGCAGCCGCGAGGTCCGGTCGCGCGGACCGGCCCGCTTGTCGTAGAGCTGGAGGCGTCCGGAGCTCATCAGGTGCACGAGCAGGACGAGCTCGCCGGTGACCTCGATCACGAACTGCTTGCCGCGTCGCCCCACCCGGGTGATGGCCCGACCGTCGAGGGCCGACAGCGGCGGGTCGAAGGTCTTCAGGGCGTTGATCCCCGGTGCCGCCACCGATTCGATCGGCGCGCCGCGCAGGGCGCCGTCGAGGCGACGAGCGGTGATCTCGACCTCGGGCAACTCGGGCATGGCGAGAAGGCTACGCGCCCGACGCTCTAGGCTTCGCGGCATGCTCGAAACCGGAACCAAGGCGCCGGACTTCACCCTGCCCGACCAGGACGGGACGGACGTCAGCCTGTCCGAGCTCCACGGCCGGCCGGTCGTCCTCTACTTCTATCCCAAGGCCGACACCCCGGGGTGCACCACCCAGGCCTGCGGGGTCCGCGACCACCACGAGGACTACGCGGCGGCCGGAGCCGTGGTGCTCGGCGTCTCCCCGGATCCGGTGGCCAAGGTCAAGCGCTTCCACGACCGCTACGACCTCGACTTCACCCTCCTGGCCGACGCCGACCACGCGGTGGCCGAGCGCTACGGCGTCTGGGTCGAGAAGTCGATGTACGGCCGCCGCTACTTCGCCAACAGCCGAACCACCTTCGTCATCGACGCCGGCGGGACGGTGCGCCACGTCCTCGCCAAGGCCAAGCCCGCCACCCACGACGAGGAGATCCTGCGGGTGCTCGGTGAGCTCGGCGCGGCCTCGGGGTAGCCCTGCGGGGTGCCGCTCCTCCCCGACGAGCTTGCCGACGAGCTCGCGGCCGCCACCGGGCTGGAGGTGCGCCACGGGCGCCACCGCCACGTGCGCCCGCCCGGCGCCGTCTGCCTCCAGCGCCTGGCCCTCGAGCCCCGCGACGGACGGATCGTCCTCGCCACCTGGGCGGCCGAGCTCGGGTCCCAGGCCAGGAGCTTCTACGGCTGCGGCGGTCGGGTCGAGGGGCTGCTCGACCTGGTGGCCGGTAAGGACTGGGCGGCCGAGCCCAACGGCCACCTCGGCTACTGGTTGGCGCCGTTCGAGAAGCGCTGGTACTTCGCTGGCGGCGCGCTCGGGCTCGAGGGCTACCTGACGGGGTGGCAGGAGGATCTCGAGCGCGTCCACAGCTACCCGCGGGACAGCGTCGAGGCCGAGCTCTGGCCGTGGCTTGCCTTTCGCGGCTACGCCGGCGGCGCCGCCGATCGTCGCCGCATGGCGGAGTTCCTCCACCAGGCCAAGGCGGCGGTCCACCTGCGGCCGAGCGTCCGCATCACCCGGCGGTGGACTCCCGCCGAGATCGGCGATCTGCATGCCCGGGACGAGCTGCGCGCGGCGGTCCGCCGCGCCGTGGACGAGGTCCTCGATGCCCTCGACGAGCCGGCCCTCGGCCCGTGAAGCCGGCGGTTGGGCCCTGTCGCCACCGGGTAGGCGACAGCCCCCGACCCGCGTCACCAAGGAGATCAGGTTGCCCAGGATTTCGCTGCTCGCGCTGCTCGCCGTGCTCGTCCTCGGGTTGAGTGCCTGTGGCAGCACCACCACAACCTCGACGAGTCAGAACAACTCGGGCACCGCCACCACCACCACCACCCAGAGCACCAGCTTCCCCAAGACCAAGTTCATCCTCCACGCCGGCTTGGCCTTCGGCGCCTTCCACCACTTCATCTACAAGCCCTACAAGGCCGGCAACCTGACCAGCGGTGGCCTGCTCAACCACAAGTTCGCCGTGGTCAAGGCCGGGCTCGCCGGCCTCTTCGCCTACCACGAGGTCAAGCTCGCCCTCGAGGACGCGAAATCGAGCCCGCTGCTATCGCGCCTGCTTTCCCCCCTCACCGCCCTCTCCGACAAGCTCCAGGCCCTGGGGACCCAGCTCAAGGGCGGCACCATCGACAAGGCGGGGATCGAGGCCGCCAACACCCAGGTCGCCGTCACCGATGCCGCGTCCAAGGCGGCGGGTACGGTGATCAACGAGGCCACTCCGAGCGCCGGTCAGCTGGCCGGCGGGTAGGCCCCGCGACGGCGGCGGCGTAGGCTGGAGCGGTGCCGGCCAGCCTCGCCTCCGCCTCGCTCGGCCACAGCCTGAGCGCGTTCTTCGACGCCGTCGGGAGGTTCTTCGCCGACCTCGCCGCCGTCCATTGGGGCGCCCTCGCCCTCGCCATGCTCTTCTTCGGGGCCAACCTGACCCTGCGCTCGCGGGCCATCTTCCACACCCTGCGCGCCGCCTACCCGGTGGAGAGCTTTCAGTGGCGGCGCATCTGGGGCGCCTACTTCGCCGCCGTCGGCTTCAACAACGTGGTGCCCGCCCGGGGCGGCGACGTGATCAAGGTGTTCCTGACCAAGACCTCGATCCCCCGGGCGAGCTATCCGACGGTGGCCGCGGCGTTCGCCGTGGAGTGGATCTTCGACACCGGCGTCGGGGTGCTCGTGCTCGTCTACGCCTTCACCCAGGGCGTCTTCCCCAAGCCGCCGGACTTCGCCAAGCTCAACGCCTTCGACATCTCCTACCTGGCCGCCCACCCCCGCTTCACCCTGTTCCTCCTCACCACCCTCGCCGTGGTCGGTCTCGTCGGCTTCGCCGTGCTCTCCCGACGGGTGCGGGCGTTCTGGGCCCGCATCCGCCAGGGCCTGACCATCCTGCGCGACCGCCGCCGCTACATGACCGAGGTCTTCGCCGTGCAGGCGGTGGCCTGGCTCTGCCGGGCGGCGGCCTTCTGGTTCCTCCTCGACGCCTTCCGCGTCGGCGGCTCGGTCGGCAACGTGCTCCTCGTCTTCGGGGTCAACGCCGTGGCCGGGGCCGTCCCCCTCACCCCGGGCGGAGCCGGGGTCCAGCAGGCGCTGCTGGTGCGGGTGTTCGCCGCCACCGCGAGCGGCGACGTCGTCGCCGCCTACTCCGTCGGCCAGCAGATCGCCATCGCCGCCTTCACCGCCTCGGTCGGCTTCGGCGCCCTGGTGGGGATCTTCCGCTTCCGCTCCTTCAAGGAGGTGATCCGCGCCGGGCGCGCCGAGCGGGAGGCGGAGAGCGGCGCCGAGCCCGACGCTACTGGAGCCCCTCGCGCGCCTCGCGCACGAGCGTGACCGCCTCGGGGAAGACCACCGCCATCATCGCGCGGATCTGCTGGGCCTGCTGCTCGGGGTTGCCTTGGACGTTGACCCGGTTGATGGCCGCCACCGTCATCTCCACCGCGAGCTTGATCGCGTTGTCGGCCCAGGCCAGCCGCTGCTGACCCTGCATCTGCTCGGCGAACTCGGCCATCCGACGCTGCAGCTCCTCGGGGTCGCCGAACATTCCGCCGAAGCCTTCCATGTCATAAGCGTAGCGCGGGGGTCCGCCGCGCCGCACCGGCACTCCCGCTAGCGTTTCCGCCATGCCGATGATGGAAGGCGCCGGCGTCGAGCTTCACTTCGAGGCGCGCGGCGCCGGCTCGCCGGTGCTCCTCATCCACGGTCTCGCCGCCGACGCCGCCGGGTTCGAGGCGGTGGTCGCCGGGCTGTCGGGTCGTGCTCGCACGATCGTCTACGACCGCCGGGGCTACGGCGCCAGCGGGGCCCCCGAGCCCTACACGGCGACCACGGTGGCCGAGCAGGCCCAGGACGCCGCGGCCCTCCTGGCCGGGCTCGGCGTCGAGCGCTGCCTGCTGGTGGGCGTCGGTTTCGGCGCCCTGGTCGGGCTCGATCTGATCAAGCGCCACCCGGCGCGGGTGGCGGGCGCCGTCCTCCTCGACCCGTTGCTCTTCGCCTTCGTCCCCGAGGCGACCGAGATCCTCAGTGCCGACCGGGCGCGGCTCGAGCGCTGCCTGCGTGAGCGGGGGCCGGCGGACGCGGTCGCCGAGTGGCTCGCCGGCGGCGTCGAGGGCCCGGCCCACGCGCGGACCCGGGCGGCCTACCGGGGGGTGCTCGCCGACTTCGCCGGCCTGGCCAGCTGGCCGGTCACCCGGGGCGAGCTCCGCCGCCTGCCGGGGCCGCTCGTCGTCCTCACCGGGCCCGACACCCCGCCCCACGTGCGGGCCGCCGCCGACGCCCTGGCCCGCCTGGCCCCGGCGGCCCGGCGGCGAGACGACGGCGACCTCCTGGCCGCCGTGGAGGAGCTGCTGCCGTGACGCGGGGCGCGTCGGGCGGGCTGGCGGCGCTGCTCGCCCTCGCCGTGCTCACCGGCTGCGGCTCGGCTCCGGCCGGCCAGGTGGCCTCGGCCGCCCGCGGCGAGGCGGTGGTCGCCGCCCTCGGGGACTCGATCACCGCCGGGTCGCCCCTGTGGGATCCCTCGCCGGCGGTGCGCGGCCAGATCGGGCCGATGCAGGACGACCAGAGCCAGTACGAGTACTGGGCCCAGCGCCTCCTCGGTGCCTACGTGCGCTTCCGCAACTGCGGCGTGTTCGGCGAGCGCACCGACCAGATCGCCCGCCGCCTCGACGACTGCGCCGCCGGCGCCCGCTACCTCATCGTCCAGGGGGGGATCAACGACATCGCCCAGGGGCGGACGGTCTCGGCGGCGGCCGGCGACCTGCGCAAGATGGTGGAGCGGGGCAAGGCGCTCGGCCTGCGCGTCGCCCTCGCCGAGGTGCTGCCCTGGAACAACGGCTGGCCGACGGCGGCGCCGCTGATCAACCAGCTCAACGCCCGCATAGACCAGATCGGCCGCGACGAGCAGGTCCCGGTCTACCCGTTCTTCCACGCCCTCGAGGACCCCCTGCGTCCGGGGCGGATGAAGCCCGAGCTGACCGCCGACGGCGACCACCCCTCGGTCCGGGGCTACCGGACGCTCGGCAGCCTGATCAGCCTGCCCTGAGCGGCCGGCCCGGTCGCCGGGCGAGGACGGCCACCGTGCCGCCGCGCCGCGCCGCGCCCGCCCCGAGCTCGAGCACCACGGCGGCGGGCAGGAGGGCGAGCCCGGCCAGGGTGATCGGCAGGTCGCGGCTGCGCAGGGCGGCGTTCCGCTTGAGCAGGTTGTAGAGGTAGGACGGCCGGCGGGTGAAGCGGCTGACCATCGACTGCCACATGCCGAACGGGTTGTGCTCGGCCAGGAGATGGGTGGTCCCCAGCGGCTCGAGGCCGGCCGCCTCGAGGGCGAGGACGAGTCCCCGGGCGGTGAAGTGGGTCCGGTGGCGGGGCACGTCGAGATGGAACCATCGCGATCCGCCGATCCGGGCCTGGAGGCTCGCCAGGTTGGGGACGCCGACGAGCAGCACGCCTCCCGGCTCGAGCCATCCGGCCAGGGTGGCCAGGGCCGGGCCGGGGTCATCGAGATGCTCGATGACGTGCCAGGCGGTGATCACCCCGAGCGACCCCGGCTCGACCCGGGCGCCGGCGATCTCCTCCCGGCGCAGGGTCACCCCGTACTCCTCACCGGCCGCCTGCACCCCACGCAGCGAGGGCTCGATCCCCTCGGCCCGGTAGCCGGCGGCCCGGGCGGCGGCCACGAAGCGCCCGCGTCCGGCTCCGACATCGAGCAGGCTGGCTCCGGGCCGGTCGATCAGGCGCAGGCGGCGGCGATCGAAGGCACCGAGCAGCGGCGCCGCCGTCCGGCTCAGCCGGGGGCGCCCGCCGGCGTAGGCTCCGGTTTCGTGCACGCCGGGCGGGGCGGGGGCCTCGGTCACCGCGGTGCCGCAGCGCCGGCAGCGCGAGAGGGGCACCGGCGCCGCGCCGGCCGGCTCGGCCGGCAGCCCCTCGCGCCAGGGTGTCATCGCCCCGCCGCAGGCGGGGCAGCTCACCCGCCGCGGTCGTGGAAGTAGAAGTCGGGGAGGGCGGCCCGGGTGATCTGGCTCGTCATGTGCTGGGCCAGGCCGAGGTCGCCGGTGCGCACCGCCAGGTCGTCGAGGGTGACGATCCCGGCCAGGCGCTCGCCGTCGAGCACGGGCAGGCGCCGGATCCCGTGGCGCACCATCAGCGCCGCGGCCTCCTCGACGTCCATGGCCGTGGTCGCCGTGACCACCGGGGCGCTGGCGTGGTCGCTGGCCGCCGCCTGCCCGTCGCCGGCGCCGGCGACGACCGAGATGGCCAGGTCGCGGTCGGTGATGAAGCCGACCGGGTGCTCGCTCGGATCGGCAAGGACGACCGAGCCGACGTTGCGATCACGCATCAACTCGGCGACCTCCCGGACGGTGGCCGCCGGCGGAGCGGTCACCACCGACGCGGTCATGACGTCGCGAATGTCCACGTCCGCCACTGTATCCCCGTCGAGCGGCCGCGTCCACGCCGCACCGCGGCTCTCGACCGGGGCGCCTCCCCGTCCCCCGGCGGCGGTTCGGGCGCCGGGTCTGCCTGGTCTAGACTCCCCCGGCGATGGAAGACCGAGAGCGCCAGCTCGCATGGGAGGCGGCGGGGCGCCCCCGGGTGGCGGTCGCGGCCATCGCCGGCGGACTGCTGCTGCTGGCCGGCGCGGTCTACGGCACCCTCGTCGTCCTCTCCGGGCTGCCCACCGTCGGCCTCCTCCAGGGGCTCTCGCCCGCCCTCCACGGCCAGGCCGCTGCCCCGGTCGATCCCCATTCCGCCCGCTTGGCCTTCATCGACCACCACGCGTTCGGGCTGATCCTGGCCGCCGTGCTCGTCGCCCTGGGCACCCTGTGCATCATCCCCGTCCTGCGCTACCTCTACCGGGCGACGGTCGCCCGCCTGCCCCGCCTGCCCCGGGCCGCCCTGCTCCTGGCCGTGGGCGGCGCCGGCATCGGCGCCGCGTGCCTGCTCGGGGCGCAGATCGTCGACGTGGTCAAGGCGCACGCCTTCGTCCGCCACGGCGATGGCAGCCACCACGCCGTCGATCAGGCCACGAACTCGACACCCCATCTGGTGCTCACCACCCTGGCCTTCGCCAGCCAGGTGGCGCTGGCCTTCGCCTTCGTGATGATCCCCCTCAACGCCATGCGCGCCGGCCTGCTGACCCGGTTCATGGGCGTGCTGGGCATGGTCTCCGGGGCCCTGATCGTCATCCTCCCGCCCCTCCAGGTGCTCCAGGCGTTCTGGCTGGTCGCCTTCGGCGTGCTCATCAGCGGGCGTACCGCCACCCCCCTGCCGCCGGCCTGGATCTCGGGCGAGGCCGAGCCCTGGCCCTCCCAGCAGACCCTGCGCGAACGGCGTGCCACCCGGGATGGCGAGGAGCCCGTGGCGGC
This sequence comes from Solirubrobacteraceae bacterium, assembly GCA_034664565.1. Taxonomy (GTDB): domain Bacteria; phylum Actinomycetota; class Thermoleophilia; order Solirubrobacterales; family Solirubrobacteraceae; genus Palsa-513. The sequence goes on from JAXDHJ010000019.1 coordinate 26,392, forward strand.
GGTGAAGGACGTCGTCCCGGCCCCGGCCCCGGTCCCCCGGGCCGCGCGCACGCCGGCGCCGAACGCGTCCAAGAAGCGCAAGAAGCGCCGCTGACGCCGGCGGCGGGCCGGGCGTCGATCCGGCGGGCAGAGGCCGTGTCTCGTCGCCCGCCGAGCGGGTAAGCTGGCCCCAGACCGGTCGCCGGCGAGGGGCGGCGGCCGATGCGACCGCGCCGGCCGGGCCTCCTCGGCGGGCACAAGATGACAGGGGAGGTTGAGCATGGCCACTGAACCGAGCGCCGCCGACGAACTCGAGCGGGAGCTCGCCTCCCTGCTCGACGTCGAGACGTTCCCGCCGCCGGAGGGGTTCCGCGAGCAGGCCCTGCTCGCCGATCCGGGCATATACGAGAGCGCCGACGAGGACTGGCGGGGCTGGTGGGCCGAGCAGGCCGGGAAGCTCGACTGGTTCGAGCCGTGGGAGACGGTGCTCGACGACTCCAACCCGCCCTTCTACAAGTGGTTCGGCGGCGGGCGGCTGAACGCCTCCTACAACTGCCTCGACCGCCACGTCGCCGCCGGCCGCGGCGATCGCGTCGCCTACCACTGGCATGGCGAGGAGGGCGGCGAGCGGACGATCACCTACGCCGACCTGCTCCACGACGTCCAGCGCTTCGCCACCGCCCTGCGCGACCTCGGCGTCGGGAAGGGCGACGTGGTGGGGATCTACCTGCCGATGATCCCCGAGGTCGTCGTCGCCATGCTCGCCTGCGCGAGGATCGGCGCCCCCCACAACGTCGTCTTCGGCGGCTTCTCCGCCGAGGCGGTGCGCGAGCGGATGGAGTTCTCCGAGGCCCGGGTGCTCGTCACCGTCGACGGGGCGGCTCGCAAGGGCAAGACGGCTCCGGTCAAGGAGAACGTCGACGCGGTGATGGGCGACCTCGCCTGCATCGAGCACGTCGTCGTCGTGCGCCACGCCGGCCTCGACTGCGAGATGAAGGCCGGGCGCGACGTCTGGTACCACGAGGCGATGGACGCCGCGGCCAGCGAATGCCCGGCCGAGCCGCTGGACGCCGAGGATCCGCTCTTCATCCTCTACACCAGCGGATCGACGGCCAAGCCCAAGGGCATCCTCCACACCACCGGCGGCTACATGACCGGGGTCAGCGCCACCCACCGCCTGGTCTTCGACGTCAAGGACGACGACGTCTACTGGTGCTCGGCCGACGTCGGCTGGATCACCGGCCACTCCTACATCGTCTACGGCCCCCTGGCCAACGGGGCGACCTCGGTGATGTACGAGGGGGCCCCCGACTACCCGCACAAGGGCATCTGGTGGGAGCTGTGCGAGCGCTACAAGGTGACCATCTTCTACACCGCGCCCACCGCCATCCGGGCGTGCATCAAGTGGGGCGCCGAGCATCCCCGCCGCTTCGACCTGAGCAGCCTGCGGCTGCTCGGCTCGGTCGGCGAGCCGATCAACCCCAAGGCCTGGCTCTGGTACCACAAGGTGATCGGAGGCGAGCGCTGCCCGATCGTCGACACCTGGTGGCAGACCGAGACCGGGTCGATCATGATCACCCCGCTCCCCGGGATCACCGCCACCAAGCCCGGCTCGGCCACCCACCCGTTCCCGGGGGTCAAGGTCGACGTCGTCGACGAGAACGACGGCAAGCCGATCGACACCGGCCAGGGGCTGCTGGTCATCCTGCGTCCATGGCCGTCGATGCTGCGCACCCTCTACAAGGAGGACGACCGCTTCATCGAGACCTACTTCAAGCGCTTCGGCGAGACCGTCTACCTGGTCGGCGACGCCGCCCGCAAGGACGAGGACGGCTACATCTGGGTGATCGGCCGCATCGACGACGTGGTCAACGTCTCCGGCCACCGGCTCTCCACCGCCGAGGTCGAGTCGGCGATCGTCGCCCACGACAAGGTGGCCGAGGCGGCGGTGATCGGCCAGGCCGACGAGGCGACGGGCCAGTCGATCTGCGCCTTCGTCACCCTCCAGGGCGACGCCGAGGGCACCGATACGGTGGTGGCCGCCATCCGGGAGACGGTCGCCGCCCGGATCGGCAAGTTCGCCCGGCCCAAGCGCATCATCTGGGCCGACGACCTCCCGAAGACCCGCTCGGGGAAGATCATGCGCCGCCTCCTGCGCGACATCGCCGAGGGCCGGGCCCTCGGCGACGTCACCACCCTGCGCGACCCCGACGTCATGGCCAAGCTCGACGAGCGCATCAAGACCAGTCAGGAAGCCGAGGACTGAGGATGGACGCGAGCTACCAGGAGGCCTGCGCCGAGCACCGCTGGGAGGTGCCCGAGCTCTACAACATCGCCGCCGACGTCTGCGACCAGCATCCGCGCGAGAAGCTGGCCATGGTGCACGAGCACTTCGACGGCGTCGTGCGCGAGGTCAGCTGGGGCGAGTTGCAGGACAAGGCCAACCAGTTCGCCAACGCGCTCGTCGCGCACGGCGTGGAGAAGGGCGACCGCGTGGCGATGCTGCTACCCCCGGAGCCCGAGACTGCCGCCGCGTTCTTCGGCACCTGGAAGGTCGGGGCGATCCTGCTCTCGATGTCCGTGCTCTACGGCGACGAGGGCATCCAGCACCGGGTCCGCGACTCGCAGCCGCGTGTGCTGGTCACCGACGCGGCCAACGCGGACCGGATGCCCGGGGACCTGGTCGACGACGTCCTGATCCTCTCGCCCGAGCTGCTGGCCGGCGCGGACGACCACTTCGAAACGCTGGACACCGCGGCGGACGACCCGG
>JAXDHJ010000020.1:0-28649 GCA_034664565.1 Solirubrobacteraceae bacterium
TCGACCGAGACGTTGAAGCGGTCGACCCCGGCGCGGACGAGGGCCTCGGCCTGACGCTCGAGCAGGTAGCCGTTGGTGGTCAGCGAGATCTCGTGGACGTCGTCGATAGCCCTGAGCATCCCGACCAGGCGCGGGAGCTCGCGCCGGACGAGGGGCTCGCCACCGGTCAGGCGGACGTCGTGGACCCCCATCGGCGCCAGGATCGCCACGATGCGCTCGATCTCCTCGAAGGTCAGCAGATCGGCGCGGTCGAGCCAGGGAAGGCCCTCGGCCGGCATGCAGTACTGGCAGCGGAAGTTGCAGCGGTCGATGACCGAGATGCGGACGTCGCCGATCGTCCGGCCGTGTCCGTCCTCTAGGGGCTCGGAGACCATGACAGGGAACTACGGCGGCGGGAGCGACTTGGATCAGTGACGACCGGCCCCCCGGCCGGCGGGCGCCGTCCGTAAGGTATTCGAGGTGCCCACCGTCCTCGCCACCCCCCGGTCGCGATGAGCCGACCGGTCCCGGTGGCGATGGGCAGCGGCATCGACCCGGCGGTCCGGGTCGGCGCGGTCACCCTCGTCGTCTCCAACCTGCGGCGCGCCATGAGCTTCTACGCCGGGCTGCTCGGACTGTGGATCCATCGCATCGACGACGGGATGGCGGCGCTCGGCGCCGGGGACGAGGATCTCGTCATCCTCGTCGAGGATCCCGACGCCCCGCCGGCGGTCGACTGCACCGGCCTCTTCCACCTGGCGATCCTCGTCCCCTCTCGGCTCGAGCTCGCCCACTCACTCCAGCGGGTCATCTACGCCCGCATGCCGCTGACCGGCTTCGCCGACCACCTGGTGTGCGAGTCGCTCTACCTCGACGACCCCGACGGCAACGGGGTCGAGGTCTACGCCGACCGCCGGCGGGAGGACTGGCCGCTCGAGGACGGGCAGGTGCAGATGGCCACCGATCCCCTCGACCTCTACCACGTCCTCACCTCGGGGACGGGCCGGAGCCTGCCGCCCGAGCAGGTGGAGATCGGCACGGTGATGGGCCACGTCCATCTCCGGGTGGCCAGTAGCGGGGTGGCCGAGGCCTTCTACCGGGAGACCATCGGCTTGGACGTCATGGCCCGGTGGGAGCGGTCGTCGCTCCTCGCCGCCGGCGGCTACCACCACCACCTGGGGGTCAACCACGCCGCCAGCGACGGCGCGCCGCCGCCGCCGCCCGGCGCCCTGGGCATGCGTCATTTCGAGCTCGTGGTCGGAGACCTCGAGCCACTGCGGCGTCGGCTGGGCGCGGGCTCCGAGCGCGACGACGGCACCCTGCTGGCGGTGGACCCGTCGGGCAACCGGCTAATCCTGCGCACCGGCTGATCCGTCCTCGATCCAGGCGCGAAACGACGCGGCGGCCTCGACGGTGGCCCCGGCGGCGCGCGAGCGGTCGGCCAGCCAGTTGTCGGAGGTGACCACTCGGACGCTGCCCGGCTCGGGATCGGCGGCCAGGCGCCGGGCGATCTCGTCGTCGGCGGCGTGGGGCTTGGCCCGGGGGGCGTGGGCGACGACGATGACGGTGGAGCGGATCGGCGGGGATGGAGGCTTCTCGAAGACCACGGTCACCTCGGCTCCGCTGGTCGCCGCCCACCGCTCGAGGAGGTCGACGAGCCGGACCATGGCCTGATGGCGGTCCCGCCACCAGGCATCCGGGCGGGTTCCGATCACGTTCATCCCGTCGATGAGGTAGCGCACCCGGCCATGGTACGGGCGCCAGCCTCCCGCCTCGGGCGCCGGCTCAGACCATGGCCGCCCAGACGTAGTAGCCGGCCACGGCGGCGAAGAGCACCGCGTCCAGGCGATCGAGGGCCCCGCCGTGGGGTCCGAACAGGGTGCCGGTGTCCTTGGTGCCGGCCTCGCGCTTGATGAAGGACTCGAAGAGGTCGCCGAGCGGCGCGGCCACGGCCACCGCGAGGCCGAGGAGCGCGGCCTTGCCCAGGTCCATCCAGTCCTGGTAGACGCTGGCGAAGACCACCCCGGCGACCGCCATGACCATCCCGATCGCCAGGCCCTCGACGGTCTTGTTGGGGGAGATGCGGGGGGCGAGCGGTCGCCGGCCGAACATGCGCCCGCCGAGATAGGCGGCGGTGTCGCCGACGAAGGTACCGACAAGCACGTCGATGACCACCCCGTTGCCGTGGGGCAGCTTGCGCAGGAGCACGGCGTGGGCCAGGGCCAGCCCGATCCACCAGACGCCGAGGAGCATGGTGGCGATGCCGAGGGTCCCGCCCCGGGGAATGACCAGGGCCAGCCCGAAGGCGACGGGGACCAGCGCCACCAGGACGAGCAGGATCTGGTGCTGGTTGCCGTACTGGGCGGCGAGGAGCACGCCGATCAGGCCGAGGAAGCCCGCCAGCCTGATGGGGTGGGTTCGGCCGAGGATGCGGTAGAGCTCGTCCAGGCAGACCCAGCCGAGGGCGAGCAGGGCGAGGGTGAAGAGGAGGCCGCCGCGGGCGACGATGAACAGGGTGACGACGAGGGCGGGAAGGGCGACGATGAGCCGTCCGGTCAGCTCCGAGCGCTTCTTGCGGGGCCTGGCCCGGCGGCGGCCGCCCCGGCCCGAGGGCGGGCGCCGGGCGCCGGTGGCGCCGCCGCGGCGGGAACCGCCACCACCGGTGCTCACGAGGGCGTGCGCCCGCCGAAGCGCCGTCGCCGGCCGGTGTACTCGGCCAGCGACTGCTCGAAGGCCTCCCGGGTGAAGTCGGGCCAGAGCTCGTCGCGGAAGACGAACTCGGAATAGGCCGATTGCCAGAGCAGGTAGTTGGAGAGGCGCTGCTCGCCGGAGGTGCGGATGACGAGGTCGGGGTCGTGCATCTCGGGGGCGTAGAGCAAGGCCCGGAAGTCGTCCTCGTCGCCGCCGTCGAAGCGGCGGGCGGCGTCGATGATCTCGGCCCGCCCGCCGTAGTTGAAGGCGACGAAGAGGGTGATCCGGTCGTTGGCGTCGGTGGTCGACTCGGCCCACCGCATCTGCTCGAGCAGGCCGGGGTCGACGCCGTCGGCCCGGCCGATGAAGCGCATCCGCACGCCCTCGGCGTGGAGCTCGGGGGTCTCGCGGAGGATGCGCTCGCTGAACAGGCGCATCAGGGCCCTGACCTCGCGGCGCGGGCGGGCCCAGTTCTCTGTGGAGAACGAGTAGACGGTGAGCTCGCGCACGCCGAGCTCGACCGCGTCCCGCAGGCGGGCCTTGACCACGTCGGCCCCGGCGCGATGACCGGAGGCCACCGAAACCCCCTGGCGCCTGGCCCAGCGCCCGTTGCCGTCGGTGATGATGGCGACGTACCGGGGGCCGTCGCTCATCAGACCTCGAGGATCTCTTCTTCCTTGGCCTTGAGCAGGGTGTCGAGCGCGCCGATGTGCGAGTCGGTCAGGCGCTGGAGCTCGGCCTCGGCCCGGCGCTCGTCGTCCTCCCCGGCCTCCCCGGCATCCTTGAGCTCGCGAAGGTCATGCTTGACGTCGCGGCGGATGTTGCGGATGGCGATGCGCCCCTCCTCGGCGATGTGGCGGGCCACCTTGACCAGGTCGCGCCGACGTTCCTCGTTGAGCTCGGGGATCACCAGGCGCATGACGTTGCCGTCGTTGGACGGGTTGAGCCCGAGGTCGGAGTTGCTGATCGCCTTCTCGATCAGCTTCATCGACGACTTGTCGTAGGGCTGGACGGTGAGCATCCGCGGCTCGGGAGCCGAGATGGTGGCCATCTGGCGCAGCGGCGTGGCCGCCCCGTAGTAGTCGACGACGACCCGATCGAGCAGGGCCGGGCTGGCCCGGCCGGTGCGCACGGTGGCCAACTCGTGGTTGGTGGCCTCGACGGACTTCTCCATCCGCCCATCCGCTTCCTCGAGTAGCTCTTCGATCATCTCGTCGCCACCAACGTTCCCACCCTCTCACCGGACAATATCCGGGTGATGTTGCGCTCGTCGTCCATATTGAAGACATAGAGGGGGAGCGAGCTCTCCATGCACAGGGTCAGGGCGGTGGCGTCCATCACGCCGAGGCGGCGCTGGACCGCCTCCATGTGGGTGATCTCGGGGATGAAGGTGGCGTCGGCGTGGAGGGCGGGGTCGGCGCTGAACACGCCCTCGACCCCGTTCTTGGCCATGAGGATCGCCTCGGCGTGGATCTCACTGGCCCGGAGGGCGGCCGCGGTGTCGGTGGTGAAGAACGGGTTCCCGGTCCCGGCGGCGAAGATCACCACCCGCTTCTTCTCGAGGTGGCGCATCGCCCGGCGGCGGATGTAGGGCTCGGCGACCTCCTGGACGGTGATCGCCGACTGGACCCGGGTATGGACCCCCTGGGTCTCGCAGGCATCCTGGAGGGCGAGGGCGTTGAGGACGGTGGCGAGCATGCCCATGTAGTCGGCGGTGGCCCGATCCATGCCGGCGGCCGCCCCGCGCATGCCCCGGTAGATATTTCCGGCCCCGACGACGATGGCCAGCTCGACGCCGGTCTCGACCACCGCCTGGACCTCGCCGGCGATGGCCTTGAGCCGGATGGGGTCGACGCCGTAGTCGAGCTCGCCCATCAGGGCCTCGCCCGAGAGCTTGAGCAGCACCCGCTTGAACACCGGCTCAGCCACAGCGAGCCATGCTAGCCGCTGGGCCGGAGGCTCCCCCGCCGGGGCCCGCCCCGGCTCGGGCCGGTCCGCCGGGCGGCGGCGGGCGGCACGCCCTACTGCCCGACGGCGAAGCGCTGGAAGCGGCGGATGACGACGTTCTCGCCGGTCTTGGCCGCCATCTCGACCTGGAGCTCGCGGATCGTCTTGCCGTCGTATTTGTCGCCGTTGACGTGCGGCTGGTTGAGGAGGACCACGCCCTCGTGCCACTTGGCGAGCTTGCCGGCGGCGATCCGCTCGCGGACATTCTCCGGCTTCTCAGCCGACTCGGCCTCGAAGATCCGCAGCTCGGCCGCCCGGGCCGCCTCGGGGACATCGTCCTCGCTGAGGTAGAGCGGGGCCGCGGCGGCGATGTGGAGGGCGACGTCCCGGGCGAAGGCGACGAAGTCGGCGTTGCGGGCGACGAAGTCGGTCTCGCAGTCGACCTCGACGATGACCCCGACCTTGGCGTTGGAGTGGACGTAGGACTGGATCGTCCCCTCCGAGGCAGCCCGGGTCCCCCGATCCTCGATGCGCTTGCCCTGCTTGACCCGGAGGATCTCGATCGCCCGGTCGACGTCGCCGTCGGACTCGACCAGGGCCTTCTTGCAGTCCATCATCCCGGCGCCGGTCCGGTCGCGCAGGGCCTTGACGTCGGCGGCCTTGATCTCGGTCATGGCCCGACCGGTCCGCTCGGGGCGGCGACCGGGGCCTCGGACGTCGGGGCGGGCGCGGACTCCCCGGCGGGGGCGTCCCCGGCGGGGGCCGGGGCCTCGGAGGAGGCGTCCGGGGCCTCGGCGGCGGCGGGCGGGTCAGCCGCGACGGGCGGGTCACCGGCGGCGGCGGGCGGGTCAGCGCCGGCGGGCGGGTCAGCGGCGGCCGGCGGGTCAGCGGCGGCCGGCGGGTCGGCGGTGGCGGGCGGGGCAGCGGGATCCTCGACCGGATCGTCGGGGGCGGGGCTTTCGACCGCGGCGGGTACGGGCGTCACCGGCGCTGGGGGCGCCGGGGGCGCCTCGGGAGCCGGGGGCGCCTCGGGAGCCGGGGGCGCCTCGGGAGCCGGGGGCGTCTGGGCCGTCGGCGCCGTCGGAGCGGCGGCCTGCGGGGGCGGGGGTTCGGCCGCCTGCTGGGCGGCCTTGGCCGCGGCGGCGGCGGCGGCGCCTCGGGCGGCGGCGCCGGCCCGGACGGTGGCGGCGGCCTGCTCGGCGGCGGCGGCCTTGGCGGCGACGGCGGCGGCGGCGGCCTGCTCGGCGGCGGCGGCCTGGGCTACGGCCTCGCGGGCGGCCTGCTCCTCGGCCTCGCGCCGGGCCTGGGCCTCGGCCTCGCGGCGGGCGCGCTCCTCGGCTTCGCGGCGGGCACGCTCCTCGGCCTCGAGGCGGACGCGCTCCTGCTCGTCGCGGTAGACGCGGGAGCCCTGGGCGACGACGTCGCCGATGGCCCGGGTGATGGCGGCGCACGAGCGGATGGCGTCGTCGTTGCCGGGGATGACGAAGTCGATCCCGTCGGGGTCGCAGTTGGTGTCGACGAGCCCGATGATGGGGATGCGCAGGCGCTGGGCCTCGGCCACGGCGATAGCCTCGGTCTTGAGGTCGACGATGAAGATGGCGCTGGGCACGCCCTTCATGTTCTTCACCCCGCCGAGGTTGGCCCGCAGCTTGGCGAGGTCGGCCAGGGCGCCGAGGCGCTCGCGGGTGGGCAGGAGGGCGAGCTGGCCCTCGGCCTCGTAGCGCTCGAGGTCGTGGAGGCGCTTGATGCGCTGGCTGATGGTCTGGAAGTTGGTGAGCAGGCCGCCGAGCCAGCGGTGGTTGACGTAGGGCATGCCGGCGCTCTCGGCGACGTCCTTGATCGAGTCGCGGGCCTGCTTCTTGGTCCCGACGAAGAGGACGGTGCCCCCGCGGTGGGCGACCTCGCCGGCGAACTGCTGCGCGTCGTCGAGGAGGCGCTGGGCCTTGATCAGGTCGATGATGTAGATGCCGCCGCGCTCACCGAAGATGAAGCGGCGCATCTTGGGGTTCCAGCGGCGTGTCTGGTGGCCGAAGTGGACGCCGGCCTCCAGCAGCTCCTTGATTCCGACTTGAGCCACGGTACTGCTCCCTTGATCTGGTGTGGTTTCCCGTCCGCCCGACCGGGTCGCGGGACCCGGGTTCCGAGACCCGGGCAGGGCCGCGACCCGCTGTTTACGAGCGGATCGAATGGCGATGCCCTTCGGAGGATACGCAAGTTTTGCCCATCCCCGTCGTTAGACGGATGTGCGGGCCGGTCCGCCCTTCCCCTACCTCCGGCGGTCCGGCCCGCCATCCATCGTGCCGGGATGGTCGCGGGGCGACCTCCCGCCTCCTCTCTACCCGCTTTCCGCCCGTTTCAACGCGGCCTGAAGATCGCCGGGGAGCGGCGACTCGACATCGAGCGGGGCGGCGGTGAACGGGTGGGCGAAGGTGAGCCGGGCGGCGTGGAGGAACTGGCGCTCGAGGCCGAGGGCGCCGGGACGCCCGTACTCGGGGTCGCCGCACACCGGGTGGCCGATGGCCAGGAAGTGGGCGCGGATCTGATGGGTGCGCCCGGTGTCCAGGCGGGCGCGCAGGAGGGTGGTGGCGGGCAGGGCGCGGACGAGCTCGAAGTGGGTGCGCGCATCCCGGGGCTCGTCGGAGTCGGTCGAGATGCGGGTGCGCACCCGCCGGTCGCGGCCGAGCGGCGCCTCGATGGTCCCGGTGCGGGCCGGCGGGCGCCCGTCGACCAGCACCAGGTACTCGCGGGTGATCAGGCGGGCGGCCAGGGCCGCCTTCAGCCGGCGATGGCTCTCGGCGTGCTTGGCCACCACCAGGAGGCCCGAGGTGTCCTTGTCGAGCCGGTGGACGATGCCCGCCCGCCACGGATCACCACCCTCGGCCCCGCGGGCGGCCAGGGCCTGGGAGAGCGTGCCCTGACGGTGCCCGCGGGCGGGATGGACGACGACGCCGGGGGGCTTCTCGACGACGAGGAGGTCGTCGTCCGCGTAGAGGATTCTGTATGGAGCGCTGGCCGCCTCGCGACCCGGCGCGTCCCCACCGGGCGGGCGGTCCTCGGCCGGCTCCACGACGATGGTCTCCCCGGCGGCCAGGGCGTGGCGCTTGGGCACCAGGTGACCGTCGACCCGCACCCGGCCCTGCTCGAGCAGCCGCTGGGCCTGGGCGCGGGAGCCGACCTGGGTGCCCAGGAAGGTGTCCAGGCGTGCCCCGGCGGCCTCAGCCGGGACGCGAAGGTGCATCGTCGCGTAGGACGAGGAGCAGGGCGATGACGCCGAGGGTGATCGACGTGTCGGCGAGGTTGAACGCCGGCCAGTGGGGCAGCTTGATGAAGTCGGTGACCGCCCCGCTGCGTACCCGGTCGGCCAGGTTGCCGACGGCGCCGCCGACCATCAGGCCGGCGGGCAGCCAGAGCAGCGGCCGGTGGACGTGGGTGACGAAGTAGGCGACGATGGCGGCGATGGCCACGGCGATCACCGCCACCACCAGCCGCGGGCCGCCGGCCGAGACGCTGAAGGCCACGCCGTTGTTCACCGCGTGGACGAGCTCGAGCACGCCGGGCACCAGCGACCGGTGCTCCCCGGGGCCGATCGAGCGGTCGATCAGGTGCTTGGTGAACTGGTCGAGGACGACGACGCAGGCGAGGACGAGCCCGGCTCGCAGCCATGCCCCGCGAGCGCCGGCCACGTCAACCGCGGATCAGGCTGACGACGACGCCGCCGACGATGCGCAGGGCGAAGATGGCGATGATCGGGCTGAAGTCGAACGCCCCGAAGGCGGGGATGAAGCGGCGAAAGATGCGCAGGTAGGGCTCGGAGAGGTCGCGCAGGAAGCCGAGCACGGCATCGGTCGACCGGGAGTAGGGGATGCGCAGGCCCATGGAGAGGACGAGGGTCGAGACGATGTAGGCGATGATGACCAGGGTGTAGACCCAGATCAGGGCGCTGAGGAAGCTGGCCACGTCGACCCGGAGGGTGAGCAGCGGGAGGACGCTCACCGGAGCACCTCGTCGGTGGCCTGGGCGAAGGCGGCGCGCAGGCCGGCCTGCTCGAGCGCGGCCAGGCCGCGGGCGGTGACCCCGCCGGGCGAGGTGACCCCCCGGCGGACGGCCAGGGTGTCCATCCCCCGGGCGCGCAGGAGCGTCGCCGAGCCGCGCAGGGAGGCGCCGACCAGGTCGGCGGCCTGGGCCGCCGGCAGGCCGTGGCGCACGGCGGAGTCGATCCACGCCTCGGCGATCAGCGCCACGTAGGCCGGCGCCACCCCGCTGACCGCGGTGGCCACCTCGATCAGGCGCTCGGGGAGCTCGACGGCCAGCCCGACCTGCTCGAACAGGGCGGTGGCCACCGGTCCGAGCGCGGGGGCCCCGGCGCTGCACAGGCAGGTCACGCCCTCGCGGACCTCGACCGCCGTGTTGGGCATGGCCCGGACGATCTCGGCCTCGGGGTAGGCGGTCCGCAGGCGCTCGAGGGGTACGCCGGCGAGGAGGGAGACCACGCGCCGGGCGACAGGGGCGATCTCGGCGGCCACCGCCTCGAGCTGGGCCGGCTTGTGGCAGAGGAGGATGAGCTCGGCCGCCCGCGCCAGCTCGGCGTTGGCGGCCGGGGCCTCGCCGCCGAGCTCGGCGACCAGGGCGGCGGCCCGGCCGGAGCCGGCATCGGTGGCCAGCACGGGCTGGCCGAGGCCGCGAGCGAGCGCCCGGGCCATGTTGCCCGAGCCGATGAAGCCGATCGCCATGGGGTGGGAGGGTAGCCTGTCCGCCCCTCGCCACGCCGAGATCGGCGGCGCGGGTGGGACCCGACGGGATGCGGGGGCGCGTAGGATGCCGTGGGTGCAGCGCATCCCGGCGCAGAGCCCGTGGGAGGAGCAGTGCGGCTCGAGCCGCGCCTGCCGCCGCGACGGGGTGATCGAGGTGAGCGGGACGACCGCCGCCGGGGAGAGCGCCTACGACCAGGCGCGGGGGGCGCTGGCCGCGGTCCTGGCCGCAGTCGTGGCCCTGGGCGGCGGCGCCGGAGACGTGGTGCGCACCCGCATCTTCGTGGTCGACATCGCCGCCAACGGCGAGGCGGTCGGTCGGGCCCATCGCGAGGCGTTGGGGATGGTGGCTCCGGCCACCGCCATCTACGGGGTGGCGGGGCTGCACGCGCCGGGTCTGCTGGTCGCGATCGAGGCGACGGCCCGCCTGGGCGAATAGGCTCCTGGCGGCGACGGGTCGGCGCGGATCCCGCGGCGGGCTGGCGTCTCATGGTTTCGAGCGCTTGGAGGGTGCGGTGTCGGGGTCGGAGTTCGAGGGCAGGACGGTGCTGGTCACCGGGGCCTCACGGGGAATCGGGCTGGCCTGCGCCCAGCACTTCGCCGGGCTGGGTGCCCAGGTCGGGCTGGTGGCCAGCGGCGCCGAGGGTCTCCACCGGGCGCTGACCACCCTGCCCGAGGGCAGGGCACACGCGGTGGCCGCCGACCTCACCGATCCGGCGCAGTGCGCCCGCGCCGTGGCCGAGGTCGAGTCGGCCCTCGGGCCGGTCGAGGTGCTGGTGAGCTGCGCCGGTGCCCTGCGCCGCGACTTCGTCGAGGATGTCAGGCCGGTCGACTTCGAGCACAGCTACCGCCTGCACGCCGGGGCCGGGCTCTGGCTCACCCAGGCCGTGCTCGGGGGGATGCGCGAGCGGGACTTCGGGCGCATCGTCCTCGTCTCCTCCGAGCTCGGGCTGATCGGCGGTCCGTCCTACACCTCCTACTGCACCAGCAAGTGGGCGCTGATCGGGCTGGCCGAGGTGCTCCACCACGAGCTGGCGGGAAGCGGCGTGCGGGCGTGCGCGGTCTGCCCGGGCGACGTGCGGACCGACCAGCTGCGCGAGGAGCACGAGTGGGGGCCGACCGGGGGGACCTCGTATGAGAAGGCGATGGACCCGGCGACGGTGGCGAAGGCCATCGAGCGGGCGGCGGTGGGACGCCGGCCGGTGGTGGTCATCGACCGCCCCCACCTGCGGCTGGTGTTCAACCTGCTGGGCGGTCCGCGCCGGCTGCGGCTGAAGGTCGTCCACGACGCCTTCAAGGGGCTCCTGGCCGAGCGCCGCCAGGCGGGCACGGCTGCCGCGGCGCGGTCGAAGGCCGACCGCCCGGGCTGAGCACGGTGGCCGCCACCGCCAGGCCGAGCTCGCCGGCGCGGGCGCCGGCGGCGCCCGACCCGGCCGGGGCCGGGCGTCGGCGGGTGATCGTCGGCTACGCCCTGGTGGCGGCGGCCACCCAGATGCTGTGGCTGACCTATGCGGCCATCACCACCGACACCGCCCGCCGCTACGGCGTCTCCGAGGGCGCGGTGGGCTGGCTCTCGGAGATCTTCCCCCTCCTCTACGTCGTCCTGGCCATCCCCGCCGGCCTCCTCCTCGACCGCTGGTTTCGCCCCGCCCTGGCCGCCGGGGCGGGGCTGGTGGCCGCCGGCGGGCTGGTCCGCCTCGGCGGCGCGAGCTTCGCCTGGGCCATGGCCGGGCAGGTGGTGGTCGCCGTGGCCCAGCCGGTCGTCCTCAGCGCGGCGGGCAAGCTCGCCGCCGAGTACCTGCCGGCGCCGGAGCGGGCTGCCGGGATCGCCATCGGATCGGGGGGGAACTTCGTCGGCATGCTCGCCGCGCTCCTGCTCGGGCCGACCCTGGGCGGTCACGGCCACCTCGAGCGGCTGCTGGCGGTCGAGGCCGGACTGGCGGTGGCCGCCGCCGCCGTCCTGGCCGCCCTCCTGCGCCGTCCGGGTGCCTCGAGGGCCGGGGAGGCCAGCCCGGGGGGAGCGGTTGTGGGGAGCCTGGCCGCCGTGCGGGGGCTGTGGGCCCTCCCGCAGATGCGCATCCTCTGCGGTCTCGTCCTGCTCGGCTTCGGGGTGTTCGTGGCCCTGGCCACCTGGCTCCAGGCGCTGCTGCACCCGGACGGGGTCTCCGACACCGCGGCCGGGGTGCTGCTGGTGGCGATGATCGTGGCCGGGGTCGCCGGCTGCGCGGCGCTGGCCCCGGCGGTTTCGCGGCGTGGGGGCGAGCGGGTCTACCTCGAGGCCGCGGTGGCGGCGAGCGCACTGGGCTGCGCCGCCCTGGCCGTCGTCCCCTGGCTCGGGGCGCGGGCCGCCGTGCTCGTGGTCATGGGGGGGTTTCTCCTCCCCGCCCTGCCCGTGGTCCTCGCCGCCGCCGAACAGCTGGCGGGGGCGGCGGCGGGCACCGCCGGGGCGCTGGTGTGGATGGCGGGCAACCTCGGCGGGCTGGCGGTGGCGCTGATCGTCCAGATCCTCGTCCACCACCCGGCGGCCGCCTTCCTGGCCATGGCCGGGGTGTCCGTCCTCGGAGCGCCGCTGGCGGCGCGGGTCGGCCGGCCAGCGGGGAGGCGGCGGGCGGCGCCCGGCGCCTGACGGGGCGCTCTCAGCCTCCCGTCGCCCCGACCGCCTCCGGCTGCTCCCGGGAGGGAACCGGCGCCGGGGCCGGCGTGGCCGGCTCCTCGGCGGCGGCCGGGAAGCGCTCGACCGCGCTCTCGGCGATCTGGCGCAGGGCGGCGGCGAGGCGGAGGGTGTCGTCGGTGAGGCGGGTGCGCTCGGCCCAGATCACGTCGGTCTCGGCGTCGAGCTGGCGCAGGCGCTGCTCGGCGTCCCAGGTGGTCGCCTCGGCGTCGGCCTGGGCCGCGGCGCGCAGGGCGGCAGCGTCGGCGGTCGCCCGGGCCACCAGGTCCTCGGCCTTCTGGTGGGCGACGCGGAGGATCTCGGCCGTCTCCTCGCCGAGGTACTGGATCTCGGCCTCGGCCCCGCGGGGCGTCGCCGCCGCCGCCTGGGCGGCGGCCAGCTCGCGCTCGAGCTCGGCCAGGCGGGCGTCGACCGCCTCGCGCTCGTAGGCGCCGGAGCGGGTGAGGGGGAGGACGACGGTGGCGACCGGGGCCGGCCGGGGGATGTCGGCGGCGAACTCGGCGGTGTCCTGGCTCGAGGGCTCCGGGTCGGCGTAGAGGGGCTCGCCGGGATCGACGAAGTACTCGACCGCCCGCCGGGAGGCGGCGCCGAGGCGTCCGCGTCCTCGGGCCAGCGGCGCCGTGCCGGTGGTGCCCTGCTCCATGTGGCTCATCTTCGCCTCCGAGAAGAGTGGATTGCCCGCCCGTATGCGGGGTGTCCTGACCTCCCTGGTTCGCCGCCGAGGCGGTGATCCCTCCCGCGGCGGGGGCTAGCTCTGGTTGAAGAAGCCCTTCTCGATCAGCCGGGCCCGCTCCTCGGCGGAGATCTCGACGTTACGCGGGGTGAGCATGAACACCTTCTCGGCGATCCGCTGCATGCCGCCGTCGAGGGCGTAGGTCAGGCCGCTGGCGAAGTCGATCAGCCGCTTGGCCAGGTCGTTCTCGACGCCCTGGAGGTTGAGGATCACCGGGACGTTGTCCTTGAACTTGTCGGCCACCTGCTGGGCGTCGTTGAACGACTTGGGCAGGACGAGGTGGACGCGGACGCCGCCGCGGCCGTTGGCCGCCCGCCCGCCGGGGACGGAGCGCAGGACGGCGGTCTGGCGGCCGCCGCCGTCGTCGTCGTCGGCGAAGATGTCGTCGAACTCGTCGCGGCGGCGGCGGGCCGGCATGCGCCGGACGTTGGGCCGCTCGGCGGCGTAGCGCTCCTCGGGCTCGGGCGGCGGCTCGCGGACGGACTCGCGCTCGTGCTCCTCGTGGAGGCTGTCCTCGGCCAGGCCGAAGTAGACGAGCGCGCGATGCCATGAGTCTCGTAGCGCCATCAGGTGTTCCAGTTTCGTCGCGCCGGCAGGATTCCCTGCACGCGGCGAACGTTACCGGAGAAGGCTCGAGCCGATACGCACGATCGTCGCCCCCTCCTCGACGGCGACCTCGAAGTCCTGGCTTGTCCCCATGGAGAGCTCGGGCAGGCCGCGCTCGGCGGCGAGCTCGCGCAGGGCGGCGAACCACTGCCGGCTCCCCTCCCCCTCGCCCCCCGCGGCCGGGGGCATGGTCATGAGCCCGACGACGGGTACCGGGCAGGCGGCGATCATGGCGTCGAGCTCGCCCGGGGCCACCCCGGCCTTGCCTGCCTCGCCGGCGAGGTTGACCTCGATCAGCACCTCGAGCCCGGGCCTCGCGTGGCGGGCGAGCTCGCGCAGGGCCGAGGCGGTGGCCACCGAGTGGATGAGCTCGACCCGGGGGGCGATGAGCCTGACCTTGCGGCTCTGGAGCTGGCCGATGAAGTGCCAGCGAAAGCGCGGGCCGTGGAGGTCGACCTTCTCCACGAGGTCCTGGGCCCGGTTCTCGCCGACGAGCTCGATCCCGGCCTCGGCGAGGATGGCGAGGTCGGCCGCGGCGACGTACTTGACCGCGGCGAGGAGGGCCACCTCGTCGGGGCGGCGGCCGGCGCGGGCGGCGGCGGCGGCGATGCGCTCGCGCACCCCGGCCAGGTTCCCGGCCACCCGCTCGGGGCTCAGCGCAGCCACGCGATGCCCGCCTGGCGCCCGGTGCCCGGCCCGTCGCGCCGGTGGGAGAACAGCAGGCCGGGCGGGGCGCACAGGGTGCACAGGCCGACATCGGTGACGCGCTCGACCCCGGCCCGCTCGAGCTGGGCGCGGGCCACCGCCTTGAGGTCGACGCGGCGGCCCCGGCTCGCCCCGTCGATGCCGGCGAAGGCGGCGTGGACCTCCGGGCCCGCCTGGTAGCAGCACCCGCCGGCCCCGGGGCCGATGGTCGCCTCGAGTGGACCCCGGGCGCCGAGGCGGCGCAGGACGGCCACCCCCTCATCGATGACGCCGGCCTCGAGGCCCCGCCAGCCGGCGTGGAGCACGGCCACCCCCCCGGCACCGGCCACCGCCACCGGGAGGCAGTCGGCGGCGTGGACGGCGACCCCGACCCCGGGCAGCCGGGTGGCCTGTCCGTCGGCCGCCGCGGCGGCGACGCGGTAGCCGGGGACCCGGGCCGCGACCACGGCCACTCGGGCGCCGTGGACCTGGCGGGCGGCGGCGATCGACTCCAGGCGGCAGGCGCGGCGCAGGGCCTCGCGAGCCGCGCCCACCGCGGCGTCGCCCGGATCATCCGCCGTAGGACCGAGGTCGCCGTCCTCGCGGGTGGTGAAGCGCACGGCGGCGGCGGCGCCGGCCAGGCTGAGCTCGATCATGGCGGGCCCAGGGCGCTGGCCAGCTCGGCCTCCCGCCCCCCGCCGAGCTCGCCGTCGAGCTTACGGGCCAGGGTGCGCGCCAGGCGCCGGCCGACCTGCGGCCCCGGGGGGACGCCGGCGGCCAGGAGGTCGTCGCCGCCGATCTCCAGGCGCACCTGGCGGAGGTCCTCCAGCCAGCTCCGGGCCGCCTCCCCCGGGCCGAGCGCCCCGGCCACGGCAACCGCCTCGACCGGCTGGCGGCCGAGGACGGCGTGCAGGTCCGACGCCCGGGCGGCCCCCGCCATCGCCCCGGCCAGGCGCTCGGCGTCCCAGACGGCGAGGACGACGTCCCGTTCGCGCGCGGTGAACTCGAGCGACTCCAGCCAGGCCTCGGTCGTCAGCCCGCGGGTGGCGGCCCCGAGGATCATCAGGTCGACGCGACCGTCCCCGGGGAGGAGCTGGGTGGCACACCGGGCCAGCCCGGCGTCGATGAGGAGGGGCAGCCCGTCGAGGCCGGCGAGCACGGCCAGAGGGTCGGGTTCGAGCAGGGCCAGGCGCAGCTCGGCCCCGATCCGGGCGCCGCTCAGCCCGTCGAGGGAGGAGGCGGCGGCCAGGGCGGCGGTCTCGGTCTCGACGGCGAAGCCGAGGCGGACCCGGTAGCGGGCGAGGCGCAGGAGACGGGTCGGGTCCTCGAGGAAGCTGCGGTCGTGCAGGACGCGCAGGCGCCCGGCCTCGAGGTCCTCGAGGGCGTGGGGGGCGGCGCGGACGGTTCCGTCGGCGAGGTCGACGGCGATGGCGTTGACGGTGAAGTCCCGCCGGCCGAGGTCCTCGGCGAGCGGCGCCGGCTCGACCTCGGGCAGGGCGCCCGGGGTCGGGTAGCGCTCGCGCCGCGACCGGGCGATGTCGATCCGCCCGCCCGAGGTGGTCACCGTTGCCGTGTCGAAGCGGGCGTGGCGGACGGTGGTCTGGGCGGCGCCGGGCGGGTCGGACCCGCTGGGCTGGGCGCCGGCGGCCAGGCGGCCGATCAGCGTCGCCGGATCGTCCTCGACGACGACGTCGAGCTCCCGGGGCGCGGTGCCCCGGAGGAGATCACGCACCGCCCCGCCGACGAGGTGGACGCCCTCGAGGCCGGCGGCGGCGGCCAGGAGCTCGCGGCCGGCGGGCGCCCCGTCCAGGGCCTCGAGCACGGTCCGGCCGCGGCGGTCCATGACCGGGGCAGTGTACTTCCGCTCGGGCTCGGGCTCGGGCTCCGGGCTCCGGGGCTCGGGCTCGTCGCCGGGGGTCGGGCGTCCGGGGCGGGGGGCGGACCGAGACCTCAGTCGATGCGCACGGGGATGCCGGCCGCGGCGATGTGGACCTTGGCCTCGGCGATGGTGTGGGCCCCGTAGTGGAAGATCGAGGCGCAGAGCGCCGCCGAGGCGCCGCAGGCCAGGGCGTCGACCAGGTGCTCGAGCTCGCCGGCCCCGCCGGAGGCGATCACCGGGACGCTGACCGACTCGCTGACCGCCCGGGTGAGCTCGAGGTCGTAGCCGTAGTTGGTGCCGTCGCGGTCCATGCTGGTGAGGAGGATCTCCCCCGCTCCGCGCTCGACCCCCTCCCGCGCCCAGGCGATCACCTCGCGCCCGGTCGGGGTGCGCCCGCCGGCGACGAACACCTCCCACCTCGGGGCCGCCCCGCTGGGGCGGGCCTTGGCGTCGATGGCGAGGACGACGCACTGGGCGCCGAACACCGCGGCCATCTCGCCGATCAGCTCGGGCCGGGCCACGGCGGCCGAGTTCACCGCCACCTTGTCGGCCCCGGCGTCGAGCACGGCCTGGGCGTCGGCCGCGGTGCGGATGCCGCCGCCGATGGTGAATGGGACGAACACCTCGTCGGCGGTCCGCCGGGCGAGCTCGACGATGGTCTCGCGCTTCTCGTGGGTGGCGGTGATGTCGAGGAAGACGAGCTCGTCGGCCCCCTCCCGGTCATAGCGAGCGGCCAGCTCGACCGGGTCGCCGGCGTCGCGGATGTCGACGAAGTTGGTGCCCTTGACCACGCGGCCGGCGTCGACGTCGAGGCAGGGGATGACGCGCTTCAGCTGCACCCGAGCGCCTCCTGGGCCTCGGCCACGGTGAAGCGGTGCTCGTAGAGCGCCTTGCCGACGATCACCCCGACCAGGCGGGGATGCCCGAGGCGGGCCAGGGCCTCGAGGTCGGAGAGCTCGCCGATCCCCCCCGAGTAGAGGAGCTCGCCCTCGACGGCGTCGGCCACCCACATGATCTCGTCGAGGTCGAGGCCGCCGAGCATGCCGTCGCGGTCGACGTCGGTGTAGACGAAGTTGCGGACCCCGCGCTGCTGGAGCTCGGCGATGGCGTCGGCCGGCCGCAGCTCGGTGGTCTCGGTCCAGCCGGCGGTCGCCACCCGGCCGCCGCGGACGTCGACCGAGACCACGAGGCGGTCCCCGTGGGCGGCGACCGCCGGCTCCAGCAGGTCGGTGAAGGCCGCCGTCCCGAGGACCAGGCGCCCGGCCCCGGCGGCGGCGGCCGCCGCGAGCGCCTCGAGCGAGCGCAGCCCGCCGCCGAGCTGCACCGGGAGGCCGGTCTCGGCGGCGATGCGCCGGACGTGCTCGAGGTTGACCGGGGCCCCGGCCCGGGCCCCGTCGAGGTCGACGACGTGGAGGCGCTCGGCTCCCGCCCGCTGCCAGGTCCGGGCGGCGTCGAGCGGGTCGGCGGCGTAGCGGGTGCTCCGCTCGAAGTCGCCGCGCACCAGGCGCACGGCGCTCGCCTCGAGGATGTCTATCGCCGGATAGAGGATCATGGCGCCGGCATCCCGCCCCGGTGCTCGGTCAGCCCGGCGGCGACCGGCTCGCCCGCCCCGGCGATGTCCGTCCCGCCCCAGCCGGCGCCGCCCGCCGGGCCCGCCCCGGCGAGGCCCGCCTGGCCGGGGCCGCCGGCGCCGGCGTCCCCCGAGCCGGGGGCTACCGCCTCGCCGGAGCCGGCGAGGCAGACGGCGGCGAAGTTGGCGAGGAGGCGCAGGCCGCGGGTGGAGGACTTCTCCGGGTGGAACTGGACGCCCCAGAAGGAGCCTCGGGCCACGGCGGTGACGAAGCGCTCGCCGTACTCGGCCGTCCCCAGCCAGTCGGCTCGGTCGCTCGGGACGGCCACGTAGCTGTGGACGTGGTAGAAGGCCGACCCGTCGGGAAGGCCGGCGAGGAGGGCGCCGTGGCGAGCGCTCCGCGCCCGGGAGGGGCAGGCCGGCGGCGTGGCCGGGCGCCAGCGGACCGGGCTCCAGCCGATATGGGGGATCTTGAGCTCGCCGGCGCGGAGCTCGCGCACCTCGCCGGGGACGATGCCGAGGCCGGGCGACCCGTCGTGCTCGGCCGAGCGCTCGAAGGCCAGCTGCATGCCGAGGCAGAGCCCGAGGATGGGCACCTCGGCGCCGGCCCGCTCGCGGATCAACTCGTCGAGGCCGGCCTCGGCCAGGCGGAGCATGGCCTCGGGGAAGGCGCCGACGCCGGGAAGGATCAGGCCGTCGGCCCGCCGCAGCTCGTCGTGGTCGCCGGTGAGCACCGGGGCCGCGCCGACGTGAGCCAGCGCCTTCTCCACCGAGCGGCGGTTGCCCATGCCGTAGTCGACGATGGCGATCCGCGGGGGCCGGGCGGCCGCCGCCGGGGTCGGATTCACGTGAGGGTGCCCTTGGTGCTCGGCACGCCGGTCTCGGTCGGGTCGAGGGCGCATGCCGCGCGCAGGGCCCGGGCGAAGGCCTTGAAGATCGCCTCGATCATGTGGTGGGCGTTGGTGCCGGCCTCGACCTCGAGATGGACGGTGATCCGGGCGTTGTTGACCACGGCGCGAAAGAACTCCTCGACCAGCTCGTGGTCGAGGTCGCCGGTCGACCCGGGACCGAGGCCGGCCGCGAAGCGCAGGTGGGGCCGGCCGCTGATGTCGATGGCGCAGAGGGCGCGGGCCTCGTCCATGGGCACCACCGCGTCGCCGTAGCGGGTGATCCCCGACCGGTCGCCGAGGGCCTGGTCGAGCGCCTGACCGAGGACGATGCCGGTGTCCTCGACCGTGTGGTGTCCCCCGGTCTCGAGGTCGCCGGCCACCCGGATGTCGAGGTCGAGGCGGCCGTGGCGGGCGAGCAGATCGAGCATATGGTCGAGGAAGCCGACCCCGGTGGCCCGGGTCCCCGCCCCGGTCCCGTCGAGGGCGACGGTCAGGTGGACGTCGGTCTCCCGGGTGGCGCGGCTGATCTCGGCGGCTCGTCTCATCTCTGGGATTCTGGCGCAGCGCTAGGCGTCGGGCGCCCCGGCCGCCGCCGGGGGCGCCACCGGGACGCGGGCGGTCATCGATTCGGCGTGGACGGCGAAGCCCTCGGCGCGGGCGATCGGCGCCCCGGCGCCGGCCAGGGCGGCCACCGCCTGGGGCGGGATGCTGACCTCGGCCATCCGTCGGCGGAAGTGGCGCGGCGAGAGCCCGGAGGCGAAGCGGGCCGAGCCGCCGGTCGGGAGGACGTGGTTGGAGCCGCTGACGTAGTCGCCGAACGCCGTCCCGGACGGCCAGCCGACGAACACGCAGCCGGCGCAGCGGACGTCCGGGGCCAGGGCCTCGGCGCCCGGGCCGATGAGCTCGAGGTGCTCGGGGGCGTAGACGTCGGAGAAGGCGAGGGCGTCGGCCAGGCTCGCCGCCTCGACCAGCACGCAGGCGGCCGGGTCGGCGAGGGGGCGAGCGGCGGCGAACTGCTCGACCTCTGCCGCCAGGCGGTCGAGGAGGTCGGGGTCGGCGGCCGCGGCGATGACCAGGCTCTGGGGTCCGTGCTCGGCCTGGGCGATGAGGTCGAGGGCGATCAGCCGCAGCGACCCGAGGTCGTCGGCGTCGAAGATGACCAGGAGGTCGCTCGGGCCGGCGAAGCCGTCGATGCCGACCCGATCGCAGACCAGCCGCTTGGCCTCCTGGACGTAGAGGTTGCCGGGCCCGACGATGACGTCGACCGGGGCCACGGTCTGGGTCCCGTGGGCCAGGGCGGCCACCGCCTGGGCACCGCCCATCCGGTAGACGGTGGAGACCCCGCACAGCCCGCAGGCCCCGAGGAGGACGTCGGCCACCGGCGGCGGGGAGCACACCACCACGTCCTCGACCCCGGCCGCCCGGGCGGTGACCACCCCCATGACCACCGTGCTCGGGTACGGCGCCCGCCCGCCGGGGACGTAGACGGCGGCGCTGCCCACCGGGACCTCGCGCAGGCGGACGCGATGGCCCTGGCCGAGAACGACCTCGCGCTCCTCCTCGACCCAGGCGTTGGCCACCTGGGCGACGTTGGCCACCGCGATCTCGAGTCCCGCCCGGACGTCGCCGCTCAGGCCGGCCTCCGCGCGCGCCAGCTCGTCGGCCTCGACCCGCAGGCGGTGGCCGGCGACATCGAGGCGGGCGGTGTACTCGAGCAGGGCCGGGTCGCCGCGGTCGCGGACGTCGGCGACGATGGCGGCCACCGCCTCGGTGACGTCGGCGGCGGCGGGAACGAGCCGCCGCACCTCGCGGGCGAGGGCCGGCGGATCCGCGAGCCGGCGGCGCTCAATGCGCACGCAGGCGCTCCAGCACCTCATCGATGGCCGCCGCCTTGAGCTTGTGGGCGACGGGGTTGGCGATCAGCCGGGCGGTGCAGACGACGAGCTCCTCGCGGACGACGAGGTTGTTCTCGCTGAGGGTGGTCCCGGTGGCCGTGAGGTCGACAATGGCTTCGGCCAGGCCGGTGAGGGGGGCAAGCTCTACCGACCCCTTGACCTCGACGATCTCCGCCTGTCGACCGGTCCGCTCGAAGTGGCGCAGCGCGATCCGCGGGTACTTGGTGGCCACCCGCATCACGCCGAGGCGGCGGAGGGCCTCGGCGGCGGGATCGGCGCCGGCGGTGGTGGCCAGGACCATGGTGCACCGGCCATAGCCGAGGTCGAGCAGCTCGTAGACCTCACGCCCGGCGCCGGGGTCGGCCGAGTCGGCCTGCTCCATCAGCACGTCCTTGCCGGTGATCCCGAGGTCGGCCGCCCCGGCGGCCACGTAGGTGGGGACGTCGGACGGGCGCATGGTGATCAGGCCGTCGTCCTCGAAGAGGAGCTTGCGGTCGTTGGTGCGGACCTCCCGGGTGTCGACTCCGAGGCGATCGAGGCGATCGAGGGTCTCGACGAACAGGGCGCCGCGGGGTACGGCGATGGTCAGTCCGTTGGTCGGGCGGGTCACCGGCCTGCGTCCCCTCCCGGCCCGCGCCCGGCGGCCGCCGCCGCGGCCGGGGCCGGGGCCGGCGCCGGGGCCGGCGACGGGGCCGGGGCGGCTCCGCCGGGGGCCGCGCCGCGCTCCTCGCCGGCCAGAGCCATGTGGAGTCGATCGACGGCGAGGGCGAAGCCGACCGCCGGATGGGCCTCGCCGAAGCGGCCGAGGAGGTCGTCGTAGCGGCCGCCGCCGCCGAGCGGCATGCCGACCGCCGGGTCGTAGACCTCGAAGATGGCGCCGGTGTAGTAGCCGATCGAACGCAGGGAGAGGCCGAGGTCGAAGATCACCCGGGCGGCGACGGCCGGCTCGAGGAGGGCGTGGACCTTGCGCAGGCCGGCCATCGCCTCGGCCACCGGGCCGGTCGGCCCGTGGAGGATGTCGGGGCCGCCGCGCATCCGGGGCACCTTCCGGAGGAGCTCCTGGGCCCCGGGGGGAAGCTCGAGGGCGCCGAGCTCCTCCTCGAGGGAGACGAAGTCGCCACGGGCGAGCTCCTCGAGGAGGCGGGTACGGGCGTCGGGGGGGACGTCGAGGCCGTCGAGGAGCGACGGGTAGAGGGCGGCGTCGCCGAGGCCGACCCGGTAGCTCTCGAGGCCGAGTGCGTCGAGGGCGGTGCAGATCACCGTCAGCACCTCTGCCGTCCCGTCGGGGGCCGGCGAGCCGATCAGCTCGATCCCGGCCTGGAGGAACTCGCGCGGCTGGCCCCGCTGGGGGCGCACCCCGCGGTAGGAGTGGGCGAAGTAGCAGAAGCGCAGGGGCACGGGCGCGCTCGGGTAGCGGGTGGCGACGACCCGGGCGATGGGGACGGTCATGTCCGAGCGCAGGACGAGGACCTCGCCGTTCTCGTCGAACACCCGGTAGGCCGGCCGGGCGTCGGCCATGTCGCCGCGGGCGAGGACGGCCTCGTACTCGAGGGCCGGGGTGTAGACCTCGCCGTAGCCGGCCTGGTCGAACACGGCGCGCAGGACCTCGGTGATCTCGCGGAGCTCACGCATCTCGTCGGGCAGGACATCGCGGGTGCCGCTGGGGATCGGGTGAATCACGGCGGGGACGCTACTTGAGTTGGGGAGGACGCCAGTCGGAGCGCGTGCGGCGGCGGGCCCGGCCCGGCCCGGCCCGGCCCGGCCGCGGGACCGGGGCGCGGCGGTCAGGCGTGGACGGCCGGCTCGGTGGCCACGCGCTCGATGCGGGCGCCGAGCTCGCGCAGGCGCTCGTCGATCCGCTCGTAGCCGCGATCGATCTGGCGGACGTTGCCGATCTCGCTGCGGCCCTCGGCGCAGAGGGCGGCGATGAGCATGGCCATGCCGGCCCGGATGTCGGGCGACTCGAGGCGCTCGCCCCGCATCCGGCGCGGTCCGGTGACGATCGCCCGGTGAGGGTCGCAGAGGACGATGTCGGCGCCCATCCCGGTCAGCTTGTCGGTGAAGATCAGCCGGTTCTCGAACATCCACTCGTGGATGAGGACCGACCCGACAGCCTGGGTGGCGAGGGCGACGGCGATGCTGGTCAGGTCGGCCGGGAAGGCGGGCCAGGGGCCATCCTGGACCTTGCGCTTGTAGTCGCCGTCGTCGGAGCGGACGACGAGGCGCTGGGCGCCGGGGACGAAGACGTCGGCGCCGTGGATCTCGCTGTGGAGGCCGAGCTGATCGAAGACGAGACGGATCATCCGCAGGTCGGCGGGAATGGTGTCTTTGATCAGGAGCTCGCCGCCGGTGACCCCGGCCAGGGCCATGAAGCTGCCGATCTCGATGTGGTCGGGGGCGACCACGTGGTGGGCCCCTCCGAGGCGGTCAACCCCGTTGACGGTGACCAGGTTCGAGCCGATGCCCTGGATGTCGGCGCCCATCTTGACCAGCATCCGGGCCAGATCCTGGACGTGGGGCTCGCAGGCGGCGTTGCCGATCACCGTGGCCCCGGGGGTCAGCGCCGCCGCCATGAGGACGTTCTCGGTGGCCATGACCGACGGCTCGTCCATGAAGACGTCGCCGGCGCGCAGGCCCCGGGGGGCGGTGAGGAGGATGTCGCGGCCGTGGACGGTGGTGGCCCCGAGCGCCCGGAAGCCGTCGAGGTGGGGATCGAGGCGTCGGCGGCCGATGACGTCGCCGCCGGGCGGAGGCATCTCGGCCCGGCCGAAGCGGGCGAGGAGGGGCCCGGCGAGGAGAAAGGAGGCGCGGATCCGCTCGGAGAGGGAACGCTCGATCGAGGTGGCGTGGACGCCGGCGGCGCAGAGGACGACCTCGTGCGCGGCGGTCCACTGCACCTCCACGCCGATCCCGTGGAGGATCTCGAGCATGGCGTCGACATCGCGGATTCGCGGGACGTTGCTCACCACCACCTCGTCGGCGGTGAGGACCGAGGCGGCGAGGATGGGGAGGGCGCTGTTCTTGTTCCCGGCCGGGACGACGGTGCCCGAGAGGGGTACGCCTCCGTGGATGACGAGCTTCTCCATGAGCGGTTTGCGCAGACGCCGGATCCGCAGCCGGGGAGCAGCCGAGCGCCTGGGAAGGGTAACAGCCATCTGGGCGTGGACTTCGCCGCCCGCCCCGGCCTCCCTGCCGGTGGGCGACGACGTCGACCGGCCCCCTCCGGCGTGGGGCCGGCGGCGCTCGAGGCGCCGGCCCGGGCGGCGCCGGCCGGCCGCGGCCACCGCCGGCTGCAACCGCCATTGCACGATTCTTCCCTAGCCAGAGCCGTTTTTCCGCTCCGGCGACACCGCCCGAGGATTCCGTCCGAGCGGCGTCCTAGGTTACGAACGTATGTTCTGGCGTTCACAGCAGGTAAACACCACCGAGGGCGCCGTACGACGCGCCTGGCGCCTGGTTCGGGCCTTCTTTCTCCTCGAGGACGAGCTCCTCGAGGCGCCCGACCCCGCGCTCGTGCGCACGCCGCTCGCCCGGCCCATCCCGCCGCGCCGCCTTCCCCCTGGGAGGGGGGACCACCCGGGCGGCGACGGAGCCCATCCGCATCGCACGCGGTTGCGCCCCGTCCCGGCGCGGATGCGACGCCGGGCGCCGCCGGCGCGACCGCAGCACTGCATCTCACCCGTGGCTCGCCCGCGAGCCTGCCCGCCGGCACCGACCGTGCGCGCAGGACGCGGCTGACCCCCCGCAGCGACACGGCGGGGAACGCGAGCTGGGAGGCTCGGCCACAGGACCGGCAGGTCGGGGCTCGTCACCGCGGCGGGCCCCGGCCGCCGGCCCCGGTGAGCGCGGACCTGAGTTCACAGGGAGAATCCGGGGCCTGGGACAAGCTGCCAACCTTGACGGTCCGAGGAGAGTCTCAGGCCCGAAGGAACATTCGCCCGTCGGCTCACAGGAGGAACACGCAGATGCCCCGTCGCAAGCCCGGTCCGGCCGTCCTGGCCGTCGCCACCCTTCTCATGCTGGCCCCGGCCGGCGCGCTGGCCGCCAAGAAGCCGAGTCCCAACGGCCGCCACGCGATCTCCATCAACGTGTCGGCCAACCCGGTGGTGGCCGGCGATCCGCTGCTCATCTACGGTCGCCTGACCGGACCCAACGACGCCGGGCGGCAGGTCACACTCTGGCACCGGGTGAACCCGGCGCCCCGCTTCACCGTCGTGCAGCGGACGCAGACCGACGCCAACGGCTACTACGCCTTCTCCCGGGCCGACGGCGTCGTCACCTCGAACCGCAACTGGTACGTCCAGTCCCTGGGCGCCCGGAGCCGCACCCTCCACGAGCGCGTCTTCGCCCTGGTCACATTGAACGGCCCGGCCAACGGGTCGACCCTCGAGACCGGACCGGCGCACAAGGTCACCTTCACCGGAACCGTCAGCCAGCCCAACCGCGCCGGTCAGGCGGTGCTCCTCCAGCGCCAGAGCGCGGCCACCGGCGGGGATGACTGGCGGACCATCGACCACGGCCGCCTCGGCACTGGCGGGACGTTCTCGATCACCCACCGGTTCGTCGACCCGGGCGAGGCCAACATCCGGGTGCTGGTGCGCCGGACGAGCCGCAACCTGGCGAGCCCGTCGAGCATCCTCGAATACCAGATCGACCAGGCCCAGAACCCGGCCCTGACCATCAAGGCCTCGGCGGATCCGCTGACCTTCGGGGAGTCGGTCGTCTTCTCCGGCGTCGTGGCCGGTGGGGCGAGCCAACCGGTGACGCTGCTCGCCCATACCGACGGACAGGGCTTCGCCCCGGTCGCGCAGGTCACCACCGACGCCGGCGGGAGCTATGCCTTCCCGGCCCAGACCCCGATCAACAGCACCTTCTACAAGGTGACCGGGGCCGGCAGGAGCTCGGCCATCCTGTTCGAAGGAGTGAAGGACGCCCTCACCGCCGCCGTCTCGGCCACGAGCGTCCCGGCCGGTCAGACGGTGACATTCGCCGGCACGGTGGCGCCCGACAAGACGGGCCACGTCATCTACCTCCAGCGGAAGAACGCCACGGGCGACGACTTCCACACGGTTCAGGTGGCGCGGGTCGCCGCGGGGTCGACCTACACCATCGTGCACCGGGTGTTCGTTCCCGGGGCCAAGGTGTTCCGCGTCCGCATCCCCGGTGGACCGGAGAACCAGGGCGCGGTGAGCGCCCCGTTCACGGTGACCGTGACTCCGGCCCCGGCGGCGAGCCTGCCGCCGGCGGCGGACGGGGTGACCGTCGGCTCGACCGCCGGCGGCTGAGCCACGGTAGTTCGACACCGATCCGAGGGGAGGGGCCGCCACCCGGCGGCCCCTCTTGCCGGGCCAGGCTCGCCCGCGCCGACCGGCGCGCAGACGCCTCCGGCTACCGGGTGACGGATACGGCTTCGACGCTGAAGATCAGGGTTGAGTGTGGCGGGATCTTGTCCCGGCCCACGCTGCCGTAGGCCAATCCGGGCGGGATGGTGAGCAGGCGCCGACCACCTGGCCGGATGCCGCGTAGCCCCAGTTCGAAGCCCCTGATCACCTCGTGGTTGCCGAGGAGGAATGAGAATGGCTGATCCCACTCGTCGTCGACGAGCCTCCCCGTCCAGAGCTTGACGACGAATCTCACGGTGACGTTGTCCCCGTCGCGTGCCGCCCGGCCGTGACCGATGACGATGTCCTGCCGGACGAGGTGGCTCGGGGGCCGACCGTGGCGCGTGGGGATGACGGGCTCCGGCGGGATGGCCTTCGGCATCGCCGTGGGGGTAGTCGCGCCCGCCGGCGTCGATCGGGCGGGGATCGTCGCCAGGCCGGTCGTCGAGGCGTTGCTGCAGTCGGTAACCGTGTAGCCGGGCGCACACGTCGTCCGGGCCCGCCACTTCGCCTCGAAGTGCTTGACGAAGGCGTCCAGCGCGGCTTGTTGGCGTTGCCCGGTGAGCAGCAGGCGGATGAGCGGCGTCGCCTCGGCGAGCGTCTCGGTGCTCGCCGGGGTTATCCTCTGGACGCGGAAGATCTCGTAGCCCCGCTGTGTCCTGATCGGGCCGATGAGCCGCCCGAGCGCGGCGCCGAAGATCGCCGCGTCGAGCGTCCGGCCCTGACCGCCGCGCACGAGGCCGACCACCGCCCCTCCGCGGGCCCGACTCGCGGCGTCGACCGAGTACGCCTTCGCCAGCCTGCTGATGCTCTGGCCGGAGGCGAGGAGCGCCCGCACGTGCCGCGCCTGGGCCGGTGTCCTGACGACCACGATCCGCAGGTCGCGACGCTCGGGCTTGCTGAACAGGCTGAGGTTGGCGTCGTAGTAGGCGGTGACGTCGGCCGGGGTGACCGGCGCCCCGCCGCCGGTCACCTTCGCTCTGATCCGGTTGGAGAGGGTGTCGATGCGGACCCGGAAGAGAAGGTCGGCCTGAGTCTCACCCGAGCTCGCCAAGAACCGCTGCAGCTCGGCGGGAGTGGGGAATCGCTGAGCCTCGATCGACTTGAGCATGTTCGCGACTTCAGCGTCAGTCACGGTGATGCCCTGCTCGGCGGCCTCACCTCGAAGCCACTCGGCGGTGATCAGGAAGGGGACGACCTGATTGCGCACCGTGGCATAGTCCCGCCGGCATTCGGCTACGAGGCGGGCCGGGGTCGGACGGGGGCGCCCGCTACCGGCGTTGGGGTCCTGACGCCGCCGGAACGCCACGCACGCCGTGAAGCTAGGCGGGTCAAGCGGCGATGAGGCCGCCGACCCACTGGCCGCCGCCGTCTTCTCGGCCACCACCAGCCAGTGATCGAAGGCGCCCCTGGAAATGGTCACGTTGCCGACGGTGGCGATCGCGTCGGTCGGGACGCCACTGCCCCAGGCCAAAGGGACCGCGAAGCCCCCACCGCAGGCGCCAGCCAGCGCCGCGGCCACCGAGATTCGAAGCGATCGCATCCGAAAACCGTCCATACCCGCCGAGCATGGCAGAGTCCGTGGGGCTCGGTTCGGTCTCGGACCGGGCACCGGCGACGTCGTCGCCGCAGGTCTCAGACACCTACGAATACGCGACCCCCGGCTACCGGGTCCGCAGTACGCAGTCCCCGACACCGACGGCTCGCAAGCTCGGCTCGCCGTCGACTACCCGCACCGGGAGCAAGGTCGCGCCGAGCCACCGCTGGAGTCGACCCGCGTCGCCGGCGACTTCGACCCAACTGATGGCGGCGGTGCCGTCTCGAGCGTCCGGGGTGCGAGGCCGTGGACTACGCTCGATGAAGAACGGCAACCACGGCTCGGCGAGTGACTCCGCCAGGCCAGTCAGGCGCGCCGCTCGCCCTTGACGCCCGACCGTATCGATCGAGGTGCCCAGACGCGCAGCGACCGGGCGCACGTCTTTCACCGCCACCGCCCAGCCGAGCAGACCGTCCCCGACGGCGATGGCGCCCAGCAGCGCCGCGCCCACTGGTGAGGCCGCCGCCTCCTCGGGATCGACGACCGCCAAGAGCTCGAGGAAGGTCCCATCGCCCAGCGGAACGATCCGGTTATGCGTCCCCAAGCCGTCGTGCCTCCCGCCACCGATGGCCGACAGCCCGAGCTCGACCCCGACGCGAGCCGCCGCCCGATCAAGGTCGCTGGTCCCGTAGATGACGTGGTCGATACGCACGACTCCGACGGTAGCTCCTGGCCGGCGCCAGACCAAGCTACCGCCGCTGCCGGCCACGCCGACGGCTCCCCGCCGGCGGGGACGTGGCTCCTCCTCGCCGGAAATGTAGGGCCGCCCGAGAACGCAGAACGCCGGCCGCCCCCAAGGGGGATGACCGGCGCTCAAACGGAAAAACCGGCGGCGACCTACTCTCCCAGGCCCTTGCGGGCCAAGTACCATCGGCGCTGAGGGGCTTAACTGCTCTGTTCGGAATGGGAAGAGGTGTTTCCCCCTCGCCATAGCCACCGGAAACTTGTGAGAGACCGAGACTCCGCGGCCCTTCAAAACTGCACAGCGCCACATGCGCGGGGTATCAAATAAAATCCGTCAAGCCCTCGGCCAATTAGTACCAGTCTCCTAAAGACGTCGCCGCCTGTACAGATCTGGCCTATCAACCTGGTGGTCTACCAGGGGCCTTACTCCCTCATGGGGATGGGAGAACTCATCTCGAGGTCGGCTTCCCGCTTAGATGCTTTCAGCGGTTATCCGGTCCAGACGTAGCTAATCTGCTATGCCGTTGGCACGACAACAGATACACCAGAGGTCCGTTCATCCCGGTCCTCTCGTACTAGGGACAAATCCTCTCAATTCTCCAACGCCCACGGCAGATAGGGACCGAACTGTCTCACGACGTTCTGAACCCAGCTCGCGTACCGCTTTAATGGGCGAACAGCCCAACCCTTGGGA
>JAXDHJ010000021.1:0-13827 GCA_034664565.1 Solirubrobacteraceae bacterium
CCGCCGAGCCCCTCGATGAAGTAGCCCCGGCGGCAGAGGCCGAGGGTCTCGAGCTGGGCCAGCGAGTCATAGAGGGCGGCGAAGCCGCCGGTCACCCCCTCGGCGAGGACGAGCTCCCGGGTGAGGATCCCGTAGCGCTCGAGCAGGAGCTCGGCCACCGTGCGCCGGCGGGCCACCGGGTCGGGGGCGGGGAGGAAGAGCCCGGCGGTCAGCGACCAGCGCCCCTGGACCTGGCCCGCCGAGGCGCTCCGCGCGGCCGGGGCGAAGCGCCGACCCGAGCGGGGCCGCCGGGCCGCCGCCGGCCGGGCCACGGTGAGGCGGGGGGCGCGGAGCGGCGCCCAGGCGTCGTTGGTCGCCTCCCCGGCCCAGACCAGGTCCCAGAGCGCCTCGGCCAGGGCGGCCGGTGGGAGCTCGACCGCGGCGTGGAGGTCGGCGAAGAAGCACGGCGACGCGGCCAGCCGGGTACGGACGAGGTCGTGCTCGGGCCCCGCCGGCGAGCCGGTCCGCTCGGCCCCGGGCGGCGGGCCGAGGGCGGCGGCGTCCTCGCGGAAGTAGAGGGCCACCCGGCCCGAGCGGCGACCGAGCGCCCCCGCCCCGACCCAGACCAGCTCGCCCGAGGCGCAGAGCTGGTCGATCCATGTCGGCGAGTAGGCCCCGAGGCGCCGGGGCAGGACGTCGCGCTCCCAGACCTCGGGGGTCAGGGCCAGCCCCTGGAGGGCGACCAGGCTCTCCCGCAGCCGCTCGATCCCGGCTCCGGCCGGCGGGTGGCGGTCGACCCCCTGCCAGGAGGGCAGGAAGGCGGCGAGGGACCGCTGGTCGGCCGGCTCGATCTCCCGGCGCAGGGCGGCCAGGGAGGCCCGGCGCAGGCGGCGCAGCACCTCCGGGGAGCACCACTCCCGCTCGCTGCCCCCCGGGCGCAGCTCGCCCCGGACGAGCTGGCCGGCGGCCTCGAGCTCGCGCAGCGCGCTGCCCGGGTCGACGCCGTAGCGGGCCTTCAGCTCGGCGGTGGTGAACGGTCCGTGGCAGCGGGCGTAGCGGAGGCAGAGCTCGCCGAGGGCATCGGGCACGTCGGTGAGGAAGGCGTCGGGCAGGCCGCCGGGCGGGGCGGCGCCGACGGCGTCGCGATAGAGGCCGGCGTGCTCGGCGGCGATCCACCGGGGTTGGCGGGCCAGGCGCAGGCGCACCGCCCGGCGCTCGCGTTCGAGCTCCGCGAGCATGCCGGCCGGGTCGAGGCCGGCGAGGACCCGCTCGGCCACCTCGTCCTCGCGGAGGTCACCGAGGGCGCGCAGGATGTCGTGGAGCTCGTCGCGCCCGGTGGCCTGGGTCCGGGGCGAGCGGCGCTGGAGGTCGTCCTCGAGGGCGGCGAGGGCGCCGGGATCGATCAGATCGCGGAGCTCGTCCTGGCCGAGCAGCTCGCGCAGGAGGTCCCGGTCGAGGGCCAGGGCGGCGGCTCGGCGCTCGGCGTTGGGGGTGTCGCCCTCGTACATGTTGTTGGCGACGTAGTCGAAGAGGAGCGAGGAGGCGAACGGCGAGGCGGTCGGGGTCTCGACCTCGACCAGGGAGATCTCCCGCCGGCGCATGGCCCGCAGGAGCTCGGTGAGCCCGGGGACGTCGAGCACGTCGCGCAGGCACTCCCGGTAGGTCTCGAGGACGATGGGGAAGTCCGGGTAGCGGCGGGCGACCTCGAGCAGGGTCTGGGCCTTGAGCCGCTGCTGCCAGAGCGGGGTGCGCCGGCCGGGGTAGGCGCGGGGGATGAGCAGGGCCCGGGAGGCGTTCTCGCGAAAGCGCGACCCGAAGAGGGCGGAGCCGCCGAGCTCGGCGACGATCGCCTCCTCGACGTCCTCGGGCTCGGGGAGGACGAGCTCGGCCTCGGGCGGCTCGTCGGCGTCGGGGAGGTGGACGATGATCCCGTCGTCGGACCAGATGGCGTCCGACTCGAGGCCGTAGCGCTCGCGGATCCGAGCCGAGAGGGCCAACCCCCAGGCGGCGTGGATGCGCCCGCCGAAGGGGGAGAGGACGCACATCCGCCAGTCGCCGATCTCGTCGCGGAAGCGCTCGACGACGATCGTCCGGTCGCTGGGCAGAACCCCGGTGGCCGCCTGCTGCTCGGCGAGGAACGCGAGCAGGTTGCCGGCGGCCAGGGCGTCGAGGTCGTAGTCGCGCTGGAGGGTGGCCGTGTCCTGGTCGATCGCCCAGCGGGTGAAGGCGCCGATGGCCTGGCCGAGCTCCTTCGGGCGCCCGATCGAGTCCCCCTTCCAGAAGGGGACGGCCCCGGGGGCGCCGGGGGCGGGGGTGACGATCACCCGGTCGCGCCCGATCTCCTCGATCCGCCAGGAGCTCGCCCCGAGGAGGAAGGTCTGGCCGGGGCGGGCCTCGTAGACCATCTCCTCGTCGAGCTCGCCGACCCGGCGCCCGTCGGGCAGGGTGACGGCGTAGAGGCCGCGGTCGGGGATCGTCCCGGCGTTGGTCACCGCCAGCTGGCGGGCGCCCTTGCGGGCGGTGATCGTCCCGCCGAGGCGGTCCCAGTTGATCCGGGCCCGGAGCTCTCCGAACTCGCTGGACGGGTAGCGGCCGTCGAGCATGTCGAGGACGTTCTCCAGGAGCTCCCGGCTGAGCTCGGCGTAGGAGTGGGTGCGGGTGACCAGGGCGTGGAGCTCGTCGACGCCGACCCGCTCGGCGCTGGCCGCGATGGCCACGATCTGCTGGGCGAGGACGTCGAGGGCGTTGCGGGGAACGACGGTCGGCTCGATCCGCCCGTCGCGCATCATCCGGGTGAGGACGGCGCACTCGAGGAGGTCGGCCCGGAACTTCGGGTAGATCCGCCCCTTGCTGGTGGCCCCGACCCCGTGCCCCGAGCGCCCGATCCGCTGGAGGCCGCGGGCCACCGACTTCGGCGACTCGACCTGGATGACGAGGTCGACCGCCCCCATGTCGATGCCGAGCTCGAGCGAGGAGGTGGCCACCAGGCACGGAAGCTCGCCGGCCTTGAGCAGCTCCTCGATGGTCGTCCGCTCCTCGCGCGAGAGCGATCCGTGGTGGGCCCGGGCGAGCTGGGGGGCGACCGGGGGGGCGTCCGGTGATGTTTCGGAGCGGTCGTCTGGCTTCGCGGCGAGCTCGTTGAGCCGGAGGGCCAGGCGTTCGGCCGCCCGCCGGCTGTTGACGAAGATGATGGTCGAGCGGTGCTCGCGGACCAGGCCCAGGAGCTCGGGGTAGATGGCGGGCCAGATCGACCGGCGGGTGGCCTCGGCGCCCCCGACGCCGTCGAGCGAGTCGGAGCCGGCGGGCAGGCTGTCCGGCTCGATCATCGACTCGACGGGGACATGGATGCGGAGGTCGAGGGGGCGGCTCGAGCCGATGTCGATGATCCGGGTCCGCCGGCCCGGGCCGACCATGAAGCGGGCGACCTCCTCGAGGGGGTTCTGGGTGGCCGAGAGGCCGATGCGCTGGAGCTCCCGGGGGCAGAGCTCCTGGAGGCGCTCGAGGCTGAGGGCGAGGTGGGCGCCCCGCTTGGTCGCCGCCACGGCGTGGATCTCGTCGAGGATCACCGCCTCGGCGGTGGCGAGGATCTCCCGGGCCTTCGAGGTGAGCATGAGGTAGAGCGACTCGGGGGTGGTGATGAGGATGTCCGGCGGCTTTCGGACCATGGCCGCCCGCTCGCGGGCCGGGGTGTCGCCGGTGCGGATGGCCACCCGGACGTCGGCCTGCAGCCCGCGGAGGGGGACCCGGAGGTTGCGCTCGACGTCGTAGGAGAGGGCCTTCATCGGCGAGACGTAGACCAGCCGGGTGCGGTGGGGGGTCTCCGGTTGCTCGGCCGCCCGCTCGGCGACCAGGCGGTCGAGGGCCCAGAGGAAGGCGGCAAGGGTCTTGCCGGATCCGGTCGGCGCGCAGATGAGCACGTTCTCGCCGGTGGCGATGGCCGGCCAGGCCTGGGCCTGGGCCGGAGTGGGAGCCTCGAAGGCGCCCTCGAACCAGCCGCGGACGAGCGGGGTGAAGGCGGACAGCGCGGAGGGCGGCACCAGCCTCGACGTTAGCGGACCGGACGGCCGGCCCCGGCCGCCTCGTCCATGTGAGTGCCGCCGGGTCGGGGCCGCCGGCGGGCGAGGAGTGTATGGTGTGAGGTGAGCGGTGGCACGCCCCGCAAAGAAATGGGGTGTGTGCCGTGGCGAGTTCAGAAGAGAACGCGCCGTGGAGTGGCGAGCACGGGCCCCCCGCGCAGTCGGACTTTTCTCCCGTTGTTTTCCCGAGAGAGGAAGGGTCTGACTGTGCCCAGTCTCATCGCGGCCCCCGGGCGCGGGGGCCCGTCTCACCGTCCCGGTGGTGTGTCGGGGCACATGATGGCCGGTGATCGATGAGCCCCGTCCGCCCGACCCGCGCCCGGGCACCGGACGGCGGCCCCCCCGACCCCCACCGACCGGCCAGACCGGTGAGGTCGAGCACAGAGCTTGGATCCGCCCGCCACACGGCGGATCGAGGGCACCCGGGCGCGGAGGGCGCCCCGGTGTGAGTCTCCCGGCCGGCTGTGGGGAGCCGGCCGGGCGCCGCCTGGAGGGGGCTGCGGGATGCGGGCCCTGCGTCTACCCCGCGGTGGGCGAGAAGCGGAGTCCGGCGATCAGAGGCCGGCCGGGTGGCGGACGGTGAAGCCGGCGTTGGAGCGCAGGTCGGCCTGCCAGCGGGTGCCGGCGCCGCGCTGCCCGCTGGTGTCGAAGCGCAGTCCGGCGACGACCATGTACATGTGTCCGCCGTTGGCGTAGATCGTCACCCAGGTCCCGGGACCGGCCGCCCCCCAGCTCTCGAAGTCGCCGGAGGCCATCGACGCCGAGAGGAGGCCGGCGCCGTGGAGGGCGTAGGAGACCGAGCCCGAGCAGTCGTAGCCGGTGTCCTCCCAGGCTCCGTGGCCCCCGCCGTAGATGTAGGGCTTGGTGGCGATGCGGTTGCCGGCGGCGATGATCGCCTGGACCACAGGGGGGGCCCCGGCCGGGGCGATGGCGAGGCCCCCGGCCGCGACACTGGCCTTGACCCCGGGGGCGACGGCCTGGATCTGCGGCTCGGTGGGCATGGCGGCGCCGCCGGTGAGGCTCGAGATCGAGGCCACGGCGCTTCCCTGGACGGCCACGTTACGGAGCACCTTGACGTCGACGGCGGTGACCGTCCCGTCGGCGATCAGGCGCTGGACCTGCTCGAAGCCGATGACCGCCCGCTTGGTGGCGGCCCCGTAGACGCCGTCGACGGCAGTCGGCTGGCCGTCGCGGTTGAGGAAGTCCTGAAGGACGCGGACGTCGTGCCCCTTGGACCCGACGGCGAGCGGGAGGCGGTCGCCGAGGCTCCAGTTGGCCCGCCTGGCCGGGCGGGCCTCGGCGGTGGCGGCGGGGACGACGAGCAGGAACACCGCCGATGGCGGCAGGAGACGACGCAATAGGGAGCGCACGCGGGGGGACCCCTTCTCTTTCGGGTGCCTACGGGGTTAGCTGACGGGCTCGCGCAGAAAGAGCAACGCTACGCCGCACCATGGCGGCGATTCGCCCCCGGGAGCGCCGTGTCGACGACGCCCCCAAGTGGTTCCCCCGATCCCCCCGGCAAGGGGGACTCGGCTGATCGGACGCGAGAAGCGTAGCGGAGGACCGGCGCCTCTGCGCCACAAACTTTCCGGCCGCTCGACCCGGGGCCGGACCGCCTCCGACCGCCGCTGGGGCGGGGCAATGATCCATGGCCGGGCGGTCGCCGTTTACCGGTAGAGGCGCGACGGTAATACGCTGGTTGATGGTCATGGATTCGAGCTACGAGAGGACGGGGTAATGCCGGTTGGGGATTCTCACCTTGCCTTCGCCGAGGCCGCGGCCGCCGACGGCGTCGAGCTGGTCCTCGACAAGGCCTTCGCCTGGCTCACCGAGCTCGGGCACATCACCCTCGAGGATCTTGCCGCCGATCCCCCGGAGGGGGCCACCGCCGAGGCCCTCGGTGCGGCGGCCGAGGCCCTCGACGACATCTACATCGCCCTCGGCGGCGACATCGACGTCCTCGTCTCCTGCCGGGCCAACCTCTTCCTCCCGGTCGACCTCGTCCACGAGCCGAGCGGGACCCTGATCGAGCTCGACGAGCCCCACCACTTCACCTCGTTCCGCCTCACCGCCTTCGACCGCTACCCGCCCGAGGTCCCCCTCGGCTTCGACATCGAGGCCTACCGCGAGCGCTGCCGCCAGGGGGCGGCCGAGTTCGACGGCTTCGCCCGGGCCCAGGCGGGCAAGGGGTTCGGCATCGGCGGGATCCAGCGCCAGCGCGCCTACCGCGACGCCCTGCGCGATCTCGCCACCCCGGCCATGGGGCACCCCCCGCTGGTGCGGATCGTCGCCGACGACGGCGACGGAGCCGCCGCCTATCGGCGCAACCAGGAGTCGCTGCTCAGCCTCCTGGGAGCCGCCCGCTAGCTAGGGGGCGACCCCCCGGTCGAGGCCGGCGAGGGACCGGGCCCGCAGGAGGACGGCGTCGGTCATCTCCTCGGTCAGGCGGCCGGTGAAGGTGTTCTGCTGGCTGGGGTGGTAGCAGCCGAGGAGGGGTCCGTGGGCGGCCCCGTGACCGAAGCGCGGCCGGGGACGGGCCGGCGCCTGGCCCCGGAGGGCGAGGAGCCGCAGGGCGGCCTCCCAGGCGAAGCCGCCGAGGCAGACGATCACCGGGACGTCTCCGAAGAGCTCGAGCTCCCGGGCCGTCCACGGCAGGCAGGTGTCGCGCTCGGCCGGGGTCGGGCGGTTCTCGGGCGGGGCGCAGCGCACGGCGGCGGTGATCCAGCAGTCGCGCAGCCGCAGCCCGTCGCCGCGGGCCGTCGAGGTCGGCTGGTTGGCGAAGCCGGTGCGGTGGAGGGCGGCGAACAGCCAGTCGCCCGAGCGATCGCCGGTGAAGATCCGCCCGGTCCGGTTGGCCCCGTGGGCGGCCGGGGCCAGGCCGAGGATGAACACCCGGGCTGCCGGGTCGCCGAAGCCCGGGATGGGGCGGCCCCAGTACTCCTGGTCGGCGAACGCCGCCCGGCGCTCGCGGGCGACCTGCTCGCGCCAGGCGACGAGCCGGGGGCAGCGGCGGCAATCGATGACCGCCGACTCCAGCCGGTCGAGGCCGCTCTGGCGTAGGCTCTCGGTCATGTCCCGCGGCTCTCCCGTCCTCATCGCCGTGCTGATAGCAGGCGGGCTCGCCGGATGCGGCGCCACCTCGAACTCGGCGGGCAGCTTCAAGGGCGACCAGGCCAAGGTGGCGGCCGTGGTCGACATGCTCTCGAGCGCCTCGAGCAGCCACGACACCACCAAGATCTGCAGCAAGATCTTCGCCCCGGCGGTCAGCGCCAACCTCAAGGCGAAAGGCGGGAGCTGCACCAGCGTGGTCGGCAAGCAGCTCGACACCGTCGACACCTTCAACCTCACGGTTCAGAGCGTCACCGTGACCGGCACCACCGCCCAGGCCCGGATCAAGAGCACGAGCAACGGCAAGGACAAGACCGACACCCTCAGCTTCACCCGGCTGCCCGACGGCAGCTGGCGCATCGCCTCGCTCGGTTAGCGGCCGGCCCGGCGCCGGCGGCCCGGGAAGGCGTCAGCCGAGGGTCGAGCCGTACTGGCGGCGGTAGTAGTCGCGGTACTCACCCGAGCGGATCGGCTCCCACCACCAGGCGTTCTCCCGGTACCAGGCCACCGTCCGCTCGAGGCCCTCCTCGAACCGGGTCTGCGAGCTCCAGCCCAGGGCGCGGACCTTCTCCGAGGCCAGCGAGTAGCGCCGGTCGTGGCCGGGCCGGTCGGTGACGTAGTCGAGCAGCGACTCGTCGCGCCCGCACAGGCCGAGGATCCGCCGCACCACCTCGAGGTTGGTGCACTCGTCCGGCCCGCCGACGTTGTAGGCCTCGCCCGGCGTCCCGGTCTCGAGGACCCGGGCGATGGCGGTGGCGAAGTCCTCGACGAACAACCAGTTGCGGACCTGGAGGCCGTCGCCGTAGACCGGGAGCCGGTCCCCGGCCAGGGCGTTGAGCACCATCAGGGGGATGAGCTTCTCCGGGTACTGGTAGGGCCCGTAGTTGTTGGAGCCCCGGCAGATCACCGCCTCGAGGCCGTAGGTCTGGTGGTAGGAGGCGACCAGGAGGTCGGCCCCGGCCTTGGTGGCGCTGTAGGGCGAGGACGGGTCCAGGGGCGAGCTCTCGGTGAACGAGCCCTCGGCGATCGACCCGTAGACCTCGTCGGTCGAGACCTGGAGGTAGCGCACCCCCCGCCGGCGGGCGGCCTCGAGCAGCACGTAGGTGCCCTGGGCGTGGGTGCGCACGAAGGCGTCGGGCTCGGCGATCGACCGGTCGACGTGGGTCTCGGCGGCGAAGTTCACCACCGCTTCGATCCCCTCCATGGCGCCGCCCACCGCCTGGGGATCCTCGATCGCCCCGTGCACGAAGGAGAAGCGCGGATCCTCCTCGACGTCGTGGAAGTTCTCCCGCCGCCCGGCGTAGGTCAGCTTGTCGAGCACCACCACCTCGTCGTCGCTGGTGCCCAGGCGCACCCGCACGAAGTTCGAGCCGATGAACCCGGCCCCGCCGCAGACCAGGAGCCTCATCGCCGTTCCACCTCCCCCTCGACTCCGCCCGCTCGGCCCTCGAGGCGGCCGACCTCGTCCAGGTAGGCGGCCACGCCGTCCTGCCAGGCGGGCAGGACGACCGGGTCGGCGCGCTCGCTTCCCAGCACGCTCCACGCCGGACGTCGCGCCGGTCGGGCCATCTCCGCGCTGGTGGCGACCAGGACGCGCATGGCCAGCCCGGCCCGGCCAAAGGTCTCGACCGCCAACTCGTGCCACGAGCACCGCCCGGCTGCGGCGATGTGGTGCACCCCGCCCGTCCCGCGCTCGGCCACCGTGACCAGCGCCGGTGCCAGGTGGCCGGTGTAGGTCGGGCAGCCGACCTGATCGATGACCACCGAGACCTCCTCCCGGCCCCCGTCGGCCAGGGCGAGCATGGTGGCCACGAAGTTCCGTCCCCCGGCCCCGAACAGCCAGGAGCTGCGGACCACGGCGTGGTCGCCCGCCGCGGCCAGGACCGCCTCCTCGCCGGCCAGCTTGGTCCGACCGTAGGCCGAGACCGGCCCCACCGGGTCGGACTCCAGATACGGGGCGGTGGCCGACCCGTCGAACACGTAGTCGCTCGAGACGTGGACCAGGCGGGCGCCCCCGGCCGTGGCCCGACCGGCCAGTGTTCCCGCCGCCGTCCCGTTTACCGCGAGTGCTCCGGATTCGCAGGACTCGGCGCCGTCGACGTCGGTCCAGGCCGCGCAGTTGACGACCACCGCCGGGCCCGCCTCGCCGATCGCCCGCTCCACCGCCCCGGGGTCGGTGATGTCGAGCTCGGCCCGGGAGAGCCCGGTCACCTCGTGGCCCCGGGCCACGGCGGCGGCCACCACGTCGCGGCCGAGCATCCCCGCGGCACCTGTCACCAGCATCCGCATCAGGGGATGGCGATCTCCGAGTTGTCGCCGACCATGAAGCGGTAGGCCCGCGGCTGGAGGCGATCCCGGGCGATCCTCACGTTGCGCCCCAGCAGCGAGGACTCCATCCGGCCGTGGAGGTCGCGGACCGAGGAGTCGGCGAGGAGGATGGAGTGCTCGACCTCGGCGCTCTCGATCGCGCACCGCTCGCCGATCGCCGTGTACGGCCCCACGTAGGCGTCGGTCAGGCGGGCCCCGGCCCCGATGATCGCCGGTCCCCGGACGGTCGAGCGCTCGAGCCGGGCCCCGGCCTCCACCACCACTCGGCCGTCGACCTGGGACTCGACGAGCTCGCCCTCGACCCGGGTCTCGATGGTGTCGAGGATCAGGCGGTTGGCCTCGAGCATGTCGTCCAGGCGCCCGGTGTCCTTCCACCAGCCCCGGACGATGTGCGGCTCGACGCGGCTCCCGGCGTCGACCAGGTACTGGATGGCGTCGGTGATCTCGAGCTCGCCCCGCCGGCTCGGGGAGATCGACCGGGCGGCGTCGTGGATGGCCGCGGTGAACATGTAGACCCCGACCAGGGCCAGGTCGCTCAACGGCTGGGGCGGCTTCTCGACCAGGCGCACCACCCGCCCGTCCTCGAGCTCGGCCACCCCGTAGTTCTCGGGATCGTCGACCGGGGTGAGGAGGATGAGGGCGTCGGGGGCCCCGGCCCGGAAGCTCGCCACCAGCTCGGTGATCCCGCCCTGGAGGAGGTTGTCGCCGAGGTACATGACGAAGGCGTCGGTTCCCAGGAAGTCCTCCCCGGTGAGCACGGCGTGGGCCAGCCCGCTCGGCGCGTCCTGGACGATGTAGGTGATCCGCGCCCCGAAGCGGGAGCCGTCACCCACCGTCTCGCGAATCTCATCCCCGGTCTCCGGCGCGATGATGATCCCGATCTCCTCGATCCCGGCGGCGACGATGGCCTCGATGCCGTAGAAGAGCACCGGCTTGTTGGCCACCGGGATCAGCTGCTTGGCGCTGGTGTGGGTGATCGGGCGCAGGCGGGTGCCCTTGCCGCCGGAGAGGATCAGACCCTTCATGCCCGGCGCAGACTACTCGGGCCCTGCCCCCTCAGCGCAGGCGCTCGACCGCGCCGCGCACCGCCGCCCGGGCCTGCGGCGGCTCGAGCACGGTGGCGTCACCGGCCTCCTTGAGCACCTCCCGGACCAGCCAGTCCACCCCGGCGAAGCTCAGCTCCACGGCGATCGACCCGTCGGCGTACTCCTCGACCACCTTGCGCTGCTCCCGGGCCCAGCGCGCCCGCTCCGGGGAGATCCACACCCGCGCCGAGGCCGAGGCCGGCACGTTCCCCGTCCGCGGCCAGCCGTCGACGTCGGCCGACGGGTTGACCTCCGGCCGCGGCTCGAAGCGATCGCCGCTCACCTCTGCCCGCTTGATCCGGTCGAGGCGAAAGTGGCGCATCGCCTGCTTCGCGGGGTCGTAGGTGGCGACGTACCAGCCCTCGCGGCCGTTCATCAAGGCGTAGGGCTCGACCCGGCGCTGGGAGAACTCGTCCTCGTTCTCCTTGTAGTAGTCGAGCTCGAGGATCTGGTGGCCGACGATCGCCTGGGAGACGACCCGTGCCACCTCCGAGTCGTCGCCGCCCGACTCGGCGACCTGGAGACCCTGCTCCATCGGGTCCTCCCCCAGCGCGGCGACGATCTTCTCCCGGGCGCTGGTCAGCGAGCCCTCGGGGATGTGCTCGCCGATCAGGTCGATCGCCGCCACCAGGGCCTTGGCCTCGACCGGAAGGAGGCGGGCCGGTCGGGCGAAGTTGTCGCTGTATGGCTCGGGGTCGACCTCGATCGTCCGGTCGACGTCGCAGACCTCGGCGTAGAGGACGTAGGACCCGCCGCCGAAGTTCACCACGTTGAGGACCCCGACGTCCTCCCGGAGCTCGGCCTCGGTGATCTGGAGGCGGCTGCACAGCTCGTCCACCGCGAGCTTCTCCTCGGCCCGGCCGGCCTGGATGAGGATCGAGGCGAGGGTGACCAGGCGGGCGAACCGCTCGGGCCGGATCGCCGTCTCGCCCCGGGCGCCGGCACGGGCGTCGCCGTTGACCGCGGCCCCGTGGCCGTTGGCGCTGGCCGGCGCTCCGGCGAGCTCGACGATCGCGGCCTGCGTCCCCACCGGCCGCCCCGGCGAGTCGGCGTGGCGGGCGGCGAGGAGGTCGACCCGCCGGCGGTGCTCGGCCACCAACTCGGGCGGCCCGAGCACCTCGGCGTGCTCGCCGAGGCCGAGCACCCACGAGAGCAGCTGGCGGGCGTTGCCGTACTCGGTCTCGAACACCCGGTCCCCGGGCGCCCCGGTGCCGGCCGGCGGGTCCCGCAGCTCGCCGTAGCGCCCGAAATGGCGCTCGACCTGCCATGCCACCCGCTCGGCGATGAGGATCTCCGCCCGGCCGATCGCCTCACCCGACTGCCACTCGGCCCGGTTGGCGTAGGCCCGCGGGTCGAAGTCGTCCGGACGCTTGAAGTCGTGCTCGGCCTTGCTGGCGTAGGCCACCTTTCCGCGGATGCGCGACAGTCGAAACACCCGCAGGGCCCCCCGCTCGTGGGAGAAGCCGAGCAGGTAGAACTGACCGCCCCGGTAGAGCAGGTGGTACGGGTCGACCCTCCGGGATCCGACCTCGCCGCGCTCCATCGTGTAGTAGTCGAAGGCGATCGTCTTGTGGCGGAAGATCGCCGTCTCGATCTTCACCAGGCGCTGGGACAGATCGTGGCCTCCGGCCGACGCCGTGATGCCGAGGGCCACCCCCTGCTGGTCGGGCGCCGCCAGCGGGCTCGGTCGGCCCCAGGTGATCTGCTGGAGGGCGAGGCGCAGCGGCTCGGCGTAGGCGAACTCGCCGTCCAGGAGCGAGAGCGCCGTGGCCAGGGCGGCGAGCTCGGCGTCGGTGAAGGCGATGGCCGGGAGGTGGAAGTTCTCCGGGCGCAGCGAGTAGTTCTCCTGCTCGGCGACCCCGTCGATCGGCTTCTCGACGGTCAGGGGGATGCGCAGCGACTCGAGCTCTGACCGGTCGGCGTAGAAGCGCCGGGCGAAGGCGTCCTCGTTCATCCCGCTGTAGCCCTCGACATCCCGCTTGATGTCGAGCGCGGTGACCGGGCGACGCTCCGCCATCAGATAGGAGATCAGGGAGAGCTGGCGGATCAGCTTCTCGGTGTCCTTGGCCATCGGCCGCCTACGATAGACCGCACCGGCGTCCCGCCAGCCGGCGGCGCCCCCTATTTGGGCAGATTTATCGGCCCTGGCGGCGACGGGGCGGGGGAGTCATGCCGCCTCGCGCTGCTCCTCGACCGCCGGGCCCGGACGCGAGGCGAAGAACGCCCCGGCCCCGAGGGCGCGGTCGAAGCTCGACCACCGCTGGTCCTCGGCGAGCTCCTTCTCGATCCGGTCGAAGCTCCCCAGCCGGCCGCCGAGGTTGTCGATCATGTGGACGAGGGTCGCCTCCCGGGTGCACGGGACCACCGGGCTGCCGTGCTCGAGGGTCCCGTGGTGGCTGAGGATGATGTGGAGCAGCGCCTGGCCGACGGCCGGCGGGAAACCCTCGAGGTCCTCCATCGCCCGGCGGACCCGGTAGTAGCCGAGGGGGATCTCCCCCTGCAGGCGCCCGTCGTCGGACATGGCGATCCGGTGGCTCTCGGTCACGTAGGCCTCGAGCTTGCCGATGTCGTGGAGCAGGGCCCCGGTCACCGCCACGTCCCGGTCGATGCCCGGGAAGGTCGCCGAGATGGCGCTGACCGCCTGGGCCACGGTCAGGCAATGCTCGAGCAGGCCGTGGCGGTAGGCCTGGTGGTAGCGCTTGGCGGCCGGCGCCTCCCGGTAGGCCGCCCACACCTCGGAGCGCTCGCCGAGGAGGCGATCGAGGAGCGCCCGCAGGTAGGGGTCCTGGACGGTGGCCACCAGCTCCCGCACCCCGGCCTCCATCTCCTCGACATCCC
The DNA here is from genome assembly GCA_034664565.1 of Solirubrobacteraceae bacterium. Lineage (GTDB taxonomy): Bacteria > Actinomycetota > Thermoleophilia > Solirubrobacterales > Solirubrobacteraceae > Palsa-513. The sequence goes on from JAXDHJ010000021.1 coordinate 13,415, forward strand.
GGGCCGGCCCGTCGAGCAGCTCGTCGATGTCGAAGCTGCCCGGCCGCGGGGCCCGCACCGCCCGCAGCTCGATCTGGGGGCCGTAGCGGGAGTGGACCGAGAAGCGGCCGATCACCCGCACCGGCTCACCCGGCCTGGCCAGGGCGGCCACCTCGGCGACGCCGTCCCAGACCACGGCCTGGATCTGACCGCTCCGATCGGCCAGGGTCAACTTGAGGAAGTCGGTCCCGTCGCGCTTGGCCTGCGCTTCCACCTGGCGGACGAGCAGGACCTGATCGAGCTCGAGACCGGCGGTGAACTCCCTGATCAGCATAGAGCCACGGTAGAGGTGGGCGCGGACGGGTTCTCCGCCGGGGCCGCGGCCCCGGGGCGGCCGGTTCGGGGCGAGGCCGCGGCCCCGGGGCGGCGGGTTC
>JAXDHJ010000022.1:0-2990 GCA_034664565.1 Solirubrobacteraceae bacterium
CTCCGACCCCGACGGCGCCGCCTGGGGCGCCCTCGCCCCCCACATCGGCGGCGAGCCCTGGGGCGAGGTCACCGACCCCGACAACACCGTTCACCGGATCTGGCGGGTCGCCGACCCCGCGGCCGTCGACGCCGCCGTCGCCGCCCTCGCCGAGACCGAGCTCCTCATCGCCGACGGCCACCACCGCTACGAGACCGCCCGTGTCTACGCTGAGGAGATCGGCGGCGACGGCGACCATCGCTACGTCCTCATGTGTCTCGTCGCCCTCGAGGATCCCGGCCTCACCGTCTTCCCCACCCACCGCCTCGCCCGCCAGCTCGACTCCGCCCAGCAGGAGGCCCTCGCCCAGGCCATCCGCCGCGACTTCGACATCGAGGCCGTCGACCGCGCCCACCTCGCCCCCCCGCCCGGCGACGGCCCCCTCAGCCTCGGCTACATCGACAGCCACTTCAAGGTCCCCTACCGCCTGACCCTCAAGTCCCAGGACATCGCCGACGCCGCCCTCCCCGACATGCCCGCCGCCTATCGCCGCCTCGACGCCGGCGTCCTCGAGGCCCTCCTCCTCAAGGGCGCCCTCGGCCTCACCGACGACGACATCTCCCACCTCAACGACTTCGGCTACGCCCGCGACACCGCCCAGGCCCTCGCCCTCGTCGACTCCGCCGCCTACGACGTCGCCTTCCTCCTGCGCCCCACCCCGGTCGCCCAGGTCCGCGAGGTCGCCGCCACCGGCCGGAGCATGCCGCCCAAGTCGACGTACTTCTTTCCCAAGGTTCTCACCGGCTTCCTATTCAATCCGCTCGAATAGGCCGATAGGAGCAGGAGTAAAATCCAAAGTGGGTCCCGCCCCCCTACGGGCAAGGCAGCTATCGAAAGGCTCGAAGAATGAAGGCCACCGCGAGTCGCAAGGGCAAGTTCAAGCACATCGTCACCGTGCGCGACCACCACGTCCGGGTCGATGAGCAACGCGACGCCGGAGGCGAGGACGAAGGGCCCAACCCCCAGGAGCTCCTCGCCGCCAGCCTCGCCTCGTGCACCGCGGTGACCATGGAGATGTACGCCCAGCGCAAGGGCTGGGACCTCGGCCACGTCGAGGTCGACTGCGAGTACAGCCCGGCCGAGCGCGGCTGTCCCACCAAGTTCGAGATCATTCTCCGCCTCCCGCCCCAGCTCACCGACTACCAGGTCCAGCAGCTCAAGGTGATCGCCGCCAAGTGCCCGATCCACCGCACCCTCGACGGCGAGGTGATGTTCACCGAGCGGGTCGAGCGCATGCAGCTGACCGCGTGACCGAAGCCCAGGTCCGGGCCCTCGAGAAGGTCCTCCTCGACAGCACCGAGGCCGCCGGCCTCGAGCTCCACGGCCGGGTCCAGGCCGCCGTCCTCGTGCCGGTGTTCGTCCGCCACGCCACCCTCCACACCGTCCTCACCCTCCGCCACGACGAGCTCCGCCACCACCCCGGGCAGATCTCCTTCCCCGGCGGCCGCCGCGACCCCGGCGACCCCGACCTCATCCACACCGCCCTCCGCGAGGCCGACGAGGAGATCGGCCTCGATCCGATCGGCGTCGAGCTCCTCGGTGCCCTCCAGCCGGCCTCGACCTTCGTCACCGACTTCGCCGTCTACCCCTTCGTCGGGCTGATCGCCCCCGACCAGACGTTCACCGCCGCCCCCCAGGAGGTCGAGGCCGTGCTCGAGCTCCCCGTCGCCGCCCTCGCCGCCAGCCAGTCGCGGCGGACCCTCGAACGCAACGGCCGGTCCTTCCGTACCGACTGCTACTGCCTCGACGGCCACCTCATCTGGGGCGCGACCGCCCGCATCCTCGCCGACCTGCTCGACCGCCTGGCTCGGATCCCCCCGGCCGCCGTCGGCCTCACCCCCGCCCCGGCCGACCGCCGATCCACAGCTCCGTCAGCCGACTCGGCCCCATGTTCCGGAGCGCGCTCCGGAAAAACACCCTGACTGTGACTACCAGCTGAGACCTGGTGGGGGCGCCGCGGCGACGGCCGGCACCGCCTCGGCCCGCTCCCGAGACAGGAGGCCGCCGACGCAGATCGACGCCGACGCCACCAGCCCGACCCAGATCCCCGGCCGCAGCTCGAGGATCGCCGCCGGAGCCGGCGGGACGAGGATCCGGTAGCCGACCAGGCAGAACGCCGCCCCCCCGAGCAGGGCCAGGGCTCCCCCGTCGCCGTCGGCGAAGATCGACCGCCCCCGCCCGAGGCCGGCGACGATGATCCCGACGACCGCGACCGCGATCAGCACGAGCTCGACGTCGATCGCGTGGAAGACGTCGTGGGCGCTCAGGGGGATCGGCCCCGCCGTGCGCGCGTAGTCGACTCCCGCTCGCACGTAGCCGCCGAAGCTCCCGAAGCCCTTCGACAGCGCGTCCAGCTGGTCGAGGAGCCTCGCCGGCACCCGCAGCGCGTACCACGGCTGCCAGGTGTCGACCGCCAGAACGACGGCCGCAAACCCCGCCAGCGGCGCACCCCACGGCGCGCGGGAAGATGGCATGGGCTCGTCTTCGGCAGCCGGCCGCCTCCGGTCAAGGGCCTCCCAACAAATCTACGACGGCCCGGCTCGCCGCCCCCAGCCAGACCCCCGCGTCGCTCGGGTCGGCGTCGAGGAGGCGGTGGGGGACACGGTTGAGCTCGGCCTTCTCCGCCACCAGCCGCGCCCCCGCCTCCAGGGTCGCCGCCCCGACGCTCCCGGCCGCCTCGTAGACCACGCCCCGAACCGTGGTGTCGATGAGCTGCGAGAGCATCGAGTCCAGGCGCGGCCCGTGGACCGCCTCGATCGCCTCGGCCCCGCCGCTCGCCGTCCCCAGCAGCCAGCAGACGACAGTCACCCCGTCGAGGGCGTACCGCAGCGACGCGATCCGGTCGGGCGTGCCGATGTAGCACTCAGCCCCGGCCGCTTCGATCCCCGCCCGCCCGGCCTCGGTCCGGGTCGTGATGCGCACGGCGTGGCCCGCCCCGGCCAACCGCCGGC
>JAXDHJ010000023.1:0-21514 GCA_034664565.1 Solirubrobacteraceae bacterium
GCCACTCATGCGCCGCGCCTACGAACTGCGGGCCAACCTCACCGCATACGACGCTGCCTACGTCGCGCTCGCCGAACTGCTCGGTTGCGGGCTGCTGACCGGCGACGGCCGGCTCGCCAACGCGGCAGGACCACGCTGCACGATCCGGCTCCTCACCTGAACACTCCGCGGCCGCGACCAAGCGCCGCCAATGGCACCGCACCCATTCCGGGCGACCGTCGTCAAAGGCCGATCTGAGGACCGGAACGTCGCCGAAACCCTCGCGCGCTGCGCCGCAGCGCGAGGACGAAGCGATTGTCCGAGACGGCTAACCATCCGCACGCCTGCGCTGAAGCGACAGGAAATTCTCCATCAGTCTCGCACACGCGTCTCTTATCGACAGATTCTGGCGATGGCTACCGAGGCCGGTTCACGGACGACCGTTATCCGGCCTCCTCCCTCACCCCCCAGTGCCCAGTAGAGATCGTATGGGAACGGATTTGGTGGCCAATCGTCCAACTCCAGGTCTGTCGAAGATGGAAAGTGGGGGTCGACAACGACGACGTGCCGAGATGTCTCATCTGCAACCCAGCCAGGTATCACCTCATTGACGTCGTCGTCGTACCAGGTCGTGCCTGCCCACGCTTCACCAGCGGCAGGTAGTCTACGTCGGTAGCTTTCACGTCCACCAAACGGACCATCTCGGCGATCATCGCGCGCGCTAGATCCCAGAATGGGCCGCCGTCCGCAGACGACGTGCGTGGTGTCGACCGGATCACAGTCGGTGACGAACTGCGGCCAGCACGGGACGAACGGCGCGAGCTCGTGGTCGCGGCGTTGACCAAGCAGGTTGACGGCCGCGAACACCCGTTCAACGTCAAGGCCGTCGCCCCAAGGGCGCCGCACGTCGTAGGCAGTTATGGCATTGCACACACTCGTCAGCAAGTCTGCCAGCCGATCCTCCACGAGGGGCGACTCTCTCAGTCGAGACATGAGTCGGAGCGTCATGGCGACAGGCATGGGAACCCCAGCCTCGGCGGACGCGCCAGCCCCAAGAAGCACCAACGGAGGGTCCGAGTGGCGACCGTGTGCCATGAGACGCAATGTATCGAGCGCCGGGTCAGTGAGTCGGGCGGCTGCAACGACAATGCCCTGCGCGCTCGGACGAGGCTTTAGCCTGGCGGGCGTTAGACCTTTCCGTCATGGCAGTGGTCAAACCTCCCCAGGTCCGGTCAAACCGGAGTTCCATGCACGTGTGCGAGAATGGCGGCTGCGCAGGTTTCGACACCAGCTCTCCTCGTCGCGCGGTCGCATCCTGTTTCCGCCGAGCCCGGACCGACTATCGCAATGGCGACGTGACACCTGCCTTGTCGAGGGGAGGCGCTAGGTAGTCGCTCATCGGATTCGAGATCTCGCGGTGCTTCACCCCTGCGGCCCGCGATCGCCGCGTGCTCGCCATCCAGGCTGGGTCGCGCGAACGCGCCGGCTGAGATCGCCGCGTCCTGGGCCTGGGTCTTGGCGTGGAGGTAGCGCGCGGTCGTCTCGACAGCGTAATTGAGGCCATCACAAAAGACACTGGAAGCACGACGGGCAGGCGGTCGAGAACCGGAAGTGACGTACGGTCTGTTCGCGGCGTCACGGAAAACCACTTGGGCAGAATGACTCAACGCTCTGGGCGCCGCCCGCGATCCAGCGCCTCGGGCGCGGGGCCCGGAGAAGCCGAGGTTTCCGGCTCGTTCAGGCAGCGTCCGGAGCCACGCGCTCCAGCGCGAGCGGTGGGCATCGGATCTCCCCCGTCGTGAAGCGACCCACCGGTCGCTGGAGGCGGACTGTCGCGGTGCTCGTGTCCAGGGCGATGATCGCTCCGTGTAGCCCCTCGAGGTAGCGAGGTCTCACGTGGTGGTTGATGCGCACACGATCTCCGACGACCAACTGGGCGAGCGCATCGATCGAGTTGATCGTGTGGAGCAGGTTCAGACGGGCGTGGATCGCCTGCGCCAGCGCCGGAAGATGCGCGTCGATCTCGCCCGCGGCGATCGAGTGCAGCAGGGACCGTTCTGGCGTCTTCGCCGTGGCGTCGCGGCCCGGCGGCGGTGCGAGCCCGGTGCCGCGCGTCTGCCGGGTATGGCCGTCGGACTTGGGCATGGCCGGAATGATCGCCGGCGCCTCGGACGATCCCTGGCCGTCTCGGCCTCGCCGACCGTCCGGGCTCTCGTGACCCAAGCGGAGCGCCCTCAGACCACAGTGAGCAGCTCGACATCTTGTCCCTGCGCCAGCGTGAGGACTCCCCGGTCGAAGGTGACGAGACGCACCCCCCGCCGGCGGGCGAGCGTCAGCAGGTGGGCGTCGGTGACCTGACGATGTCCCGACATCGCCGGCACGTCGGCGTCGCCGATTCCTACGTCATCGACGAGGAACCTGTGACCGGCCACTGCCCTCAGGGCCGAAAGGACGGACCGCGCCGCCTCGACGCCGATCGCCAGCGGGAGCACCTTCCGATTGGAGGACACCCGGACGAAGCCGCTCTCGGTGATCGGACACGTGGCCCATCCGTATGGACTGTTGGTCGCGAACCAGGCTCGGGCTGACGAGTGATGCACGTGCGAGTCCCAGGCGAGCGCGACCAGCGCGTTGACGTCGAGCAGGGCCCCGACGGGATCAATCCTCGTCGAGCGCTCGCCGCACCATCTCGGCGGTGATCGCCGGCGTACCGGCCGGTACGCGAATCACCGGCAGGTCGCCGGCGAGCTCGACGCGGGCCGGGGTGAGCCCCCGGCGGGCGAGCTCCGATATCACCGAGCCGAGCGAACGGCGCTCGCCGGCGGCCAGCTCCCGCGCCGCCGCGAGCACATCGTCATCCAGCTCGAGCGTAGTCCGCATGAAATGATGCTATCGCATCACCGCATCACCGCATCACCGCATCACCGAAGGAAAGTCCCTCGGACGGCCGTGAGGCGGCTCACGTGCGGCGCTACCCCCAGGCTGACGACCGACCGCGGGAGGACGGAGCTGGCCAAGACCCCCGACAGTGCTCGAGCTCGGCGACGGGACGGTGATCCACAGCCCTCGAGCCATCCTAGCCTGGCTGGATCGGCCGCCAATCATGAGCGCTGGACCGGCGGGCGGGCCCGGCGTCACGCCTGACCGCCCAGGGCCGGCCGGTCCTCAGACGGGCGGTCGGAGTCGGACCACGGAGTGTGGACCGTCACCGAGAGTGCCACCGGAGCCTCGCGCGGGGGCATCGGCGCCGAGGAGCCTTCGAGCCGGCGGTGGAAGGCGTGGGCGACCCGCTCGGCGTGGACCTTCGCCAGCTCGGCCCGCTCCCCGGCGAAGAGCTCGTCGACGGTCCGCCGCCATAACGCGAGCCAGCGCTCGAAATGTCCCGAGCGCAGCGGCACCCTGGCGTGGAGGGCGGCGTGGGGGCGAAAGGCGCTCCCGGCGTAGCTGTGCGCCCCGAGCAGGACGGTCTCCCAGAAGGAGGCGATCACCGGGACGTGCGCCTCGACGTCGAGCTTGGCGACGTCGACGAAGATCCAGCCGATGATCGGATCCTCGAGGGCGCGACCGTAGAAGGCCCGCACCAGTCGCTCGCAGTCCCCCCGGTCCTCGATGTCGTGCCTATCGGGCGGGGAGCTCATCCCACAACTATGGCGGGTCGCCTCCGACGCGCGTCTCGGCGCACCGTGGCGAGATCGGCCGGCGGCGGCGGCGGCGCTCGAGCGAGCGGGCAACGCGGTACGGTCTTCGACCGTGCCTCACGCAAGAGCCCTGCTGCGCTCCCTCGAGGGTCGCACCCTCCACACGCTCAGCGGTCAGGAGAATCGCGTGCTCCGGGTCGATGCCGACAGCGTGGTCGTCTGGACGACCCGCTCCCCCGACGGCCAGCCCGTCCCCATCGCCTGGGTACAAGACGCTCTCGACTCCCTCGATCGCCACGGCGAGATCGTGATCTCGCCCGCCTCGGTCGGCCACCGCAGCGAGTTCATCGGTGCCGTCCTGCTCGAGCTTCCCGGCGCCGAGCCGGTGCCGGGCTCCTCTCCGCCGCGAATCCGCCGGCCACGCTGAGCCCGGCCCCGCCGGCCGCCCCCGGCCCCGCCGGCCGCCGCCCCGCGCCCGCCCCTAGCTCGGGGGAGCCTGACTTTGCTCTACCATAGTCAGCCATGACCGGCCACTCGCAGGACGCGGTGAGGATGGAAGGGCGGCTCGACCCGCGAGACGGCTGGTCGGCGGGGCCGTGCTCGATCGCCGCCGCCCTCGAGATCCTCAGCACCCGCTCGGCGTTCCTCATCCTCCGGGAGGCCTTCTACGGCGCCGTTCGCTTCGATGAGTTCGTGCGCCGGTCGGCGATCAGCGAGCAGGTCGCCGCGGCGCGCCTCCAGGAGCTGGTCGACCACGGCCTGCTGGCCCGCGAGCCCTACCGCGATCCCGGACAGCGCACCCGCCGCCACTACCGGCTCACCGCCAAGGGCTCGGACCTGTTCCCGGTGCTCGTCGCCCTCATGCAGTGGGGCGACCGCTGGCGCGAGGACGCCGGCCCTCCGGTCGAGCTCCGTCACCGTGAATGCGGTGCCACGGTCGGCGTCGAGCTGCGCTGCGCCGCCGGCCATGACCTTGCCGCCAGGGATCTCCTGCTGGCGCCGACCCCGGCCGGCGAGGCCTGGCTCGGGCGATCTGGGAACTGAAACGGAGGCAGCGATGGCAGACGAGATCAACCTCGAGATGGTCAAGAAGGCGCAGCAGTACATGTGGTCGGAAGGTGACTTCGCGGCCATGGCCACCGGGATCGTCATCGTCGGCGAGCTCCTCTGCGAGACGGTGGACGTCATGCCCGGCGAGCGGGTGGTCGACGTGGCCTGCGGCAGCGGGAACGCCGCCCTCGCCGCCGCCCGGCGCGGGGGCGTCGTCACCGGGGTCGACTACGTGCCGGCCCTGCTCGAGCGCGGTCGCGAGCGGGCGGCCGCCGAGCGCCTCCAGGTGGAATGGGTCGAGGGCGACGCCGAGGCCCTGCCGCTCGAGGACGGCGCCTTCGACGTCGTGCTGAGCACGTTCGGCTCGGCGTTCGCTCCCGACCAGGCCCGCGCGGCCGGCGAGCTCCTGCGCGTCTGCCGCCCGTCCGGTCGGATCGGCATGAGCAACTGGACGCCCGACGGCCTGATGGGCGAGCTCTTCGCCACCCTCGTCAGGCACGCGCCGCCGCCGATCAAGATCGATCCTCCCGGGTTGTGGGGCGTCGAGGCGCACCTGCGGACGCTGTTCGGCGACGAGATCACGGCACTCGAGCTCACGCCGCGGGAGCTCGTCATGCGCTTCCCCTCGGTGGAGGACTGGCTCGCCTTCTTCCGCGAGAACCTCGGCCCCCTCAAGGTCGCCTTTGCCCGGGTCGGCGAGGCCGGCGAGGAGGCGCTCGCCGCCGATCTCTCGGAGTTGGTCGCGCGCTACAACCGCGCCGACGGCGGCGCCCTCGCCGCCCGCGCGCAGTACATCGACGTCGTCGCTCACCGGCGATGAGCAGCCCCGCCGACCGGCGACCGGTCGAGGCCGATCCGGCGAGGACGGCGAGGACCGCCCCCGCCGTTCGCATCCACGGCTACCCGATCTCGACCTGGACGCGGACGGTGGTCATGACCTGCATCGAGAAGGGCATCGACCACGAACTGGTGCCCGTGGACCGCGGCAGCCCCCGCCACGGCGAGCTCCACCCGTTCCACCGCATGCCGATCCTCGAGACCGGCGCCGCGACGATCATCGAGACCCTGGCCATCACCGGCTACCTCGACGAGGCGTTTCCCGGCCCCCCGCTCCAACCGGCCGACCCCCTGGAGCGAGCCCGAATGCGCACCTGGATGGGCATATGCGCCGACTACCTGTTCCGCGACGTGGTCCGCGCCATCCCCCGCGAGCGCCCGCCCAGTGCGCAGGAGCTGGCCGGCGCCCGCACGGCTCTCGAGCGGATCGAGTCACTCGTGCCCGACAGCCCCTACCTCGCCGGCGACACCCTGACCCTCGCCGACCTCTATCTCGCCCCCCAGCTCTCCAACGGGCAGGAGAAGGCCCCGGAGCTCCTCGACGGTCTCGACGCGTTGATCGCCTGGGCGAGTCGGGTCTGGCGCCGCGAGAGCTTCCAGCGCACGCGGTACACCATCCCCGCCTGAGCCGGGACCGCCGCGCCGGGCCACTTCGAGGCCCGCGTTCCAACCCGGAGCGCGGCCGCCCTCGGGCGGGCGAAGGTAGTCGGTCACCAGGCCCGCGCTCGAGATCAGCCAGGCGCTCACCGAGTTCGAGTTCCACATCTCACCCGTCCGGTTCTCGTCGCGCCCCCACACGGGAACCGGTACCGTCGGGACGAGGTCGAGGATCCGACCGGCGACTCGAGGATCGCCGGTCAGGCGTCGAGGCCCGCCGACCGCCTCGCCGAGATCGGGTATGGACCCACCTCGCCAGCAGCGGACCTCGTAGCGAAACAGGCGCAGCCGGCCGGCACAGCGGCTCCCGACGGCGCCGGTGGCCACCACCCCCCGACTCGCCAGGTCGCCATCGGGTGAGGGGGCGAGCTCGATCGCGTAGCGGTCGCCGTCGAGCTCGACGACGAGCGCCGCGTGATAGAGGTCGCACCGCCGGCGATGCTGGCGTCCGGCGGCGACGGCCTCGAACACGCGACCGTTGAAGCGGACGCAGTGACCACCGGCACCAAGGGGAATCCAGTAGAGGTCCGCGGCTGCGGTGCGCGATGTCTGCATGGCCGTCTCCAAGCCTCCCGCCGAGGGCGGCGGCCGCCATCCGGACCTGCCCGTATGGCGCTTGCGGGTTCTCCGCAGCCGCACGGCGCCACCACGACGGTCCGCCGCCGCTGGGCTCGTGTCGAAAAGCTCCGCGCCCCCTGCCAACATCGAGCCCGTGGACAGCTTCTCCGCCGCCCGCTGGTACTCCGTACGCCCCGCCGCCAACCGCAAGCCGGCAACCTATCGCTGCCCCCTGTGCGGCGATCTCCTTCCCGCCCTCAGCCCGCACATGCTCGTCCTCCCCGAGGGGGATCCCGCCCGCCGCCGCCACGCCCACACCGCGTGCGTCATGCGCGCCCGCCGAGCCGGGCGGCTCCCGCTCATCGAGGACGTCCGCCCGGCACGCCGGGGTCTCCTCTCCCGCCTGCTGCGCCGACGCTGAGCCGGGCCGGACGGGGGCGGCGGCCGCGGCCGGGACGCCTAGACTGACCCCAAGCATCCCGATACCGCTCAACGAGGATCTGAAAAATGCGCACGTCTCCCCTGCTCGGCAGCAAGGCCTGGTTCGGCCCGCGGCGCTTTGGCTGGGGCCTCGGCCCCGTCTCGGTCGAAGGGTGGGCGGTGACCGCCATCTTTGTGGCGGTGGGGGCCGTCATCCGGCGCCGGCGACCCGACATGCAGGCCGCCGCCAAGCCGGTGCTCGCCACCCTCGCCGTCGTCATCGCCGTCGTCAAGGGCACCACCCCCGGGGGTCGTCGGGCCTGGCGCAAGTTCGACGCCGCCAGGCGGACGACCCGCGACTGACCTTCGAGCGACCGCCGGACTCAGCCCCCGTTCTCGACCCCGTTCGCCGCCGCCTCCCGACCGAGCCGGACGTCGAGGGCGAGCGTCAGGCACCGGGGGCCGCCCCCGGCCTTGAGGAACTCCGAGACGTCGGCGATGACCGGTCGGAAGCCGCGCTCCGACAGCTCGCGCTCGAGGCGCGGCGGGCAGGCCGGCATGACCACGGTGCGCCCGACGGCGACCGAGTTGGCGCAGAACGCCGCCGCCTCGGCATCGCTCAGCCGGATCACGTCGGGCACGAGCCGGGCGATCAGGCGGGCGCCGGCGGCGTCCAACGCCCCCGCCGCCAGCAGCGCCGTGCCGGCGTCCAGGGGGCAGAAGACGATGTCGAGGTGGTAGAAGCGGGGGTTGGCGAGCTCGACCGCCAGCATCGGCGCGGCGACGAGGGGCGCGAGCTCGACGTAGGCGGCGGCGTCGGAGCGCACGCCGTGGCCGACGACCAGCTTCTCCCCGAAGGGAAGGGCGTCGCCCGCCCCCTCCTGGACCACCTCCGAGCCGAGGGTGCGCACCGCCCAGCCGTGCTCCCGAAACCAGCGATCGGCGTGGGCGGCCTCGGGGCGGCGCTCGGGGTGGCGCATCCGCGCCGGGATGAACGTCTCCCCATCGACGATGCCGAGGTTCGCGGTGAACACGAGATCGGGGAGGCCGGGCTGCGCATCGAGCACCTCGACCGCGGCGCCGGCCCGGCGGTAGGTGTCGGCCAGCCCCTCCCACTGGCGCTCGGCCAGGTCCCGGTCGACGGCGATCCCGACGTCCATCCACGGGTTGATCGCGTAGCTGACCTCGAAGTGGGTCGGCGGGCACATGAGCAGCCGCCGGCCCCAGGCGAGGTCCCGGCTCACCGGCGCACGGGCGGCGGACCGCCGCCTATCGCCGGCGGGCGGTGGCCGCGAGCGCCGGGTTGCTCCACCCGGCGTCGGCGGGGTTGACCGTCGTCCCCGGGGCCACCACCTCGTCGATGCGGTCGAGGAGCGCGTCGTCGAGTTCGACGTCGGCCGCCCCCAACTGGGACTCGAGCTGGTCCATGGTCCGCGGGCCGATGATCGCCGCCGTCACCGCCGGATGGCGGATGACGAAGGCCAGGGCCAGGTGGATGAGGGAGATGCCCGCCTCGTCGGCCAACCGCCCGAGGGCGTCGGCCGCCTCGAGCTTGGCCTGGTTGGCCGGGATCGACAGGTCGTAGCGGCCGGGGATCATCGCCGCCCGCCGGGAGGTCAGGTCCTCGCCGCCCTTGCGCCAGCGGCCCGAGAGCCAGCCACCGGCCAGCGGGCTCCAGGGGATCACCCCCATCCCGTAGTCGCGGCACACCGGGAGGACGTCGGCCTCGATCCCGCGCGCGAGGAGCGAATACGGCGGCTGCTCGCAGACGAAGCGCTGGAGGCCGCGGTCTCGGGCCGCCCACTGGGCCTTGACGATCTCGGCCGCCGGGTAGGTCGAGGAGCCGATGTAGCGCACCTTGCCCGCGGCCACCAGGTCCGAGAGCGCCCCGAGCGTCTCCTCGTGATCGGTCCACGGATCCCAGCGATGGACCTGGTAGAGGTCGACCCAGTCGGTCTGGAGCCGCTTGAGGGAATCCTCGACCTCCCGGACGATCCACCGCCGGGAGTTGCCGGCCTGGTTGGCGTCGTCGCCCATCGTCCCGTGGAACTTGGTGGCCAGGACCACGTTCTCGCGCCGGCCGCCGGCGAGGGCCTTGCCGACGATCTCCTCGGACTCGCCCCGGGCGTAGACGTCGGCGGTGTCGATGAAATTGATGCCGGAGTCGAGGGCCCGGTGGATGATGCGGATTGCGGCGTCGTGATCCGGCTCCCCCCACGCCCCGAACATCATCGCCCCCAGGCACAGGGGGCTCACCTGGACGCCGGTCCGCCCGAGCGTTCTGCGGTCCATGCTCTGAACCCTACCCGCCGATCACGCCACCGGCGGGGGGTGGCCGTCGGCGCTGGCGGCCAGCGCCGGATCCCAGTCGCAGACCAGGCAGGCGTGGCGGAAGGCCGAGCGGGCGAACTCGAGCCCGGCCCCGTGCGGGTCCGGCGCCGCGCGGACGTCGTCCCAATCGAGGACGTACTCGCCGAGGCCCGACTCCCAGCGGGCGGCGGCCGGGGAGAGGGCGGCGCCGGCGAACGCGTCCGGCGCCGGGTGGGCGTAGGCGTAGAACGCCGCCCGCTCGTAGCGGCCGTCGCCCGGCCACCAGCCGACGGCGACCTCCTGGGAGTCCATGGCGTTGCGCATGATGAAGTCCTCCGACGGCGGGTCGGCCGGAAGGCCGGAGAAGAGGCTCACCGCCAGGTCGAACGAGCCCCACCAGGCGTTGACCGGGGTCGAGCGTCCGCGAAACGGGGCCCGGAAGGCGGCGAGGACGAGGGCGGCGCGGGTGGCGGCGGCGAAGTAGGAAGCGACCTGCCCCGGGTCGTAGCGGCGGTGCTCGTCGTCCTCGTCGAGCGGCACCGTCCACGCGACCTCCTGGGGCGTCGGGTCGATCTCCACCCGTCCGGTCAGGCGCTCCACCGCGGCGAGGAGCTCACGCGTGACCTGACCGACCGACCGGTCGGGGGCCAGGGCGACGCGTTCCGCCCGCCCGTCGCTCACCTCGACCACCGCCTCGTGGGTGTGCAGGTCGAGGGCCACCACCAGCGCCCCCGAGCCGTCGGGCGCCGCCAGCGGAGCGGTCTCCCAGCCGCGGGCGCTCAGGCGCAGGGCCGCGTGCTGGAGTTGGGGCTCGCGCGGGGCGAGCGCCGCCGCCAGCTTGCCGAGGACCTGGGTGTGGGCGTGGAGGGTGTCGCACGTCTCCCGCCACGCGGGGTAGGACAGCGCCGGCCAGCCGGAGGGGGTGCTGGACATCGGCCGAACGCTAGCGCGAGGTCTCGACCCGCGCCTCGAAGCCCGGGTCGGCCACCGCGCCCAGCGCCGGCGCCCCCTCGACGCCACCGGTCAGGACCGGGGCCGGCTCGCCGTCCCCGGTCTTCACCGCCGCCTCGCCGTCCGCCGCCCCGCCGTCCGCGACCCGGCCGTCCGCGGCCCCGCCGTCCGCGACCCGGCCGGCCGCGACCCGGCCGTCCGCCGCCGCCGCCCCGCCGCCGGGACGGGGGGCGGCCGCGCGGTGGAGGGTGGTGCGGAGGGGAACCTCGCGCAGGAACCAGGAGAGCAGGAAGGACAGGGCGGTGAGCCCGGCACCCCAGAGGAAGACCCCGTGGAGGGCGTGGGCGAAGGCCTGAAGGAACTGCTCGTGGATGGCCGGCGGCAGCTGCTTGGCCTGCTCGGGGTTGAGGTGGACTCCGCTGCCCAGGCGGGCGGTGGCCGACGCCGGGAGTCCGGCGAGCTGGGTGGCCAGGCGGGAGGCGAAGATCGCCCCGAAGACGGCTACGCCGAACGCCCCGCCGACCGAGCGGAAGAAGGTCGCCGTCGAGGTCGCCGTCCCGATGTCGCCATCGGGCGCGTCGTTCTGGACGACGAGGACGAGGACCTGCATGACGAGGCCGAGGCCGATGCCGACCACCAGCATGTAGGCCGAGGCCACCCAGCTCGGGGTGTCGGCCGCCAGCCGGGAGAGGAGGAGCATGCCGACGGTGAGGATCGCCGTCCCGGCGATGGGAAACGGCCGGTAGCGGCCGATCCGGCTGATGATCCGCCCGGAGATGATGCTCGCTCCGAGGAGGCCGACGATGAGGGGCAGCATGCGCAGGCCCGAGCTCGTCGGGCTCGCCCCGTAGACCGTCTGGAGGTAGAGGGGGAGGAAGACGATCGCCCCGAACATGGCCAGGCCGATGAGGAAGGCGAGGACGCTGGCCACGCTGAACACCGGCGAGCGGAACAGCCGCAGGGGAAGGACCGGCTCCGGCGCCCGCCGCTCCTGCCAGACGAACGCCCCGAGGAGGAGCAGGCCGGCGGCGGCGAGACCGATGATGGTCGGCGAGGCCCAGGCGTAGAGGTCGCCGCCCCAGGTGGTGAGGAGGATGATGGCGCTGACCCCGGCGGTGAGCAGGGCGGCCCCGAGGTAGTCGACCCGGTGGTGGACCCGCCCGGCCGGGAGGTGGAGGCGCAGGACGACCACGGCGATGGCCAGGGCCCCGATCGGCAGGTTCACGTAGAACACCCACCGCCAGGACAGGCTGTCGACGAAGAAGCCACCGAGGAGCGGGCCGGCCACCGAGGCGACCCCGAACACCGAGCCGATCACCCCCATGTAACGCCCCCGCTCCCGGGGCGGGACGATGTCGCCGATGATGGCCTGGGCCCCGACCATGAGCCCGCCGGCGCCGATGCCCTGGAGAGCGCGGAAGCCGATCAGCTCGTTGAGCGACTGGCTCAGGCCGGCGAGCATCGACCCGGCGAGGAAGATGAGGATGGCCGAGAGGAAGAGCGGCTTGCGGCCGTACATGTCGCCGAGCTTCCCGTAGAGCGGGGTCGACGCCGTCGAGGCCAGGAGGTAGGCGGTCACCACCCACGAGAGGTGGTTGAGGCCGCCGAGGTCGCCGACGATGGTGGGCAGGGCGGTGGAGACGATGGTCTGGTCGAGGGCGGCGAGGAACATGCCGAGCATGAGCGCGCCGAAGACGGTGACCAGGGCCCGGCCGGCGTAGCGCCCGGCCTCGGGGGCGGCGGCGCCGGGGGGATCGGCGGAGGCGACGGTGGTCACACCCTCATCCTAGCCCAGCCCGATCTTTACGTAAAGGTCAGGTTCTTGGATAGGCTGTGGCCGGCAGTAGTCCTGGTCGAGCCCGCGCCGGCGCGGGGTGGGAGGTAGGGGCGATGGAGCTGAGCACGGAGTGGATCGAGTATCGGGCCGGCGGCGAGCCGGTCAGCGCCTACCGGGCGCGGCCGGCCGAGACCCGGGAACCGCTGCCGGCGGTGATCGTCATCCAGGAGGTCTGGGGCCCGGACGCCCACATCCAGGACGTGGCCGACCGCCTGGCCGCAGCCGGCTACCTCGCCCTCGCCCCCGACCTCTACTCCCACGGGGCCCGTCCGCCCGAGCTCGAGCCGGACCGGATCGCCCGGGCCAAGGGCTTCCTCGAGGGCCTGCCGCCGGCGGCGTGGATGGATCCGGCCAAGCGCGCCGAGGCCCTGGCCGAGCTCCCCCCGCGGGAGGGCGGGCCGATCGGCGAGACCCTGGCCTCCCTCCTTCCGGCCGAGCGCCCGATGGATCGCTACCTCGCCGTCCTGCGCGCCGCGGTGGCCTTCCTGCGGGAGGACCCGGCCGTCGACGGTCACGTCGCCTCGATCGGCTTCTGCCTGGGTGGAGGCCTCTCGGCCCTCCTGGCCTGCGAGGAGCCGACCCTCGACGCCGCCGTCATCTTCTACGGCATGTCCCCGGCCGCCGAGCGGGTGGACGGGGTCGCCTGCCCGGTGCTCGGCTTCTACGGCGCCGAGGATCGGCGCATCACCTCGGGGGTGGCGGTCCTGGCCGCCGCCATGGCCGAGGCGGGCAAGGACTTCGAGGCGGTGGTCTACGCCGGGGCGCCCCACGCCTTCCTCAACGACACCCGCTCCTCCTACCGGCCGGCGGCGGCTCGCGACGCCTGGGCGCGGACGCTCGCCTTTTTGGCGCGGATGGCCCCGGCCCGGACGGTGGCGCCCGACGCGGCGAACGCCTAGCGGCGCGCGGCCCGGCTGCGAATATCCTCCGGGTGGTGACGGTGATCGACGTCAGCGAGGAGGGGTTTGCCACCGAGGTTCTCGACCGCTCGGAGACGATGCCGGTGGTCGTCGACTTCTGGGCCGGGTGGTGCGGTCCGTGCCGGGCCCTGGGTCCGGTGCTCGAGGAGGCGACCAAGGACCGGGCGGTGGTGCTGGCCAAGGTCGACGCCGAGGCCTGCCCGAACCTGGCTGCCTACTACCAGGTCCACGGCATCCCCGCGGTCAAGGTCTTCCGCCGCCGGGAGGTGGTCGCCCAGTTCGTGGGGGCCCGTCCGGCGGCCTACGTCGCCGGCTTCCTCGACGACCTCGCCCCGCCCGAGCTCGAGGAGCTGGTGGCCGCCGGCGACGAGGCTTCGCTGCGCCGGGCCGTCGAGCTCGACCGCCGCCGGGCGGACGCCGCCGTCGCCCTGGCGGAGATCCTCCACCGGCGGGGAGAGGACGCCGAGGCCCTGGCCGTCCTCAAGCCGGCCGGCGGCGGTTTCCGGGCCGACGGACTGGCGGCCCGGATCCGCCTCGAGGCGGCCGAGGACTCCGAGCTGACCGCGGCGTTTGGCGCCCTTGACGCTGGCGAGACCGAGCGCGGGCTCGATCTCCTCCTCGACGTCCTCGCCCGAACCGGCGACGGCGAGGACTCGGGGGCGGGCGGTGACCCGGCCGCAGGCCCGCCGGCCGCCGAGGTGCGCCGGGCGGTGGTCAGCGTGCTCGACGGCCTGGGCTTCGGCCACCCGCTGGCCGCCGAGCTGCGCCGCCGGGTGGCCAAGCCGGCCAGCTGAGTAGCCGCCCCGGCAACTCGAGCCGCTGCGCCGGCCCCGCCGCCCGGGCCAGGTCCGGCGAGCCCGGCCTCAGCCGCGCACGAGCCGGGCGCGGAGGCGGACCGGGGTGACCCGGAAGCACGGCGTGCCGCCGGTCGAGCAGTCGGTCCCCCGGGCGAGCATCGAGCCGGCGGCGGGGACCTGGTCGGTGACCACGTAGTTATCGAGGAGCTCGGGCCGGCTGGAGCCGCCGGCCAGGGGAGCCAGCCGGTCGAGCTGCCAGTAGAGCCCCGCCCGCTCGGCCCCGGCCACCGCCGCCCGGGCGCTCTGCCCGGTCAGGTCGGGCACGACCACCGGGGCCTGGCCGCCGGCCGGGCTGCCGAGGGCGCAGGCCAGCCAGCGGACGCTGACCGTCGCCCCGGCCGCCACCCGGGCGCCGGGCGCCGGCGACTGGTCGTGGGGGCTGGGCAGGCAGAGCGAGGAGAGCGAGAACGGCTTGAGGATGGACATGGCCAGGCCGGCCCGGTGGAGGCGGCGGTAGGCGTGCAGGAGGTCGTAGCTGCCGGTGACCCGGGGCACCACCACCGAGCGTCCCCCCGCCGCCCGACCGCTGGCGCCCGGGGCGCCGCCGACCAGCCCGAGGGCGAGCGCGCAGCACAGCGGGACGGCGGCTTTCATTCCGAGCATCTACCCGTCTAACCCGGCCCGCCGGCCAGAGTTCCGCCGGCTCGGGGCTGCACCCGTCCGTGCAGGCCTCGCCGGCTCGGGTTCAGGGGGCCGGGCCGGCGTGGGCGCTGGCCACCGGACCGGGGCCGCCGGTCTCGTTGACGAAGGGGAGGCGGGGAACCATCACCGCCGGGGGATGGACCCGGGGATCGATCACCGTGGTGCCCTGCTGGGCCCGGGTGGCGATCCAGCTGCCGGCGTTGTGGCCGCGGCCATCGACGACGTGGATGGCGAGGCCCTCGATCGTTGAGGCCGGACCGGGGGCCAGACCGATGCCCAGCCCGTTGAACACGTCGCCGAAGTGGCGGCGCAGTCCGGGGAGATCCTTGACCCGGAGCTCGACGGCGAGGGCGAAACGCCGGTGGGCCGGGTCGATGGGGATCTCTTTGACCGAGACCCCGGTGATCGAGCCGGCGGGGAGACCGCGCCGCAGGACGGCGAGGTTGTCGTTGAGCTGGCGGGTCGCCGCCGCCGGGCTGATCGTGTCGAGGCGGGTCATGCCCTGGGCCGGGTTCTGGCCGGGGGCCAGCCGCACCGAGCCGTCGAGGAAGAACGCCGATCCCGGGACCTTCAGGGCGTGCTTGCCGGTGGTGGCGAACTTGGTCAGCCCGGGCCTGCGGATGGCGGCCACGGCGGCGATCAGGGTCCCGCGCCAGCCGGCGGCGGCATAGATCGAGGCGGCCGCTGAGCTGCTCCGGGGCGAGCCGGCGGTGGGGGGAAGGACGGAGTCGGGCAGCACGATCTTCAGAATCTGGCTCCTGGCCTGTGCCGGCGCCGGCGGCGCGAGGACGGCCGTGGACCCGGGGACGACGGCGGCGGCGATGGCGGACACGCTCTGCTCGGGAGTTCGGGAACCGCCGCCGCCGGAGAGCAGGAGGACGGCGGCGACGACGACGGCGGCGAGAACGACGAGGCCGAGGAGGAGACGGAGGCGCATCGACTACCGGTGGCGGATCGTCATCGTGGTCGGTGGCCGGGGCACCGTCCAGAACGGATCGCGCGGCGTGTAGAGGAAGGTCGCGTCGCCGGCGCCGACTCGGTGGGGGTGGCTACGCCCGGTGGTGGTGTACACGTTCCACTGGGTGTGTCCGGCCAGGGAGAAGCGGGTGGCGGTGTGAGTTCCGTTGTTCGAGTCGACGTCCTGGAGCTCGCTCCCGATGGCCGGAGCCCCGCGGTCGAAGCCGAGTTGGTAGGCCGATCCGGCCGGGACCCCGTTGACGCGGATGCCCCAGGCACCGGGGGTGGTGAAGCGGAAGATGTCGAGGTTGAGGATGGTGGTCGGGGAGACCGGGCGGATCAGCTGGCACCTGTAGGACATCGAGCCGGCGAACAGGACCTCGGTGAACACGACGTACCCGGCGCTGGTGCCGCAGTTGTCGAGCTGGATCTGTGGGCCTGACCGGTAGACCCCGACCTGGGCGAGGCCGGGCCGGTCGGTGAGGCTCTGGACGACATCCCGGTGGACGACGAACTCGTCGGCCTCCTGAAAGAGGCGGGACGACGGCGTGCTGAGTGAGACCACGCCGCCGTAGCGGTCGGCCTGGAGGCTTCGTGTTCCGAAGTCGGTGGCCCCCCCCGGTGACGCCGCGACCAGCCACCCGCCAAGCGCGAGCACCGACGCGAGGAAGGAGATGACTACCCGGCGGGAGTTGCGCATGCCTCCATGCTACGCCGGTCGCGCGGCGCGGGCTGTGTCTCTTGTGGAGCAGTGTCGGGTCGGCCGGGGCTCGAGCATTTCTTACACGGCTCTCATTCTCGGCCCCCATGCTGGGGTGGCGGCCTGGTGCGAGGCCGCCGGCAGCATCCCCGCCCCCATGCAAGCGCCTCCACAACGCACTCCAGGCTGGGCCCGAGTGGTGCTCGGGCTGGCCTGCCTCGCCGCCGTCATCGCCGCCGTCCTCGTGGTGGGACCGGCCGCCTCGGCCCCCCGGTCGACCCGGCGGGTGATCACGGTGGAGAAGGGCGTCGTCCAGTCCACGGTCTCGGCCAGCGGCAGCCTCCAGCCGGCCCGCGAGCTCAACGTCAACTTCAGGGCGTCGGGAACCCTCCTCGCCCTCGACGTCCGCGCCGGCCAGCACGTCTACCAGGGTCAGCTGCTGGCCGAGCTCGACCCCCAGGCGGCCGACGTCGCCCTCCAGCAGGCACAGGCCAGCCTCCAGTCGGCGCAGGCCGGCCTGGCCCAGGCCCAGAGCAGCTCGACCGGGTCGTCCTCCTCGTCGGCGCCGGCGACCTCCGGGTCCGGCTCCGGCGGGTCAGGGTCCGGCGCGAGCGCCGCGTCGGCGGCGCCGGCGGCCCGCGCGGCGTCGGCGGGGCTGGCGGCCCCGGCGGCCCGCGTGGCGTCGGCGGCGCTGGCGGCCCGCGCGGCGGCGCATATTTCGCCGACCGCGCTCGGGCCGGCGGCCGCTGCCGCAGTGCGCAAGTCGCTGCCCGCCGCCCAGGCGACGCCGACCGCCCCGACCGCGGCCGCCCCGGCCCCGACCGCCGCCCCGCCGCCGGCCGTGTCCACCACCCCGGCCTCCACCGCCACCGCAGCCAGCCCGACCGGGGCCGCTCCCAGGGAATCGACCACGACGACCAACCCCGCCGCGACCCGGCCGGCCGCCGCCGCCACGCCGACGGTGAGCCCGGCCACCCGCGCGGCCAACATCGCCTCGGCCCGGGCCGCGGTGGCCAGCGCCGAGCTGAGCGTCCGCTCGGCCCAGATCGGGGTCGACAACACCCGCCTCTACGCCCCGGCCTCGGGCACCATCGCCTCGCTCGCCGACACCCAGCCCGGGGCCACGGTGGCCGCCGGCGCGACCGGGGCGGCGACGTCGTCCGCCGCCTCGAGCACCGGGACCGGCGCCGGTGGGGGCGGCGCGAGCCAGTCGTCGAGCACCTCGGCGAGCTCGGCCTTCATCGTCCTCGTCGACCTCAGCGGCCTCGACCTCGTCGTCCCCCTCAGCGAGGCCGACGTCCCCAAGGTACGGGTCGGTCAGCCGGCCTCGGTCACCGTCAACGCCCTCCCCGGCTCCGACCTCGGCGCCCACGTCACCTCGGTGGCCACCCTCCCGACCACCAACGGCGGCGTGGTCAGCTACAACGTCACCCTCCACCTCGACCAGCTCCAGTTCGGCCTGCGCCCGGGGATGACCGCCGCCGCCCAGGTCGTCGTCTCCCAGGCCCAGGGAGCGGTCAGCCTCCCGTCCTCGGCGATCTCCCGGACCGGCGGGCAGGCGACGGTGACCGTGGTCAAGGCAGGCAAGGACGTCGTCCAGCCGATCGTCACCGGGATCGTCGGCGACAGCGCCACCCAGGTCGTCTCCGGCCTGAGCGGCGGCGAGCAGGTGGCGATCGTCACCGCGACCAACCTCGGCTCGACCGCCGGGGCGACCGGAGGTCTCGGTGCCCGCGCCCTCGGAGGGGCCGCCCTCGGCGGCGGTGGCGGCGGTGGCGGCGGGTTCGGCGGCGGCGGGGCGCGCCGGGGCGGCGGATGACCGGCCCCCGCCTCGGCCGGCTACCCGGGCGCCGGCACGGCGAGGCCGCAGGCGGGGTGGCGGCCGCCGCGGACCGTCGTCGCCGGACCTCGACGGTCATCGAGGTCGACGGCCTGCGCCGGACCTACCAGCTCGGCGAGATCCGGGTACACGCCCTCCGCGACGTGTCGCTGCGCATCGACCGCGGCGACCTCGTCGCCATCATGGGAAGCTCGGGCAGCGGCAAGAGCACGCTGATGAACATCATCGGCTGCCTCGACACCCCGACCGCCGGGCGCTACCTCCTCGACGGGATCGACGTGCGGTCCTTCGACGCCGACGACCTCGCCGACATCCGCAACCGGAAGATCGGCTTCGTCTTCCAGAGCTTCAACCTCGTGCCCCGGACCTCGGCGGTGGCCAACGTCGAGCTTCCCCTCGCCTACGCCGGGGTCACCCGGGTCGAGCGCCGCCGCCGGGCGGTCGCCGCCCTGACCCGCCTCGGCATGGCCGACCGCCTCGACCACGTCCCGGCCGAGCTCTCCGGCGGCCAGCAGCAGCGGGTCGCCCTGGCCCGGGCGCTGGTCACCAACCCGTCCCTGATCCTCGCCGACGAGCCGACCGGCAACCTCGACTCCCGCTCGACGGCGGAGATCCTCGCCGTCTTCGGCGAGCTGAACGCCGCCGGGCGGACGATCGTCCTCATCACCCACGAGCCCGATGTCGCCGAGCGGGCCAAGCGGGTGATCCGCCTCAGCGACGGCCTGATCGTCGAAGACCGGCGGGCCGGCGACGTCGCCGGGCCGCCGCCCGGGCTCGGCCAGCCGTTCCACGGCGCCCCGGTCGCGGCCTACGCCGGCCGGGGCCGGGACGGCGGCGTCGGATGATTCAGCTCGAGACCCTCCGTATCGCCCTCGGCGGCCTCCTGGCCAACCGCCTGCGCTCGGGGCTGACCATCCTCGGTCTGACCATCGGCGTCGCCTCGGTGATCATCCTCATCGCCGTCGGCAACGGCTCGGCGGCGACCGTCCAGCATCGGATCGAGAGCCTCGGCTCGAACGTCCTCCTCGTGACCCGGAGCTTCACCCTCGGGGGCTCCGGGGCGAGCAACGCCCCGACGACCCCGCTCACCCAGAAGGACGTCGACGCCCTCGGCGACAGGACCGCCGCCCCCGACGTGGCCGCGGCCGCGCCGGTGGTGACCGCCAGCCCGACCCTGGTCCACAACGGCGTCAGCTACTCGCCGGGGAGCTTCGTCGGGACGACGCCGGTCTACCTCAGCGCCCACACCTTCACCATCGCCGCCGGTGCCGGTTTCACCACCGCCGATGTCACCCACCGCAACCGGGTGGTGGTGATCGGCCCCACCGTGGTCACCAACCTCTTCTCCGGCCAGGACCCGGTCGGTCAGACCCTCCAGGTCAACGGCGCCAACTACCAGGTGGTCGGGGTGACGGCGACCAAGGGCTCCAACGGCGTGGCCGACCAGGACGACGTCGCCTTCGCCCCCCTCACCGCCGTCGAGGACACGGTGACCGGCTACGGCAACCTCAGCTCGATCACCGTCCAGGCCCGCTCGCGCGGTCAGCTCGACGCCGCCGAGGCCGAGGTGACGACCGTGCTCGACGCCCGGCATCACATCTCCGGGGCGGCGGCCGCCGACTTCCGGGTCATCAACCAGGGATCGATCCTCGCCGCCTCGAACTCGACGAGCAGCGTGTTCACCACCCTGCTCGGCGAGGTCGCCGCCATCTCCCTCCTGGTCGGAGGGATCGGGGTGATGAACATCATGCTCGTCTCGGTCACCGAGCGGACCCGGGAGATCGGCATCCGCAAGGCGATCGGCGCCCGGCGGGCCGACATCCTCGCCCAGTTCCTCGCCGAGGCCGTGCTCGTCTCCCTGCTCGGCGGGCTGTTCGGCGTGGCCGTCGGGGTCGCCGGCAGCCAGTTCAAGATCGCCGGCGTCCAGCCGGTCATCGCCAGCTACTCGATCTTCCTCGCCTTCGGCGCCGCACTGGCCACCGGTCTCTTCTTCGGCACCTACCCGGCCAGCCGGGCCGCCGCCCTCCAACCGGTCGAGGCGCTCCGCTATGAGTGAACCCGCCAGACAGGAGCCACCGATGCCCACCCAGGTCGAGCCTCCCACCCCCGCCCCGGTCCCCGTCGGCGCTGGGCCGCCCGGCGGATTCGACGACTTCGAGGAGCTTCCCCCCCGCCCCCGCCGGCGCCTGGCCACGCCGCTCCACCTCGGGCTGCTCGCCGTGCTCGTCACCGCCCTCGGCTTCATCGCCGGGGTGCTGGTCGAGAAGGGGCAGGCCGGTGGATCGGCGGCCACCGGCCCCGGCGCCGGCGGCGCCCGACGGGCCCTGGCCGCCGGCGGGGCCGGGGCGGGCGCGGCGGGGGGAGCCGGCGCTCGCCAGGCGGCGGCCGGGGCCGGGGCGACGGTGGGGACGATCTCCACCGTCTCCGGCCACACCCTCTACCTGACCGACGCCCAGGGCACGACGATCAAGGTCACCGCGGCCGCCGGGGCGACGGTGGTCCGCAGCGCGACCAGCGCCGTCTCGGCCGTCCACCCCGGCGACACGGCGATCGTCCAGGGGACCAGGGCGCCCGACGGCTCGCTCACCGCCAGCTCGATTCGAGCCACCGCGCCCAACGCCGCCGGCGGCGGGTTCGGCGGCCTGGGTGGGGCCGGCCGCGTGGGCGGCGCCGCGGCGGCGGCCCCGCCGGCC
This sequence comes from Solirubrobacteraceae bacterium, assembly GCA_034664565.1. GTDB lineage: Bacteria > Actinomycetota > Thermoleophilia > Solirubrobacterales > Solirubrobacteraceae > Palsa-513. The sequence goes on from JAXDHJ010000023.1 coordinate 20,847, forward strand.
GGCGCCGCCCCCACCACCCAAGCCGCCCCCCCGCTGTTCGGGGGCTGAACAATGACAAAGGAGCTTCCTGACATGCCACATCCGATCCGCCGGCCGGCGCTCGCCGGCTGCCTCGTCCTCGTCCTCTCCGTCGGGCTGGCCGCATGCGGCGGGGGATCGGCGTCGAAGTCGACCACGGCGTCGGCGGCGGCGGCGGCCGGGCCGCCGGGGGCCCGCTTCGCCGCCGTGCGCCAGTGCCTGGCCAAGAACGGGATCAACCTGCCCCAGCGTCCCGCCGGTCAGCGGCGCCCTCCGGGTACTGGCGGCCCGGGCGCCGGCGGGGGCGGCGGCGGAATCTTCGGCGGGGGCGCCGGCGCTGGGGCGGGCCGGGGTCCGACCCTCCCGGCCGGCGTCACCCAGGCGCAGTTCCAAGCCGCCCTGGCCAAGTGCGGCGGGGGTCTCAGAGGCCGGGGCGCGGCCCGGCGGGCGGCGACCCCGGCGGCGAAGGCGGCCCTGGTCAAGTTCGCCGCCTGCATGCGCCAGAGCGGCGTCGCCCTCCCGCCGCCCAACACCACCGGCACGGGCCCGGTGTTCAAGACCACCGGGCTGAACACCACGAGCCCGAAGTTCGTCGCCGCCCGGACCAAGTGCACGCCCCTCCTCCCGGCCGGATTCGGCCGGCGGCCGGG
>JAXDHJ010000024.1:0-5837 GCA_034664565.1 Solirubrobacteraceae bacterium
CGCCACCTCCTGGCTGCATTCCTGGAGCGAGGTCTGGAGCTGGGCGAGCATCGGCTTGAACTCGCCGTCCCACTGGCTCTTGAAGCGCTCCGCCGCCGGTCCGACCCACCAGGTGCTGCCGACCTGGCCGCTGATCGAGCTTGTCAGCTGCTCGACCGTCCCCGACTCACGGGTGAACGTCGCCTGAAGCGACTGCATCTCCTCGATCGTCGCGCCAATCTGAGCCATGAGACCTCCCTGTTAGAAATCCTCGCAACTGCGAAAGTGCGTCACCCTACCAACCTTTTCCGAACCTATGGACGTCTGTCACGCCAGCGCCCGACTGTGCCAGACGTCGGCGGCGCCACCCTCGCCCGCCCGGGGCCCGAACCGCGTATCATCGCCAGTCGGTCGCCGCCGGGATGGCGGTCATTAGATCCAGGGGAAACGGCAAGGTTGCAGTGACACCGACGGCAACGGTCCTAGCGGCCGGGGATACGCTCGCGGGCTACCGGATCGAAGACGTCATCGGTTGGGGTGGTATGGCGGTCGTCTACCGCGCCGAGCAGATCTCCCTCGGCCGCCGCGTCGCCCTCAAGGTGCTGGCGCCACAGCTCTCCCGCGACGAGGCCTTCCGCGAGCGGTTTCGACGGGAGGGCAAGCACGCCGCCGCGCTCGATCACCCCCACGTCGTCACCATCTTCGACTCCGGAGACGACGGCGGGCGGTTGTACATGGCGATGCGACTCGTCGAGGGGACCACGCTCGCCGAGCGGATGAGCGCCGACGGCCTCACGGCCGAGGAGACCCTGGCCCTGCTGACCCCGATCGCCGACGCTCTCGACGCAGCCCATCGACTCGGGCTCGTCCATCGCGACATCAAGCCCCAGAACATCCTCATCGGCAGCGACGGCCATCCGTACCTCGCCGACTTCGGAGTGGCCAAGACGACCACGGCGACCTCGGGCCTGACCGCCGCGGGCGGATTCGTCGGAAGCGTTCATTACGCGTCGCCGGAGCAGATCACCGGCGGCCCGACCACGGCCGCCGGTGACGTCTACGCGTTGACCGCGGTGCTCTACCAGTGCTTGACCGGGCAGGTCCCCTACCCGCGTGACACCGAGGCCGGCGTGATGCACGCACACGTTCACGACCCGCCGCCGACCCTCGCGCCGCTCTCGCCCGGCGCCGAGGCGCTCGATGCGGTCATCGCGCGGGGCATGGCCAAGGAGGCGTCCGACCGCTACCGGCGCGCCTCCGACCTCATGATCGAGGCCACTGCCGCCGTCGGCGCCCTCCCGCCCAGCCGGCGGCGGGCCGTGCCTGCGGTCGCGCCGAGGGTCGCCGCCGCATCTCCGTCCAAGACTGCCCATGATGGCGAAGCCGCTTTGATCCGGCCGGCTCGGCAGGAATCGCCGGCGACGCGGATCGACAACGTCCCCGGTCGGGTGCCGCTCGCCCCCCGGACGGTTGCCGGCGGGAGCCGGGGCGCCGGTCGGCGGGGCTCCCGCTCGGCGAGCGAGCTCACCACCGCAGATCAGCGGCGTGAGCCGGTGATCGCCGAGTCCGCCAAACCCGCCGACGGGCGAAACCGGCGGGGTGTCCGGGCGATGCTCGCCGTCGCCGGCATCGGGCTCGTCGTGGCCGCCGGTGCCGGGGTAGTGTTGAGCGGCGTCCTCACGTCGCCGTCCAACCATGCCAAGCTGACTTCCGGGCCGCGGGGGCAGTCGCCGGCGATCGCCGATACCGGTGCCGGCGCCGGCCCCACCACCGGCACCGCCCCCCCCACCACCACCGGGACCACCTCCGGGGGGACCACGGGAACCTCGCCCGGCACCGGCTCGGTTGCCCCCCCAACGGGGGGCCCGTCCGGAAACTCAGGACCTGCCGGCACCTATTCCCTCGTCGCCGGTGTCAGCGGTCCGGTGATCGTGCGGGCCGGCCCGAGCACCCACGCGCGACCGATCGCCCGGATCGCTTCGAGTGCCCGGGTCGCCATCGTCTGCACGACCACCGGCCAGCCCCAGACCCGGGCCGGAGCCACGGATACGACATGGGATCGCATTGCCTCCCCGGCGGGCTTCGTGTCGGACACCCTGGTCAAGACCGGATCTCAGAGTGGGGTGGCCCGTCCGTGCACCGCGAGTGACAGCCCGGGGACCGGCGCAGCGGGCGCGAAGCCCACGCACCCGGGTCAGACGCCGCCTGCGAACCCGCCGCCGCCACCCGACCAGCAGGGCGGCGGGCCGAACGTGCCGACGCCCCCCGCGCCGAGCGGACTGGCCAGCACCCCCTCCCAGTTTCGCCGCTTCACCATCCAGCGCCCGGGCGGCGACTGGGTTCTCGAGCACGCCGAGACGGTGAGGGCCGGGTACGTCGACACCCGCTGGCACCTGCGCGGCAGTCCGAACGTCGTTTTCGTGGTCGACTACACCGACGGCTTCTACGGCGACGAGGTCGCGGCCGCCAACAGCGTGCGCCAGCTCTACTCGAACGTGTCCAGCTACCAGCAGCTCGACTTCTCCCGCACCACCCTTGGATCGGCCGTCGCCCGCCGTTGGGAGTACGTCGACGGGCCCGAGCACTCGGTAGACATATTCCTGGTCGCCTGCAACACCAGCTTTGCCATCCGCGGCGGTACCCCCGTCGATGGATGGTCGCGCGACTACAACGTCCTCTTCTTCGACGCCGCCGCCTCGCTCACCCCTTCGTGTTGACCACTACCCGACGCGCGCTCCAGACGGGGACTCCGCGGTCGGGAGCCAGGCCATGATCGAGTCGAGCAGGGAGTCCGAGTCGATGGGCCGGAGTCGAAGGGGCCCGCCCGCCGGCGAACCACCCGCCGCGGCTTCGAGGTCCTCGGTGATCTCCCAGCAGTCGCCAGCCGCGCCGTAGGCGAACTGGGTCTCGCCGCCGCGGACGAGATCTCGGTCCGGGTACTGGGCGCTGACCCGCACAAGCTCCGCGAGCTGACCCGGCAGATCACCAGCGGCCGGCGTCGCGTCGATTCGCCAGTCGACGGGCTCCCGACCGGCCCGTCGGGGGACGTCGAGGCCGGTGAGGCGGGCGAGGGCGGACGCGAGGGCGTCGGCGCTGACCACATAGACGGCCAACGCGTCGCCGGTGCGCTCCTCGACGACAAGGAGCTCGCCGCGCCGGCAGCACCGGCTCTCGGTGGTGGTAGCGCTGCGGATGCCGGTTCGTTCGATGCTCACCACCAGCGCCGGGTCCTGCCAGGCGCGCATGAGCTCGGCCACGCCCGGCGCCACCACTCCCTCGGGGTTGACCAGCCCCCGCTCGGATAGGAGCCGGCGCCCCTCGAGAAGCGCCGCGCCGAGCTCGGCCTGAAGCTCAGCTTGGCGCTCCTCGACCGCCGGTTCGCCCGGCCCGGAAACCTCGGCGTCGGGGAAGGTGGCGTCGTAGAGAGCGAACAGCTCCACGCCCGAGAAGGTCTGGGGCCCCGCCGCGCCGGCAGCCTCCGGCCCGTCGGAGCCGGTCGGGATGGCGCGGCGGCGTGACGGCAGGGGGTCTCCGTCGAGGAGAACGTCCACCGCCGCGCGCGCCTCGCCCGGCGCGAGCGCTCGAAACAGCGTCCCCGGCTCCTCGGCCTCGACGTCGTCGGCCGCGAGGATCCGCTCGCCGTAGACGCCGGCGAACATCAGCGATCGAGCCGCCGGGGCCGACGGGGCGACATCGGTCACCGTGAGCTCGAGGCGGGCGGCAAGGGGAAAGGCCTGACGCCAGGCCGCGCATGCCGGCCCCACGACGAGGTGCTCATCCGACCCAGCGAGGAGCCGGTCCGCGACGAGCGCGTCGACCACGGCGGCAGCCACCGCCTCCTCGAGACCCGCCTCGCGGAGCCCGCCCACCAGCTCAGACGGCGCCACGCCGGAGTCGGCGCCGAGTCCGCGGGCCACGCAGCACTCGAGTGCCATCAGGACCTTGTCCCCGACGGTGTGGCTCGTCCCGACCGCGGACGGCGCCCCGGTGATGAGGTCGGCGAGCTGCTCGCGCACCGATTCCAGCGACCGCGGCGCGGACATCGTCAACCACCCGTCCTGGTGGCGAAAGCCCACCGCGCAGTCGTCTGCGAGGTACAGGTCAAGGGCGATCCGATCCGGCATGGTCGTGTCCTTGACCCGCAGATGTGATCGCGGCGAACAGAGGACGGCCAATGCCTCGACCAGCCCAGCCGGCGGTTCCACCCCGGTGGCGAGCTCCCCCGCACCCCACTCCCCGGGAGCGAGGATCGCCGGCAGTGGGCCGCCCTCGTGCGCGATCAGTGCGCATGCCGCGAGCAGGCGGCCAAGGTCAGCGCACCGGACGCGCAGTGGTCCGCGACCCGCGGGCATCATTGGGACCAGAGACCTTCCCAGGCCTGCCAGAACGGGCCGTACCCGCCGGACTGGACGGCATCCATCGCGCGGGAATAGCTGGCGTCGCCCGTCGCCAAGCTCTCGGCCGCCGAGACATCGGCGTCGAAGGCCCCGGAAACCCCGTCGCCGCTGACCACATCGACCAGGGCGACAACGGGAACGAGGTCGACCGCGGTGGAAAGCACGGCGCTCGTCGCCCTTCCTTCCCATGAGACCGCCTTGGAGTCATGGTAGGCCTGGTAGAGGGCCACCGGGATCATCACCTTCCCGACGAGCCGTGTGCCCGCACGCCCGAGGTAGCGCAGGGCACCCGACCGGGCCGCCGACCTGACCTCCTTGGCCCAGACGACCTTGACGTCAGAGCCCAAGGTCTTCTTGACACGGAGGACGGCGCGTTCGACGCCTCGGGCCTCGTGCTTGACGTCGGACACAAACGACTGCCATGCCGATCCACGCCCTCGCGCTATGCCGCGCAGGTTGTTCCAATCGCGGCGGAGCTGACTCTTCAGGCCGTTCCGGTAGCCCCAGCGGTGCCCGCCGAGGATCCACCGGGAAAAATTGAACCTGCCCTTGCTGACCGCCTCCCCCAGGAGATCGTCGGCAAGCCCGAGTACGCCCAGGGCTTCGCCGGCCGTCCCGTAGGCCGCGCGAAGGCCCCGCCCGGCGGCCGCGGCGGCGTCGCCGACTTCGGCGGCGAGTGCGCGCCGGGTGAGGTCAGCGCTCTGGGCGACGTAGCGCGTCGCGACGCCGGCGAGGTGCTGCTCCACGCGGGCGATGGTGGCGACGGTGTCTGCCGCTGCCGCCGGTGGCATGAGGGTCACCGCGTCGCCGAGGAGACGCGCCCCGGAGCCGGCGAGCTCCCCGGCGGTGCCGAACATGGTGCGCGCGGTCTGGTGCATGGCGCCAGTGTCGAGAAGGATGCGCACCAGTGCTCAGTGCCCCTTGAGGTGAGCTGCTGACTCGAGCTGGGCCGCTACCCGCGCGAAGTCGCGGTGCCATTGCGTCTGCTGGGCCTCGACCTGCCCGGCGGCGCCAAGGAGCCGATCGGCGAGGGCCATGAGTTCAGCGGCGGCGGTGATGGCGTCGCGCTCACACTCGCCCATCGTCTGGCGCCAGCGGTCGGCCGCCGGGCCCTCGTAGCGTGTCGTGTGGACGGCGTCCATGACGCGGCGCGACTTGGCGATGATCGCGTCGGCGTCGGCCCGCAGCCGCGCGGCGTGGCTGCGGATCGCCGCCGGATCGCCGATGGGAAGCCGGCCGATATGGGCGATGACCTGTTGCGGGGTCACCATGACCGGGGCGGCATTTCGGACATCGACCGCAGCGACCGCGGGGATCAGCTGCCGGCTGACTGGATGGCCTCGGAGCGGCGCGCCACCTCCTGGCTGCATTCCTGGAGCGAGGTCTGGAGCTGGGCGAGCATCGGCTTGAACTCGCCGTCCCACTGGCTCTTGAAGCGCTCCGCCGCCGGTCCGACCCACC
>JAXDHJ010000025.1:0-90373 GCA_034664565.1 Solirubrobacteraceae bacterium
CCGTCGAGCTCCTCGAGGATCTCCTTCGCCGTCCCGTTGTAGTGCGCGTCGGGATTGGCCTGGTTTCCGTACTGGTAGGGCATGTAGTACGAGGCGTCGTCGCCGGCCATGTCGAGGGCCATCGCCACGGCGCCGTTGGAGCCCTGATCGCCCGGCGAGGTGACGATCTGGGCGCCGTACATCTGCAGCAGCTGGGTGCGCTCGGGCGTCACGTTGTCGGGCATGACGACCTTCAGCGGATAGCCCTTGCGCGAGCAGATCATCGCCAGCGAGATCCCGGTGTTGCCCGACGTGGGCTCGAGGATCGTCTGTCCGGGCCGGATCAGGCCCTTCTCCTCGGCGTCCTCGATCAGCGCCCGGGCCACGCGGTCCTTGACCGAGCCGGTCGGGTTGAACGACTCCATCTTGGCCCAGATCCGCACCCCCGGCTTGGGGCTCAGGCGCCGCAGCTCGACGAGCGGCGTGTTGCCGATCGCCGCGACGATGTCCTCGTAGCGCCCGCCGCACGGACGGTTTCTGAGCGGGAGCCCCGCCATACTTCACAAAGGATAGCTTGGTGCGCGCCTGCGCATCAGGTTCTGTGGACGCCACCCCCTGGTGAGCGAAACGCCGGCCAGGCAGAGCAGGCCGCCGGCCAGGGCGAGTGCGGGCGGCGTCTCCCCCAGCATGACCCAGCCGAGCAGGATGGCCAGGGGCGGGACCAGGTAGGTCGTGGCCCCCATGCGGCCCGCGCTCGTGCGCTTCAACGCGTAGGCCCAGGTGGTGAAGCCGATCGCCGTCGGGACCGCGCCGAGGTAGACCGTCCAGGCGATCGCCGCGCCCCGGGCGTGTCCGAGCTCGCGGATCAGCGCGGGCGCGAAGGGCAGGCAGGCGACCATCCCGATCACGCAGGCCAGGAAGGTGATCTGCAGCCCGGAGGTGCGCTCGAGCAGCGGCTTCTGAGCAATCACGCCGCCCGCGTAGGCCAGTGCCGCGGCCAGGCACAGCACCGCGCCCCAGCCGGCATCGACGCCGTGCTGCCGGGTGGCCAGCCCGATGACCACGGCGCCGGCGAAGGCGACGGCGCAACCTGTCAGCAGCGCGCGCGGAAAGCCCTCGCGCAACAGCAGTCCCGCCAACAGCGCGATGAGCACGGGCCCGACGTTGACGAGCATCGCCGCGGTGCCGGCGTCGACGCGCCGCTCTGCCGCGTTGAGGATCACGTTGTAGGCGCCGAACCACAGCAACCCGCACAGCAGCAGGCGTCCCGCGTCGCGGCGCGGGGGCAGCGCCTCGCGCCGCGCGGCCACGATCACTCCGAGCACGAGCGCGGCAACCACCAGGCGGCCGAGCGACAGCGCCCCCGGCCCCAGATCGTGGCCCGCCGTGCGGATCCCGACGAAGGCCGATGCCCAGAGCGTGACGGTGACCAGGGCGGCGAGGGCGGGCATACGGGTTCAACGTAGCCCGGTGCTGTTTCGTCCAAGGGCCGACGGGGGGCCTGCCCGTCGCGGTCGCAACTGCTCGGCTGGGGGTGGGGTGGTCGGCTCGCCGCGGCGTCGAGGCTGGGGCCGGGTGTACGGCCAGGTGGGCGGTTCTGGGTTCGCATACCGAAGCCAGAACAGCCCAGTTGCTCGGTCCGGGGCTTCCGCCAAGGCGCGAACGTCCCACAGCTGGGGGGCTACAGGCCCACCTCCGGGACGTTCGAGACACCCCCATGCGCTTCGCGGCTGACGAGCGGCTCGGCGTGGCTGAGTGGTGACGCTGCCGCAGGACAGTACGAGAGCACGGCCTCCGGCCAGCGGCGCCGCTCAGAGGCGTCGAGAGCCGTCAGACGTGAAACGCGCCGCCGGCCATGGCCGGGAGGATGACGAGCGTGTCGGTGTCCGCGACGTCGGTCTGCAGCCCGTCGAGGACGCGGACGTCCTCGTCGTTGAGGTAGACGTTGACGTAGCGGTTGAGCTGCCCCTCGGCCGAGAAGAGCTGGGTCTGGGTCGCCGGGTGCGCCTCGGCCAGGCCGCGCAGGACGTCGCCGACGTTATCGCCGGGGGCGTCGACCTCCTTCTCGCCGCCGACCGAGGACCGCAGGACCGGTGGGATCTTGATCGTCGCCATAGCCGGGACCCTAGCCGGACGCGGCGCAGAACGCCTCGTAGTCGGGGAAGACGCCCATCTCCTCGTCGGTGATCTCCTCGGGCGGGCGCGAGCAGACCGGGCACTCGGGGTCGCGGCGGACCTTGAGCTCGGTGAAGGTGGCGCTCAGCGCTTCGTAGAGGAGCAGACGACCGACGAGGGGCTCGCCGGCGTCGATGATGAGCTTGACCACCTCGGTGGCCTGGAGCAGGCCCATGGTCCCGGGCAGGACGCCGAGCACCCCGTTGGCGCCGCACGACGGGGCGAGGTCGGCGGGCGGGGGCACCGGGTAGAGGCAGCGGTAGCACGGTCCGTCGTAGGGCTTGAACACCGAGAGCTGCCCGTCGAAGCCGAGGATCGAGGCGGAGACCACGGGGATGCCGAGGCGGACGGTGGCGTCGTTGAGGAGGTAGCGGGTGGGGAAGTTGTCGGCGCCGTCGACGACGATGTCCCAGCCGTCGATGATCTCCATGATGTTCTCGCCGTCGAGCCGGGTGGCGAACTTGACCACCTCGACGTCAGGGTTCAGCGCCCTGATCGTCTCCTCGGCCGAGTCGACCTTGGGGACGCCGATGCGGTCGGTGGTGTGGATCACCTGGCGCTGGAGGTTTGAGAGGTCGACGACGTCGTCGTCGACGATGCCCAGGGTGCCGACCCCGGCGGCAGCGAGGTAGAGGGCGGCGGGGGAGCCGAGCCCACCGGCGCCGAGGAGGAGGACGCGGGCGTCGAGGAGCTTGCGCTGGCCCTCCTCGCCGACCTCGGGGACGAGCAGGTGGCGGGAGTAGCGCTCGCGCTGGAGGGCGGTCATCGACCGGGGGATCTCGACCTTGTAGCCGCGGTCCTTCCAGAGGGTTATGCCGCCGGTCATCGACTCGACGTTCTCGTACCCGAGCTCCTCTTGGAGGGTGCGGGCGGCCAGGGCCGAGCGGGTGCCGCCGGCGCAGTAGAGGATGACCCGCTGAGAGCGGTCGGGCACCGCGCCCTCGATGCGGGTCTCGAGGAAGCCGCGGGGCACGTGGCGAGCGCCGGGAAGGTGGCCGCTCGAGAACTCCTCGGTCTCGCGCACGTCGACGAGGGCGACGCCGTTGCCGAGCAGGCCGTTGACCTCGCTCGGATCGACCTCGGTGATCTCGCTTTTCACCTTGCGGATGAATTCAGCGCCGGACGGGCTCATCGCAAACTCCTGAAATCTTGTCTGGATTCGGGACTATCAAAAGTATAGCGGTGCCCCGGGGGGTGCTGCCGGCGGCCGCCCGCGTCCTTCCCTTCACCCATGCTCGCATGCCGACCCCGGCCAAGCCAAGCGGGACTAGCCTTCCGGTGTATGGCCGACCGACTGCCGCCGAGGGTCCGCCTCGCGCTGACCGTCTGCCTCGGCTGCGTCGTCGGGGTGCTCCTCGTGGTGATCCTCACCGGCCCCCGGCCCCCGGCCACCGCCAGCCTGAACCTGGTCGGCGGCTTCGCCGGCTTCCAACGTCCGGCCCAGATACCCCCCGACGACTTCAGCCTGCGCGACGAGAGCGGCCACGTGGTTCGCCTGAGCGACTACGCCGGGCGGGTGGTCATCCTCTCCTTCCTCTACTCGACCTGCCGGGACACGTGTCCGATCATCGCCCAGGTCATCCGCGGCGCCCTCGACCAGCTCGGCCGCCCGGTCCCGGCCCTGGCGGTCAGCGTGGATCCGAGCGCCGACACGCCGCTGAACGTCCGGCGCTTCCTGTTTCGGCAATCGGTCACCGGCCGGCTGCACTTCCTCCGCGGCAGCCGCCGCGAGCTCGAGCCGGTGTGGCGCGGCTACTTCGTGGCGCCCCAGACCCCGGGCCGGGGATCGCGCTCCGACCACAGCGTCGACGTCGTCCTCATCGACAAGACCGGGCGCCAGCGGGAGGGGTTCCCGTCCGACGCCCTCACTCCCGAGGCGCTCGCCCACGACGTCCGGCGCCTGGAGGCCGAGCCGCTCCCCGCCCACCCGCGCCCGCGGGTGAACCTCTGAGGCTGCGGCCGGCCCGGTCAGCGCAGGGGGTGGCGGGCCACGGTGATGGCGGTGACCGGGGTGCCGGGCTCGGTGTAGGCGGCGCTGAAGTAGGCGTAGACGCCGGGCCCGATGGGGCCGGTGCAGTAGGGGAAGGAGGTGTACTCGTCCTCGCCGACCAGGTCCTCGCCGCAGCGCAGGCCGGGGTAGGCGCGGCGGACGAGCGAGAGGCTGTCACCGACGCCGACGCCCCGGCTGGTGGCGGCCCGCCGGTCGGTGGTCTCGACGCTCCACACCCGGTCGCCGTCGATCGAGAAGGCCGCGTGTAGGTAGCGCAGGTGGGTCTCCCGCCGGCTCGGTCCGGTGGCCTCGCCGGTCGGGCCGGCGACGAACCCGGGCCGGCCGTCGAGCGGCCCGGTGGGCTCACCGTCCCGCCAGGGCGGCGCCGGGCCGAAGGTGGCCCGCACCCGGGCGGCGCGGGCTCGGAGGCCGAGGCCGGCGAGGGTGCCGTGGCGCTCGTCGATGGCCACCGGCCCGGTGCGCTCCACCCGGATGGTGCGGGCCTGCTCGATCAGGGCGAGCGGGAGGGGCAGGGCGGCGGCGGCGATGAGGAGCGCCCCGGCGGCGAGGACGCCGGAAGGTGAGGTGCGGCGCTCGAGCGCTCGGCGGCCGGCGACGCCGACCGCCATGGCCGCCACCCCGATGGGGACGGCAACCACCACGGCGACGACGACCAGGGCGTTCTCGCCCCAGATCGCCGCGGCGAGCAGGGCGCCGACGAGGAGCAGCGGCGCGGCCAGCCCGCGCCATCCTCCGAGCAGGAGCCCGAGGCCGAGGTGGACGGAGAGGAAGGCGGCGAGGACGAGCGGCCCGGAGAAGGGCAGCCGATCCGCCCGGGCGACCGAGACGGCGAACAGCACCAGAGCGGCCAGGTAGCCGCCGGCGGCGAGGACGGCCTCGGCCCGGGGCCGGCCGGAGAGCTTGGTACTGGGAGCTGTCATCACGCCGCCTTCTCGACCGCCGGCCTGTTGCCCGCCCCTCCCCCTCCTGATACCCTACCGGCGAGGTAGGTATTTCGATGATGTTCTCAACCAAGGCCGAGTACGGCGTGCGCGTGATGGTCGAGCTGGCCCGCCGGGGCGGCGACCAGCCCGTGCCCCTGACCGAGATCGCCGAGCACGAAGGGCTGCCGCTCGCCTACCTCGAGCACCTGGTGGCCCGACTGCGCCGAGCCGATCTGATCGAGAGCCGGCGCGGCGCCCGCGGCGGCTACCTCCTGGCCCGGGCGGCCGAGGACATCACCATGGCCGAGGTGGTGGAGGCGCTGGAGGGTACGATCGCCCCGATCGAGTGCATCTCGAGCAGCCCGGGGGGCGGGGTCGTCTGCTCGCGGGAGACTGATCCGGAGCACGTGTGCACGACGAAGCTCCTGTGGACGCGGGTGCGCTTCGCCATCGTCCACACCCTGACCGAGACCACGCTCGCCGATCTGATTCCCGCAAACCGCAAGAAGCCGGTCGCCGCCTAGGCGGCCTGGCACTGGAGCGAAATGGCTGAACTGGAGATCCGCAACCTGCATGTGCGCATCGAGGAGCGCGAGATCCTGCGCGGCGTCGACCTGACGGTCCGCCAGGGTGAGATCCACGCGCTGATGGGCCCGAACGGCTCGGGCAAGTCGACCCTGGCCAACACCATCATGGGTCACCCGGCCTACGAGGTGACCGAGGGCGAGATCATCTTCAACGGCACGGACATCACCGAGGCGCCGCCGCACGAGCGCGCCCGGTCGGGCCTGTTCCTCGCCTTCCAGTACCCGGTGGCCGTCCCCGGGGTCTCGGTGGCCAACTTCCTGCGCATGGCGATCAACGCCAAGCGGGACGAGCCGATCAAGGTCAAGGAGTTCGGTCGGCAACTGGCCCACGCGGTCCAGCTGCTCGACGTCGACCGGGCCTTCACCTCGCGCCACCTCAACGACGGCTTCTCCGGCGGGGAGAAGAAGCGGGCGGAGATCCTCCAGATGGCGATGCTGACCCCGGAGATCGCCGTGCTCGACGAGACCGACTCCGGCCTCGACATCGACGCCCTGCGCACGGTGGCCGAAGGCGTGGTCAAGCTCCACGCCGAGCAGGGCCTCGGCGCCCTGATCATCACCCACTACCAGCGCATTCTCGACTACATCCGCCCCCAGTTCGTCCACGTCCTCATGGACGGGCAGATCGTCATGGCCGGCGGCCCGGAGCTGGTCGACCGCCTCGAGCGCGAGGGCTACGACCCGATCCGGGAAGAGGTCGGCGCCCGTGCCTGAGACCGCCGGCGGTCCCCAGTCCTCCCCGACGGCGGCGACGGCGACGCCGCCCGTGCGGCGCAAGCCGGGCAGCGCTCGAGCGGCGACGCTCTACCGGTCCCTGGCCGGAGCCGGCTCGAGCGGGACGCTCGAGGCGCTGCGCGCCGAGGCTCTCGTCGCCTACGATCGCCTGGAGCTGCCGACCTGGCGGCGGTCGGGGTTCTGGCGCACAAGCCTCGCCGAGCTCGACCTGGCCGCCCTGGAGAACCGGACCTACGGGGCCGACGCCGACCTGCCGGCGACGCTCGGCGCGGGACCGCGGGCGGGCGCGGTGGTGCAGCGCGGCGGCTCGACGGTGCACGTCGAGCTCGACCCGGAGCTGGCGGGAGCTGGGGTGATCCTGTGCTCGCTGGAGGACGCCGCCCGTGAGCACGCCGACCTCTTCGCCAGGTACTACATGCGCCGGCTGACCGTCGACCGCGACAAGCTCGAGGCGGCGAGCGCCGCCCTGTGGACGGGTGGAGCCTTCCTCTACGTTCCGCCGGGGCTGGTGGTCGAGCACCCGTTCCAGGTCGTCTTCGAGATCAGCGAGCCGGGGACGGCGCAGTACGCGCACACTCTGGCCATCGGCGACCGGACGAGCGATTTTCGCCTGCACGAGTACGACCTGGCCCCGGACTTCAGCGGGCAGGCCCTGCATGCCGGCCAGTTCGAGCTCTACCTCGAGGACGGGGCGCGGTGCCGCTTGGCCCACGTGACCGACTGGGGCAGCGGGGAGGTGTGCGACGTGTCGACGGCGGTGGTCGAGGTCGGGCGCGACGCCTTCTGCCACTGGCTGCCGGCCCTGCTCGGCGGCCACCTGATCCGCCACCACGACGAGCTGGTGGTGGCCGGCAAGGGCGGCGACATGGCCTTCCGGGGGATCTTCTTCGCCGAGGAGGACGAGCACCTCGACGTCTTCGCCGTCGACCTCCACGAGACGGGGCCGTCGTCGGGCGACGTCCACTGGCGGGGGGCGGCGACCGGGGCGAGCCGGGCGAGCTTCGAGGGCCTGATCAAGATCGACCCGGGCTCCCAGCAGACCCACACCTACCTCCAGGTCCACTCCATGCTGCTCTCGGCCCAGGCCAAGCTCGACGCCATCCCGTCGGTCCTCGTCTGCGCCGACGACGTCTCGGCGTCCCACGGGGGGACGGTCGGCGAGCTCGACGAGGCGCTGATCTTCTACATGCAGTCGCGCGGGCTGACCCGGCCGGACGCGGTGCGGGTGATCGTCGAGGGCTTCTTCGAACCCCTGATCGTCCAGCTCGAGGATCCGGGCCTGGAACAGACGGTGCGCGACCGGATCGGGGCCAAGCTGGCGGCGGCGGCGGCCGACATCGAGCGCTACGCCCTGGCGAGGTAGGAGGGATGGCCACGCCCGCCACCGCCACCGAGAGCACCCTCGACATCAGGGGCGACTTCCCGATCCTCGCCCGGGAGATCGACGGGCGCCCGATCGTCTACCTCGACTCGGGGGCGACCTCGCAGAAGCCGGAGGCGGTGCTCAAGGCGCTCGACGACTACTACCGCTTCCACAACGCCAACATCCATCGGAGCGTGTACCTCCTCGCCCAGGAGGCGACCGAGCTCTTCGAGGGGGCGCGGGAGCGGATCGCCGCGTTCTGCGGCGGCGAGACCCGGACGACGATCTTCACCCGCAACGCGACGGAGGCGATCAACCTCGTCGCCTATGCCTGGGCCCGGCGGGAGCTCGGCCGGGGCGATGCGGTGCTCATCACCGAGATGGAGCATCACTCGAACATCGTCCCGTGGCAGCTGGCCACCGAGGACGCCGGGGCGAGCCTGCGCCATCTGCGGGTCAGCGACGACGGGCTGCTCTCCCTCGAGGAGCTGGACGCCGAGCTGGCCAAGGGCGACGTCAAGCTGGTGGCGGTGGCCCACGTCTCGAACGTCCTGGGGACGATCAACCCGGTGGCGGAGATCGTCGAGCGGGCCCACCGGGCCGGAGCCCTGGTGCTGGTCGACGGCTCTCAGGCGGTGCCCCAGATGCCGGTCGACGTGGGGCAGATCGGAGCCGACTTCTACGTGTGGACCGGCCACAAGGCGCTCGGTCCGACCGGAATCGGCGTGCTCCACGGCCGGGCCGAGGTCCTCGAGTCGATGCGGCCGTTCCTGGGCGGGGGCGACATGATCGCCCACGTCGACATCGAGCGCTCGACCTGGAACGAGCTGCCGTGGAAGTTCGAGGCGGGGACGTCGATGATCGCCGAGGCGGTCGGGCTGGGGGCGGCGATCGACTACCTGGCGGCGATCGGCATGGAGCGGATCCGGGCCCACGAGCACGCGCTCACCGACTACGCCATGGCCGGCCTGGGCGCGGTGGAGGGCGTGAAGATTGTGGGCCCGACGGAGCGAGCCGGACTGATCTCCTTCGTCATCGACGGCATGCACCCCCACGACATCGCCGAGCTCGTCAACCGCGACAACGTCTGCATCCGGGCCGGACACCACTGCGCCCAGCCGCTGATGCGCCGGCTCGGGGTGGGGGCGACGGCCCGGGCGAGCTTCGGCCCCTACAACAACCAGGCCGACGTGGACGCGCTGATCGGTTCCCTGGGCCGGGCCCGCGAAGTCTTCGGACTGTGAAGGAGGCGACGATGGACGACCTCTACCGCGACTTCATCCTCGAGCACTACAAGCGTCCGAAGAACTTCGGCGAGCTCGAACCCCACGACCTCGAGGCCCACGAGCACAACCCGCTGTGCGGCGACGAGCTCGGGGTCCACATCCGGGTCGGCGATGGCAAGGTCGAGGATCTGCGCTTCCACGGCCACGGGTGCGCCATCTCGCAGGCGTCGGCGTCGATCGCCTCGGAGGAGCTGATCGGCATGGAGCTCGACGCGGTGGCCAGCCTCGACGCCGACTGGTTGCTCGACCTGCTGGGAATCCCGATCTCGGCGACCCGGCGCAAGTGCGCGCTGCTCAGCCTGAAGGCGATGCGCGCGGCGATCACCGGCGAAGGCAGCTGGCCGGTGTAGTACCCGCTGCAATCCGGGCGCTTCGGGCGTCCGGCGAGGGAACCGCGGCGGACCGGGGCGCCGGCGGGGAAAGTCCGAGTTCCTATGGCAACCCGGTAGGCAGAAGCGGTACAATTCCTACCAACGAGCACAGGATTACGCAGAGGAGCCTATGGCCGCCACAGATATCACCCGCATCCCGAAGCCGAGTCCGATCATCGAGACCGACGCCGGCGAACTCGTCTCCCCGAAGGGCGTCTCGCGCGAGGTCATCCGCGAGCTCTCGAAGATCAAGGGCGATCCTGACTGGATGGCGGACCAGCGGATGAAGTCGTTCGAGATCTTCGAGCGCAAGACCGTCCCGACCTGGGGCTGCGACCTGTCGGGGCTCAACTTCGACGACCTCGTCCTCTACTCGCCGCCGACCACCGGGCGCTTCGACTCGTGGGACGACGTGCCCAAGGACATGAAGGACACCTACGAGGCGCTGGGCATCCCCCAGGCCGAGCGTGAGCACCTGGCCGGCGTGGTCGGCGTCTGGCGCCAGGAGCCGGTCTACGAGGGCCTCAAGGAGGAGTACGCCAAGCAGGGCATCCTCTTCTGCTCGATGGACACCGCGGTGCGGGAGTACCCGGACATCGTCAGGCAGTACTTCATGACCAAGTGCGTTCCGGCCCAGGACAACAAGTTCTCCGCCCTGCACGGAGCGGTGTGGTCGGGCGGCTCGTTCGTCTACATCCCCAAGGGCGTGAAGTGCGACCTGCCGCTGCAGGCCTACTTCCGCATGGAGGGCGCCGGCGAGGGCACCTTCGAGCACACCTTGATCATCGCCGACGAGGGCGCCGAGGTGAATTACATCGAGGGCTGCACGGCGCAGACCTACAGCGTCAACTCGATGCACTCGGCCGTGGTCGAGATCTTCGTCATGGAGGGGGCCAAGGTCCGCTACACGACGGTCCAGAACTGGTCCAAGGACGTCTACAACCTCAACACCAAGCGCGCGGTCGTCCAGGCCGAGGGCACGGTCGAGTGGGTGGGCGGTTCGATGGGCGCCAAGGCGGTCATGCTCTATCCGGGCTCTTTCCTGCTCGGCGAGGGTGCCCGGGCCGACCACCTGAACGTCGGTGTGGCCGGCAAGGGCGTGCACAAGGACACCGGGGCCAAGGTCGTCCACATGGCTCCGAACACCACCTCGAACATCCTCGCCAAGTCGATCTCCAAGGACGGCGGGATCATGGGCTACCGCGGCCTGGTGCGGATGGGCAAGAACTCCCAGGGCTCGAAGTCGCGGGTGCAGTGCGACGGCCTGATGATGGACGGGATCTCCCGCTCTGACACCTGGCCCGACATCCAGATCCAGAACCCCCACGTGACGGTCGCCCACGAGGCGACGGTCGGGCGGATCTCCGACGAGCAGCTCTTCTACATGGGTTCGCGGGGCTTCACCGAGGACGAGGCGGCGGCGATGATCGTCAACGGCTTCATCGAGCCGGTGACCAAGGAGCTGCCGATGGAGTACGCGATCGAGCTCAACCGGCTGATCCAGCTCGAGATGGTCGGGTCGATCGGCTGAGGCCGGCTGCCTGAGCGACGGTCCGGGACCGGGCCGTTCGCTCACCCGGCCGCCCGCGCACTGGCCATGCCCAGACGCGAGCCACGGATGGTGGCCCTCGGCTACGGCCGCTGGGTCCGGGCCGACCGGATCTTCGCGCTCGTCCCGCTCGACGCCGAGGAGCGGGGCGAGGGTCGCCGGACCTACGTCCACATCGACGGGGTCGACGCGCCGCTGGTGGCTTCGCGCTCGGAGCGGGCGATCCTCGCCGATGTCGAGACCGCGCTGGTCGAGGCGGCCGGGATCCCCCGGCGGCGGACGCCTGCCCGGGCGGCGCAGGTCCCTCCGCAGGAGTCAGCCGCCGCCGCCGAGTGACACCGGATCGATTTGCGCTGATCTGAGATCACCGGCCGAGCAGCCGCCGAGCAGGCGGGCGAGGCGGGGCGCGTGGGCGTCGTCGTCGACGGTGACCGCCCCGCCCGGCCAGTAGGGGCTCTCGCCGGCGACGCGGGTCATGAGGTGGGTCTCGAAGATCCAGCTGCCGCAGTTGAGGAGGGCGGCACCGGCGGGGGTGCGCCATTCGGCGCCGTCGTCGTCGGGGAGCGGGCCGGTGCGGTGGGTGTGCCCGAAGATCACGTGGCCGGCGTCGATCGACAGGGCCTCGAGGGCGCAGGCGAGGGCGGCGAGCCGGCCGCGGCGCATGTGCGCGGATGAGAGATCGCTGCTCAGCGGGCCGAGTCCGGCCCGGTTGAGGGCGGCGATGGCCAGGGGAAAGCCGGCGGCCAGGGCGCGGGCTCGCAGCCGGGGGCGACCGTCCCCGGAGGAGGCGAGGGCGCGCCAGGCCCGGACCGACCCGTCGCCGCTGACCGCCCCGGCGCGGGCCCCGGTCTGGGCGACGGCGTGGATCCAGGCGTAGACGGGGGCGACGAGCGCCTCATAGTCCTCGGGGCGACGGAGGTGGTCGGGCCCGGTCGCGGAGAAGCGCGCCATGGCGCCGATGGCGATTCGCTCGAGGGTCGGGAGGGTCATGTGGCAGTCGAGGTAGTGGCCGTGGGTGGCGTAGACGTCGGGGCGGACCCAGACCCCGGGATAGGCGAAGACGACCTGGGCGCCGGGTCCGAACAGCCCGGCGAGGGCGGCGGCGGCCGGTGAGGACTCGTGCGGGGCCACGCGCTCCTCGCTGGAGAGCGGCTGGGCCCGGCGCTCGAGCCAGGGTGCGATCAGGGCGTGGTCGTGGTTTCCGGGGACGATCACGATCTGGCGTCCGTCGAGCGCCTGACCGAGCGCCTCGAGGACGGGCCGCGCGGCGGCGAGGGCACGGCGGACCGGCCCGCTGCGCAGCTCGATCAGGTCGCCGAGGAGGACGATCCGGTCGACGCCGTCGAGGGCTTCGAGCAGGGCGGCGAGCGGCGCCGGGTGTTGGAGGACGTCGGTGGCGGTGTGGGTCCCGAGGTGGAGGTCTGAGACGATCAGCGTGCGCACACGCCGCCCGCCTCTCTAGGCGATTCGATCGGGGCGGATCGCCTTGGGCAGCATGAAGCGGACATCCTCCTGGATCACCGAGAACTCGGCGATGTCCTCGACGCCGCGGTCACCGAAGAAGGCGACCAGACGCTGGACGAGCTCCTCGGGGGCGCTGGCGCCGGAGCTGATGCCGACGACGCGCTTGCCGTCGAGCCAGGCCTCGAGCACCTCCTGCTCGTTGTCGATGAGGTGGGCCTCGGCGCCGTAGTCACGGGCGACCTCGACCAGGCGCTGGGAGTTGGAGGAGTTGCGCGAGCCGATGACGAGGACGAGATCGCAGAGGGGAGCCATCTGCTTCACCGCGGCTTGGCGGTTGGTGGTGGCGTAGCAGATGTCGTCGGTCCGGGGCCCGACGATGTTGGGGAACTTCTCGCGCAGCCGGGCCATGATCATCGTCGTCTCGTCGACCGAGAGGGTGGTCTGGCTGATGTAGGCCACCTTCTCGGGGTCGGCGACCTCGAGGGCGTCGACGTCGGCCTCGGTCTCGACGAGGACGATGCTCTCGGGCGCCTCGCCCATGGTGCCCTCGACCTCCTCGTGGCCGTCGTGGCCGACGAGGACGATGGTGTAGCCGTCGGCGGCGAACTTCTTGGCCTCGACGTGGACCTTGGTGACCAGGGGACAGGTGGCGTCGATGGTCCGGAGGGCACGGGCGGCGGCGTTGGCGTGGACGGTGGGGGCGACGCCGTGGGCGGAGAAGACGGTGACCGAGCCGGGTGGGACCTCGGTCTCCTGGTCGACGAAGACGGCGCCGCGGGCGCGGAGCTGCTCGACCACGTGCTTGTTGTGGACGATCTCCTTGCGCACGTAGACCGGCGGCCCGTAGCGCTCGAGGGCGAGCTCGACCGTGCGCACGGCCCGATCGACGCCGGCGCAGTAGCCGCGGGGGGCGGCGAGGAGGAGCTTCTCGACCGTATTGGTGGCGGCGGGCATCGACACCGATTGTAGGGGGGCGCCATCGGGGCCGGCGCTCGGGTGCGCCGGACAGGGTGGGGCCGGCACGCCTGCGGCCAGAGACATGGGCAGGACGCACCGGCTGGCCGGGCGCTGGGTGCGCGGCTCCGGCCAAGACACTAGGCTTGGCGCCAGCGGACCGCCGAAGACGAGGAGCCCCGGATTCCCCAGAAACACCTCGACCGCCTGAGCGCGGTCGACGCCTCCTTCCTGCACCAGGAGGGCCCGACCTCGCACATGCACGTGGGCGGGCTGGCCATCTTCCGGGGTCCGCCGCCGCCGATGGAGGACCTGGCCGACCAGGTGCGCGAGCGGCTGCACCTGGTGCCCCGCTACCGCCAGAAGCTGGCCAACACCGCGCTCGACAGCGGCCGGCCGGTGTGGGTCGATGACCCGAGCTTCAACCTCGAGTACCACCTGCGCCACACCGCCCTGCCGTCGCCGGGCAACCGCGAGCAGCTGCTGCGCCTGCTCGCCCGGATCATGTCCCAGCAGCTCGACCGCTCGAAGCCGCTGTGGGAGATCTGGTTCATCGAGGGGCTCGACGACGGCCGCTTCGCCTTGATCTGGAAGACCCACCACTCGGTGATCGACGGCATCGCCGGCGTCGACCTGGCCACCGTGCTCTTCGACCTGGCGCCCGAGCCGCCGCCGGTCGTCCATTCCGGCGAGCCGTGGCAGCCCCATGCCGAGCCGGGAACGGCCGGGCTCCTGGCCGCCGGGCTGCGGGGGGCGCTGAACGCCGGGGTGGAGGTGACGTCGGGGGCGATCGACGCCGCCCTGCACCCGGAGCGGGCGGTGAGCCGCTTGCGCGAGGTGGCCGAGGGCATCGGCGAGGTGGTGTGGATCATGGTCAACCCGGCGCCGTCCACCCCGCTGAACGTCGAGATCGGGCCCCACCGGCGCTTCGTCGGGGTGAGCTGCGCGCTCGAGGACTTCAAGCTCATCAAGAACACCTTCGGCGGCACGGTCAACGACGTGGTGCTGACCGTGGTCTCGGGGGCGCTGCGCACCTTCCTGGAGGGACGCGGGGTGCGGACCGAGGGCCTCGAGCTGCGGGCGCTGGTCCCGGTCTCGGTCCGCGCCGAGCACGAGCGGGGCGGGGTCGGCAACCGGATCGTGGTCATGCGCGGCCCGCTGCCGGTGTACGTGGAGGATCCATTGGCCCGGCTGCGGGTGGTGGCCAAGGCGATGAACGGGCTCAAGGAGTCAAAGCAGGCGCTGGGGGCCGGGGTGATCGCCGGGGTCCAGGACTTCGCCCCGCCGACCATCCTCGCCCAGGCCTCGCGCCTGAACTTCTCGACGCGGCTGTTCAACCTGATCGTCACCAACGTGCCCGGGCCGCAGTTCCCCCTCTACGTGCTGGGCAAGGAGCTGGAGGAGGTCTTCCCCATCGCCTTCCTCCCCCGCGACCATGCCCTGGCCATCGCCATCATGTCCTACAACGGCGCCCTCAACTTCGGCCTGCTCGGCGACTTCGACGCCCTGCCCGACATCGAGGTGATCGGCGAGGCGATCGCCGCAGAGACCGATGCCCTGCTCGCGGCGGCCCGGATCGAGCGGGACGGTGGCCCGCCGGCGGCCAAGCCCCGGACGCGGGCCCGCCGGCCCCGGACGGCGACGGCGGCCAGGCGACCGGCGCCGGGCAGCTGAGCCGCCTCGCGCGCAGCCCGGCACCGCCCTGGTGGCGCGGCCTGGCCGGCCTCGGCCTCACCCTGGGCCTGCTCGCCGGCGCGCCGGCGCCGGCGCCGGCCAGCGCCGAGTGGAGCTTCCTGGCCACGCCGACCGACCAGCTCGGCGTCCCGGGCCTGTTCGCCGCCTCGGAGATCACCCCGGAGGGGGGCATCTACACCGGCTACGGGGAGCTCGCCCTGTCCTTCGGGACCCCGCTCGTCCCCTACCTCGCGCCCCAGCGGACCCTGGCCGAGGGCGGCCGCTACCCGATCGTCGCCTCGCACCGGGTGCGCGACGGAGTGAGCTACACGGTGACGATGCTGGCCACCCCGGTCGACGGGGTGGCCGTCGACGTGGTGGCGGTGGACATGCGCAACCTCGCCCGGGGGCGGCGGCGCGCCGGATGGGCGGTGGGCGTGCGCCGCAGCGGCGGGGCGCGGCTGACCGCCCAGGGCGCCCCCTACTTCCGCTACCTGGCGCCGGCGGGAACCCCCAACGGGCTCTACGCCCAGCCCGGCGCGCCGCCGGCGCCGGCGGCGGGCAGCCGGTGGGGCGTGGCGCAGGGTGCCATCGTGCGCACCACGGCGGGCGCCGGCGAGGCCCTGGTGGTGCTGGCAGGCGGGCCCCGGCGGAGCTCCGTGGCCCGGCGCTGTACGGGGCGAGCGACGATCTGCGCCCAGGTCGCCTACACCCGGATGCTCGGCCCCGGCGGCCGGGCCCGGCTGGTGTTCAAGCTGCCGGTGGTGCCGGTGGCGGTGGCGGGCGCCGCCCTGGGCGACGTGGCCCGACTCGGCTACGGGCAGGCCCGGGCCGCGGTGCGTCGGAGCTTCGACGGGGTGCTCGGGTCGGGGATGGCGCTGCGCCTGCCCGAGCCGGCGGTGGCCGACGCCTACCAGGCGAGCCTGGTCCAGATCCTCACCAGCCGCTACCGGCTGGCCGGCGGCGGCTGGGTGCAGACGGTCAATGACCTCCAGTACCACGCCTTCTGGCTGCGTGACGCGGCGATCATGACCAACGCCCTCGACCTCGCCGGCCTGGGCCGGACGGCGGCGGAGGACCTCGACTACTTCGCCTCGTGGCAGCGCCCGGACGGCCTGTTCATCAGCCGGGCCGGCCAGTACGACGGCATGGGCCAGGCGCTGTGGGCGCTGGGCCGCCACGCCGAGCTGAGCGGCGACCGTGCCTTCGCCCGGGCGAAGCTGGCGGCGGTGGGGCGGGCGGTGGGCTGGATCTCAGCCCAGCTGGACACCGACCCGGTGGGACTGATGCCGGCGGGCGACCCGGGGGACGACGAGTACGTGGCCGGCCGCCTGGCCGGGGACGACTTCTGGGCGGTGGCAGGAATGGCGGCGGCGGTCCGCCTGGCGACGCTCGCCGGACGCCCCGACCTCGCCGCGGCGTGGGAGCCGGTCTCCCGGCGCCTGCGCACCGGCGTGGCGGCGGCGGCGCGGGCGGCGGCGGCCGCCAACGGGGGCGCGGTGCCGCCGGCGCTCGACCGGCCGGGCGGGCGCGACTGGGGCAACTGGTGGGTCGCCTACCCGGACGGGCCGCTCGGCCCGGACGATCCGGTGGTGAGCGCCACCGTCCGCCGGGCCCGGGTCGGTATGCGCGAGGGCATCGCCACCTACGCCGGGCAGCTGCACGACTACACGGGGTTTCGCATCTTCGAGACCGAGCTCGCGCGGGGCGAGCAGAGGGCGGTGGTGGACGGGCTCTACGCCGAGCTCGCCCATACCACGGGGACGCTGGGCGGGTTCGAGGCCGATATCCGACCGGGGGGCAAGCGGTCGAGCGCGGCCAACCTCAGCCCCCACGGGACCTACTCGGGGGAGCTGGTGACCCTGATCCGCAACATGCTGGTGCGCGACGAGGGCACCGGCGTCGTCGTCCTCGGCGCCGTACCCGGCGGGTGGCTGGCGCCGGGGCGGGTGATCGCGGTGGGCGGAGCGCCGACGGCGCACGGCCGGGTGTCCTTCACCCTGCGGGCCCGGGCGGGCGGGGCGCAGCTGAGCTGGCACGCGCCGGCGGGGACGGCGGTCCGCTGGCCGATCCCCGATGGCGTGCGCGACTTCCGGGCCGGCGGGGGCCGGCTCGAGCGGGGGGTCCTCTCCCTGCCGGGCTCGAGCGGCGCGGTGAGCGTGGGCTGGAGGCTGCGTCCGGGTGCTCCCGACCTGGCCGGGACGGTGGCGCGGCTGCGCCGGGCCTACCCCGGCGCGTAGGCCGGGAGGTGGGGGCGACGCCGTGGGCGTGCGCCGCGATAGGTTGGGCGTGATGAGACGCCTGACCATCTGCCTGGCAGCGCTGACCGTGCTCGCGGCGACGGCGGCGACGGGCGTGGCCGGGAGCGCCGGCGCCGCGGGCAGCACCGCCGCCGCCGCCGGCCCGCTGCTGGGCTCGGGGGGAATCGGGCCGCTGCGCCTGGGCATGACCCGCTCGGCGGCGCTGGCCACCGGGTGGCTGGCCCACCGCGCCACCGGCTGTCCGCTGGGGGGACCGCCGCTGCCCATCACCTATCGCCTGACCGGGTCGAGGGCGCCGCGGGGCATCGCGGGGACGGCGGAGTTCGACCGCGGCCGCCTGCGGGTGCTGTCGTTCACCCGGGGCGCCCACACGGCGGCCGGCGTCACCGTGGGGCGGACCACCACCGCCGAGATGGTCAGCCGCTACCGGCGGGCCGGGTACGCGGCGACGGCGCGCTTCGACCCCACCTTCGGCGGGACCTTCGTCAGGGTCAGGCGCCACGGGCGTCAGGTGATCGGCGGCTTTGCCGTCAAGGGCCCCCTCCTCCAGTTGGCCATCCCCGACGTGCCGGTCTGCGAGTAGGCGGTCCGTGGTGGCCGCACGCCGGTTGGCGAGCGCCGTCCTCTGCCTGGTGGCCTGCCTGGGCCTGGCCGGGGCCGCGCGGGGAGCGACGCCGCCGGGTCCCCTCGACGCCGTCGCCGACGGATGCCAGCGCAACACGGTGGGGATCGCCTTCCTCCAGAGCCCTGAGTGGGTGTACGTCCACCGCGACGCGTCCGAGCAGACGGCGAGCGGCGTGGTGCGGGTCTCCCACGTCTCCAGGGACGACGGGCCGGCGACCCACGCCTTTCACGACTACGTGGCCAACCTCGCCGTCGACCCGCGGTATCGCCAACTCCTGGCCGGAGCTCCGGGCGCCGGGACGGGGAACTACTCACCGGACGCCGAGGAGGGCGGACGCCTGCACTTCGAATGGGAGTCGGGAGTGGTCCCGAGCTTCGCCTGGCCGAGCGACGGCGACCGGGCCACCATCTTCGGCTCGTGGATCTGGGACTGCGGCCATTGGCAGGAGGGCGGCCGGGTGACCGGCGAGCGCACCGAGTTCCACCCGCTGAGCGCCATCGTCGTCCACCGGCGTGCCCCCTACCTCCCGCGGGGCGACGAGAGCGAGACCGACGTCTTCGTCTCGAGTGACGGGACCGGCGCCCACGCCGTGGAGCAGTGCGCCGGCGTCCTGGCGCCGATCTCCCCGACCCAGTACGGGCCGGATCTGCGCCAGTGCATCCAGGATCCGGCCCGCCGCTCCCAGCCGGTGGCCGGGGCCTACACCTTCTTCGTCCCGGCGCCGCCGCGTCCGTCCGGGCACCCGCGCCTGCGCTACCGGGTGCTCGCCCGCCTGCCGAGCACCGGCGGCGAGCGGGTCCAACGGCGGGCGACCGGGCTTCGGGTGACGGTGTTCCCGGGAAGCGGCGGCCCGACCCGCTACGGCAAGAGCTTCTTCGTCGGCTGGAGCACCCCGCAGCCGCGGCCGACGGCTCTGCGCATCACCGTGGGCGACATCCGCATCCGCCATGGCGACCCCGCCATGCCGGCCACCGACCCGGGCCCGGGGGCATGGAACCTGTACCTCGAGGTGAACGGCTTTCGCAAGCTCCTCAACGACTGGGCGCCGGGGCTGGCGCGGGTGCGCGATGGTCAACGGCTGGCCATCAACCGGACGATCACCATCAACGTCCCGCACGGGCAGGGGTTGCGCCTCCTCACCCAGGGGCGGGAGTGCGACATCCCCTACGGGAAGGTGGTGTTCGGCGAACTGGTCCCGGTGGTGGCGCCGTGCCCGGCGAGCACCGAGCCGGTGCTCGCCCTGGTCAACGACGACCCGGGCACCGTCCTCGACGTATACCGAAGCCCGGCTGCCGCCCTGGGGCGCCACGTCTCGCGCTCGGCGGCGACGGTGACCGGCTTTGCCGGCTCGGGGCCCATCAGCTTCGGCGACGGCCGCCAGGGGGCCGACGACTACGAGCTCACCTACACGGTGAGGCGCGGCTGAGGCTCAGGCGGGCCGGGGGCTCGGGCGGCCGGGAGACGGGGGCGGCGGAACCGGACGGAGGCGGCGGAACCCGACGGAGACGGAGCGGACGGCGCAGAGGCGGCGACCGGAGGGGAGCGGCTGGGCAGGAGGAGCGGGGCGGCTCAGAAGCCGAGGGCGAACTTGGCGTCCTCGCTCATACGCTCGGGCGTCCAGGGGGGGGTGAACACCATCGAGGAGGCGACGGTCTCCACGCCGTCGAGCTCGCCGACGAACTCCTCGATCTGCTCGCTGACCTGCGGTCCGATCGGGCAGCCGGGCGAGGTCAGGGAGAAGGTGACGTGAACCTCGGCGCCGTCGACCTCGATGCCGTAGATCAGACCGAGCTCGACGAAGTCGAGTCCGAGCTCGGGATCGATCACGTTGGCGAGAGCTTCTTCTACTTCCTCGACGGTGACCATGGGTCAAGTGTAGCCGGAGCGTAGCCTTAGAGCCATGCCGCTTCTCCTCCTCGCCGTGCTCGTCGGTCTGCCCATCCTCGAGCTGTACGTCATCGTCCGGGTCGGCGAGGAGATCGGCACCCTGTGGACGGTGGCCGCGCTGGTGGCCACCTCGATGATCGGGGTGCGCCTGGTCCGCGCCCAGGGCCGGGCGGTGCTGCGCAATTTCGGGGCGGCGATCGCTGCCGGGCGCCCGCCGGCCCGCGAGGCGCTGGACGGGGTCCTCGTGTTCGTGGGCGGCGCGCTGCTCATCGTCCCCGGCTTCCTCACCGACGTCCTCGGCGCCCTGCTCCTCCTGCCGCCGAGCCGGGCGGTGGTGCGCCGGCTGATCGTCCGCCACTACGCCGGCCGGCTGGTCGGCTACCTGGCCCGGACCGGCGCCGGCCGGAGACCGGCGAGCCAGGTCTACGACGTCGACGGGCGGGCGATCGAGATCGACCGCGACAAGCTCCCGCGGTGAGAGTTCGGTGATCCTCGGCTTCGGCGACGCCTCGGTGGCCGCCGTCGTGCGCCCGGGCGCCGGCGCCCTGCTCTGGCACGACGGAGTGACCCGGCGGGCCGGCGACCCGCGGATCGAGGCCCTGGGCGGGGAGGCCGGCTGGCGGGCGACGGACGGGAACGGCCTCGACGTGGTGCTCGAGCCGCTGGGCGGGCCGGCGAGCTTCGCCGACGGTACCCGTGAGTGGCTGTGCCGGGTCCGGGGGACGGCGGCCGGGGTCGCGGTCGAATGCCTCGGCCACGCCGTCGCCGAGGCCGCTCCGGGCCGTGGCTGGAAGCGGCCCGGCCTGGGCCGGGAGGTGGCGGCCTGGCTCGGCGACGACCTCGCCGTCGCCCTGCGGGCCCGGCGCCCGTCGCGGGCCAAGAACCACGAGGCCGAGGAGGTGTCGGGGTTCGTGTGGCGCGGTGATCCGGTCGGGCCCCACCCGATCGACGATCCCCGCCTCTCGACCGCCTACGCCGGCGACGGCGTCCAGCGCCGAGCTGGGCTCGAGCTGTGGGAGACCGAGGAGTCGGAATTCCCCCTGCGCCTGGCCGGGGAGACGGTCGGCGAGGGCGAGCTCGAGCTGGCCGGCGGCCTGCGCCTGCGCTGCGCCTTCCTGCGGTGGCATCACGGCGGCCGGGTGGGGGCCGGGCGCTACGACATCGTGCGCGCCGGCGCCTGACCAGCCCGCGCCGGCGCCAGACCAGCCCGCGGCGGCGCCAGACCAGGCGCCGCCGGCGCCGGCCTAGCCCGGGGCCACCGGCCGTGCGTCGGGGCCGGCGCGGCGGCAGGCGGTCTCGGGTGGGCGACGGAGCGTCCCGCCGCCCACCTGGGCCGGCGGCCTCAGGCCGGCGCCGGGGCGTCGGCCGTCTCGACCTCGCGCAGGGCGCCGGTGTGGACGTCGTAGACGAAGCCGCGGACCGAGTCCTTGCGGGGAATGAACGGGCTGGCCTTGATCCGGGCGATCGACTGGCGCACGTCCTCGTCGAGGTCGCTGAACGCCTCGACCGCCCACTCCGGCTTGATCCCGACCTCGGCCTGGATCGAGGCCTTGAAGTCGTCGTCGGTGAAGGTGAGCATGCCGCAGTCGGTGTGGTGGATGAGGATGATCTCCTCAGTCCCGAGCAGGCGCTGGGAGATGGCGAGGGAGCGAATCTCGTCGTCGGTGACCACGCCGCCGGCGTTGCGGATGACGTGGGCGTCGCCCTCGTTGAGGCCGAGTACCCCGTAGGGGTTCAGGCGGGCGTCCATGCAGGCGAGGACGGCGACCTTGCGGGCGGGAGGCAGCGGTAGCTCGCCCTTGTCGAAGGACGCCTGGTAGGCCTCGGCGTTGTGCAGCAGCTCGTCGGTGGTGCTCATGTTGACCCTCCGGTCTCGGTCGGTTGCCTGCCTAAAATAGCTAATCTCGATCGGCTTTACGTACAATACCGTCCGGGGACGGACGGGAGCCGGCATGTCCGCCGAAGCTCAGCCCAGATGGGCGGCGATCAGGCGGGCGACGAGGCCGGGGCGCTCGCGGGCGAAGTCGTGGGTCCCGCCGGGGATCACATGGAGGGCGGCTCGCGGGAGCAGGGCGGCCAGGCGCTCGCCGACGGCGACCGGGCTGACCTCGTCATCCTCGCCCCAGAGCAGCATGGTCGGGACCGGGAGGCGCGCCAGGTCGCCGGTCAGGTCCGGGGCCCGGTCGAGGATCCAGGGTGCGGCGGCGGGGAAGTCCCGCCGGTAGTCCGCGCGCCAGTCGCGGGCGCCGTGAGCGGTCAGGTCGATCCCGCCCGAGGTGGCGGCGAGCACCAGCCGGCGGACCTTGTGGGGATGGCGGGCGGCGACGCCGACGGCGACGATACCGCCCAGCGACTGGGCTACCAGGTCTCCGTTCGGCGCCAGGGCTCCGGCCACCCGGCGGACGAGGTCCTCGAAGCCGCGCACGTCGGGATCGGGCGCCTGCGCCCCGAGCCCCGGCCAGTGGTGGTAGGCCTTGCTCCAGTCGCCGGGCAGCCGCTCGCCCACCGGGCGCCAGAACTCGGCGGCCCCGGCGGCGCCCGGCAGGAAGCAGACCCGCGGGGCGCTGAGCACGACCGGCGGCCCTTAGGGAAAGCGGTAGTGGAGCATGCGCAGGGCGTTCGCCTGGCAGACCTTCTCGGCCTTCTCGGGTCCGTAGCGGTCGTGGAGCCGGGCCTGGAGACCGCCCATCTGCCCCATGTGCTTGAGGCCGGGCAGGGCGGGCTTGATGTAGCCGTCGAGATCGCTGCCGATGGCCACGTGGTCGAAGCCGCCGGTGAGCTCGGCGATGAGGTCGATGTGCCGGCACAGCGCGTCGACCGATTCGTCGAGGTTCCCGGGCTGGCGAGCCTGCTTGAAGGCGAGGTAGTGGGCGCAGTCGATGAGGGCGATCACCCCGCCCCGCCGGGCGATGCGGACGATCGACTCGGGGCTGAGGTTGTATTCGGGACCCCGCCCGAGGTCGCAGGCGGCGTGGGAGGCGATCACCGGCACCCCGCCCGCCGCCGGGTTGCCGTCCAGGCGATCGAGGGTCTCATCGAGCGAGCGCCGGCTCATATGGGTCACGTCGATCAGCACCCGGTGGCGCACGAGGGCGTCGACCGCCACCTGCCCGAGCGGCGACAGGCCCTGGTCTGGCTGGCGGAAGAGACGGTGGTACCAGCGGTCGGAGAGGAAGGGCAGGGCCGGCGCGTTGGTGGCCACCCGGCGCCAGAACAGGTGGGCAAGGGTGACGTAGGCCACGCCGCGGTCGGCGATGGCCTCGACCGTGCGCTCGACCTGGCCGGCCTCGGCGCCGAGTGCGAAGCCGCCCTCGACGCAGTGGACCATGGCCGTCAGGCCGTCCCGCCGGGCCCGGTCGAGGTCGGGGCGGGAGCGCACCACCAGGGCGACGCCGTGATGGTGGTCCTCGATCTCGTCCTCGACGATCTTCAGCTGGTGGAGGAGGTTCTCGGGCCCGGCCGGGCCGGGCCCTTCCCCGAACTCGATGCCGACCGAGATCTCGTCGAAGGGGAGGTAGAGGACGGAGAGGACGACCCCGACCTGACCGTCCCGGATCCGCTCCATGGTGACCGACGGACTGTCGCCGGGCCCCTCGTAGTTGAAGACCTTGGAGATGAGGTTGATCACCCGCGCCCGCAGGCGCTCGGCGTCCCAGCGGTGGAGGTGGGTGCTGGCGTGGCCCTCCTCGCCGAGGACGTGCATCGGGTAGTGCGCGTGCATGTCGACCAGCATCGGCTCGGATCAGCCTACGTCCCCGCGCACGCGGGGACAAGGCGCCCGCCGGTGGGGGGAGGCGGCGCCAGCGCGAGCCCGGGCCCCGGCCGCAGGGGCGCCCGTCAGTTCTCCGATCCGAGGCGGTCCCAGACGTAGAGGTCGATGCACTCGAGGGCGAGCTGCTCGGCCCGGGCCCGGGAGAGGCGGGGCAGGACGGTGCGCAGCGCCTGCTCCTCGGCCACCCCGGCGTCGAAGGCCTCCTCGCCGCGGAAGCTGGCGGCGATCTTCAGCGCCTCGCGGCGATGCTCGCCGAGCGAGGGGAACACGCTGACCAGGAAGTCGGTGTTGGCGATCGGCTGGCCGATGGTCTCAAGCGAGGCGTGCCAGGCGGCCAGCATCGAGAGGTCCTGCTCGTCGAGCTCGGCCACCGCCTTGGCGTAGTGGGCGACGAGCTCGCGCTCGGGCAGGTCGTCGACCCAGGCGTGGAGCACCTCGCCGACCAGCTGACGGCGTGCCTCCCGGCCGATCGACTCTGCGATCACGCGGATCGCATCCTGCGGTTGGATGAAGCACAGCGGCATGGGACGCTCCCACCAGTGCGAAAGGACGAGTTTCCTAAGCGCACTGTACGCAGGCGGGTGGACGGCATCGCCGCGGGCCGAGCGGCGAGGCCCGCGCCCCGCCGCCGCCGCCGCCGGGACTAGGCCCCGGTGAGCTTCTTGAGCACCGTGTAGTACCCGGGCCGGGGCCCGCCGGTCGCGTCGACGAGGCCGGCGTCGAAGCGGGTGCTGGCGTCGCCGCCGTACCAGTTGTAGATGTAGAGCCGGGCGATCCGGCTGTTGGAGGCGGCGAGCTTGAACATGTAGGTCAGCGCCTTCGAGGCCCGGCTCAGGCTGTAGGGGAAGGCGCCGCCGAACTGCACGAGCCCGCCGGTCTCGGTCAGCCACACCTGTCCCCTGACCGCGGCGAGGACCGCCTTGGTACCGGTGCTGCGGTTGCGGTTGGTGTCGGAGTAGTTGTGCAGGCCCCAGATCGTCGGCAGGTGGCTCTTGGCGTAGTGCTGGAAGCTGCGGATGTAGCCGATGGTCGGCTTGATGTTCGAGCCGTCGAGCACGTCGAGACCGACGATCTTGCAGCCGTGGCAGGCCGAGCGCAGGGCCAGGTAGTACTGGGCGGCGAGCTTGGCCGACGGGCTGTGGAACGAGGCGCCGTTGGCCACCGAGACGTTTCCGCGGTTGGCCTCGTTCCACGGCGTGTATGCCTTGACCTGGGGGAAGAGCTTGAAGAACTTCTTGATCTCCTTGGTGTAGGCGGCCACGGACGGCAGGTGGGTGCCGCCCTTGCGGGAGTGGTAGAAGGCGATCAGCGGCTGGATGTGCTCGTCGTTGGCGGCCTTGAGCCAGATGTTGAAGGCCGCGAGGTCGGCCGGGGTGTCGGCGACGTTGTAGGGCGCCACGTAGCGGGTGATGCTCGTGTGCAGGGCCTGGAAGAGCGGGCTGGCGAACATGTTGGGGTTGTTGTCGCCGACGCCGGTGGTGTAGGCCTGGCTAACGGCCGGCGCGCCCCCGAGTACGGCGAGCACGGCGAGGGACGCTAGGACAGGTTTACGCAGGCGCAAGAGGATGGTCCTTCCGTTGTTGAAAGTCGGGGCGGCGCACCTCAGGGTAGCGCTCACCTTCTCGTCGGTGCCGCGCACGACCACCGCCGGTCAAGCCCCTAAACCGCCGGGCCCCCCGGATGTTGCGCTGACGGCCCGGCGCTCAGGCCTTGGCGGCGTGGACCCGGCCGTTGCGCTGGGGGCGCTGGAGGTAGCGGTCGACCATCCGCGCGCACTGGCGGCCCTCGTTGATCGCCCAGACGATCAGCGACTGGCCCCGTCGGGCGTCCCCAGCCACGAACACCCCGTCCTCGGAGGCGGCGTAGGTCGGGGCCTGGACGTTGCCGCGCCGGTCGCGCTCGACGCCGAGCTGGTCGACGAGGCCAGCGTGCTCAGGGTGAAGGAAGCCCATGGCCAGGAGCACCAGGTCCGCCTTCAGCTCGCGCTCGGTTCCGGCCACCGGGTGGAACGGCGGAGCGGGCTCGGCCTCGGCCAGGTGGAGCGCCTCGACCCGGCCGTCGCCGGAGAAGTGCGTCGTCACCACCGAGTAGGCCCGCTCGCCCCTGCCTTCGCCCTCGGCCTCCTTCATGGCGTAGGACAGCCGCATCTTGTTGGGCCACTGCGGCCACGGCGTCTTGTCGTCCGGCCGGCGGGGCGGGGGCTCGGGGAGGAGCTCGAGCTGGGTGATCGACGCCGCTCCCTCGCGCAGGGCGTTGCCCACGCAGTCGGCCCCGGTGTCACCTCCGCCGATGACGATGACGTGCTTGCCCGCCGCGGTGATCGCCTCGCCCGGGGGGGCGGGGGCGCTCGGTGGGGGACCGACCTGGCTGGCCACCCAGCGGTTGCGGACGTAGAGGTACTCCATGGCGAAGTGGATGCCGGCGAGCTCGCGGCCGGGCACCGGCAGGTCGCGGGGAACGCGGGAGCCGATGGCCAGGACCACGGCGTCGAAGTCGCGGCGGAGCTCCTCGGCGGTGATGTCGCGCCCGACGTCGACGCCGCAGCGCAGCTCGACCCCCTCCTCGACGAGCTGGTTGACCCGCCGCTCGACCACCGTCTTCTCGATCTTGAAGTCCGGCACCCCGAAGCGCACCAGGCCGCCGGCGGCCTCGTCGCGCTCGAAGAGCACCACCCGGTGCCCGGCCCGGCGCAGCTGCTGGGCGGCGGCCATCCCTGCCGGACCGGCCCCGACGACGGCGGCGCTCCGCCCGGTCTCGAAGGCCGGCGGCGCAGCGACCACCCAGCCCTCGTCGAAGGCCCGGTCGATGATCGAGTTCTCGATCTGCTTGATGGTCACCGCGTCGCCTTCGCGGATCTCGAGCACGCAGGCCGCCTCGCAGGGTGCCGGGCACAGCCGGCCGGTGAACTCGGGGAAGTTGTTGGTGGCGTGGAGCTGGCGCAGGGCGTCGGCCCACCGGTCGCGGTAGACCAGGTCGTTCCAGTCGGGGATCAGGTTCCCCAGGGGACAGCCGCTGTGGCAGAAGGGGACACCGCATTCCATGCACCGGGCGCCCTGCTCCTGGAGCTCAGGCACCGGCCGGCGCAGGCCGAACTCGCGGTAGTCGTGGGCGCGATCGTGGGGATCGCGCTCGGGAACCGGCGCGCGCGCGATGCGCAGGAACGCTCCCAGCTCGCCCATCAGCGCCTCGGCCCGACCAGGGGCGCCGGGGCGCTCATGCGGGCGCCTCGGCCAACTCCTGCGCCGCCTGCTCGTCGAGCACCCGGCGGTAGTCGTCGGGCATGACCTTGACGAAGAGCTCGAGCGACCGGTCCCAGTCCTCGAGGAGATCGGCGGCCACCGTCGATCCGGTGCGCCGCTGATGCTCGACGACGAGGGCCCGCAGCTCGGCGACGTCGTCGTCGTCCATCTCCTCGAAGGAGACCAGCGCCATGTTGCACCGGTTGGCAAACGTCCCGTGCTCGTCGTAGACGTAGGCCACGCCTCCGCTCATCCCGGCGGCGAAGTTGCGTCCGGTCGACCCGAGGACGACCACCCGCCCGCCGGTCATGTACTCGCAGCCGTGGTCACCGACGCCCTCGACCACGGCCAGGGCGCCGGAGTTGCGCACGGCGAAGCGCTCGCCGGCCAGGCCGCGGAAGAAGGCCCGACCCCGGGTGGCCCCGTAGAGGACGGTGTTGCCGACGATCACGTTCTCCTCGGGCACGAAGGTCACCCCGGCCGGCGGGCTGACGGCGAGGACGCCCCCGGAGAGGCCCTTACCGGTGTAGTCGTTGGCATCGCCGTTGAGGCTGAAGCTCACCCCCGGAGCCAGCCAGCCCCCGAAGCTCTGGCCGGCGGATCCGGCGAAGCGGACCTGGATCGAGTCCTCCTCGAGCCCGGCCGCCCCGTGACGCTGGGCGATGGCGCTGGAGAGCAGGCCGCCGACGCAGCGGTTCACGTTGCGCACCTCGCTTTCGATCTCGACCCGCTCGCCCCGCTCGATGGCGCCCGTGGCCGCTTCGATCAGGGTCCAGTCGAGGGCGTCCTCGAGCACCGGCTCCTGGCCGCGCACCCGGCGCAGCGGCGTGCCCGGCGGGAGGTCGGGGACGGCCAGGACGTTGGCGAGGTCGACGCCCCGTGCCTTCCAGTGCTCGATCGCCGCGTCGGCCTCGAGCAGGTCGACGCGGCCGATGAGGTCGTCCATGCTGCGCAGGCCGAGGCCGGCGAGGATCTCCCGCACCTCCTCGGCCACGAAGTGGAAGTAGTTGATCACGTGCTCCGGAGTCCCGGCGAAGCGCTTGCGCAGCTCGGGATCCTGGGTGGCGATCCCCACCGGGCAGGTGTTCAGGTGACAGGCCCGCATCATGATGCAGCCGGTGGCGATGAGCGGCGCCGTCGAGAAGCCCATCTCGTCGGCGCCGAGCATGGCGGCGACCGCCACGTCGCGACCGGTCTTCAGCTGGCCGTCGGTCTGGACCCAGATGCGCGAGCGAAGGTCGTTGCGCAGGAGCGTCTGCTGGGTCTCGGCCAGGCCGATCTCCCACGGCACCCCGGCGGCTTGAATCGAGGAGAGCGGCGAGGCCCCGGTCCCGCCGTCGTGACCGGCGATGAGGACGTGGTCGGAGTTGGCCTTGGCCACCCCGGCGGCGACGGTGCCGACGCCAACCTCGGAGACGAGCTTGACGCTGATCCGCGCCTTCGGGTTCGAGCAGCGCAGGTCGTAGATCAGCTGCTTGAGGTCCTCGATCGAGTAGATGTCGTGGTGGGGCGGCGGGCTGATCAGGCCGACGCCGGGGGTGGAGCTGCGGATCTTGCCGATGTAGGCGTCGACCTTGTGGCCGGGAAGCTGGCCGCCCTCCCCGGGCTTGGCGCCCTGGGCCATCTTGATCTGGAGCTCGTCGGCGTTGACCAGGTAGTGGATGGTCACCCCGAAGCGCCCGCTCGCCACCTGCTTGATCGCCGAGCGGCGGTTGTCGAGGAAGCGGCTAGGATCCTCGCCGCCCTCACCGGTGTTGGACTTGCCGCCGAGGGCGTTCATGGCCACCGCGAGGTTCTCGTGGGACTCCCGGGAGAGGGACCCCAGGCTCATGGCCCCGGTGGCGAAGCGCTTGACGATCTCCGTCCACGGCTCGACCTCGTCGATGGCCACCGGGGTCTGATCGGTGCGGATGGTCATCAAGCCGCGGAGGGTCGCCCGCCGGGAGGCGTCGTCGTTGATCAGCTTCGCGTACTCGGCGTAGGTCCTGGCCGCCTGCTCGCCCTCCTGGCGCACCGCGTGCTGGAGCAGGGCGATGGTCTCCGGGTTCCACATGTGGTGCTCCCCGTCGCGGCGCCAGGCGTAAATGCCGCCCACCGGGAGCAGGTCGTCCCCGTGGAGGGGGTAGCCGCGGCCGTGGCGAGCGATGGTCTCGGTGGCCAGGACGTCGATGCCGATGCCGCCGATCCGGGAGGCCGTCCCGGTGAAATGCTGGTCGACCAGCCCCTTGTCGAGGCCGACGGCCTCGAAGATCTGGGCCCCGCAGTAGGAGTGGATGGTCGAGATCCCCATCTTGGAGATGGTCTTGAGCAGGCCCTTGCCGATCGCCTTGACGATCCCGGCCTCGGCGGAGGCCACCGTCGGCTGATCGCCGTTGCTGCCCGGCACCCGACCCTCGGCGACCAGGCGACCGACGGTCTCGAACATGAGGTAGGGGTTGATGGCGCTGGCGCCGTAGCCGATCAGGGTCGCCATGTGGTGCACCTCACGCGGCTCCCCGGTCTCGAGCACCAGCGCCGCCCGGAGGCGGGTCCCTTCGCGAACCAGATGGTGGTGGACGGCGGCCACGGCGAGGAGGGAGGGGATCGCCACCCGGTCGGGGCCGACGGCGCGGTCGGAGAGGATGAGGATGTTGTCGCCACCGGCGATCTCGTCGTGGGCCTCGGCGCAGATCCGCTCGATGGCGGCGGCCATGCCCTCGGGCCCGTCGGCGGTCGGCCAGGTGATGTCGATGGTGTGGGCCTGGAAGACGTCGCCGCCGACCTGGCGAACCGCCTCGAGCTCGTGGTTGCGCAGGATCGGCTGGTCGAGGATGAGCTTGTGGGCGTGGGACGGGCTCTCGCTCAGCAGGTTCCCCTCGCCGCCGAGGCTCGAGGCCAGGCTCATGACGATCTCCTCGCGGATGGGGTCGATCGGCGGGTTGGTGACCTGGGCGAAGAGCTGCTTGAAGTAGCTGAACAGGGGCGGCGCCTGGTCGGAGAGGACGGCCAGGGCGCTGTCGTTGCCCATCGAGCCGATCGGCTCGGCGCCGGTGGCGGCCATCGGGGCCAGGAGGACGCGGAGATCCTCCTGGGAGTAGCCGAAGGCGAGTTGGAGGGCGCGGAGATCCTCGGTCAGCGGCTGACCGGTGACCTCGGGGAGATCGTCGAAGTGCACGGTGTTCTGCTCGAACCACTCGGCGTAGGGCGCGGCGGTGGCCACCTCCCGCTTGACCTCGTCGTCGGCGACGATCCTCCCCTGCTCGAGATCGACGAGGAAGAGCTTGCCCGGCTGGAGGCGACCGAGGCGCTCGATCTGCTCGGGGCGAACGCCGAGCAGCCCGGCCTCCGAGCCGAGCAGGACGTAGCCGTCCTTGGTCACCAGCCACCGTCCCGGGCGCAGCCCGTTGCGGTCGAGGGTGGCCCCGATGACCCGGCCGTCGGTGAAGGCCACGGCCGCCGGTCCGTCCCACGGCTCCATGAAGCAGGAGTGGAAGGCGTAGAAGCCGACGAGCTCGGGCGGGAGGTCGTCGCGGTCGCGGTAGGCCTCGGGGATCATCATCATCGCCGCGTGGGGCAGCGACCGTCCGGCCAGGGTGAGGAGCTCGAGCACGTTGTCGAAGGTCGCCGAGTCCGAGCCTCCGGGACGCACCAGGGGGATGACCTTCTGCAGGTCCTCGCCGAAGAGCTCCGAGGCCAGCGCCGACTCGCGGGCGCGCATCCAGTTGATGTTGCCCATCAGGGTGTTGATCTCGCCGTTGTGGGCAATCATCCGGTAGGGATGGGCCAGCTCCCAGCTCGGGAAGGTGTTGGTCGAGAAGCGCGAGTGGACCAGGGCCATGGCGCTCTCGAAGCGCTCGTCGACGATGTCGCGGTAGAAGTCGCAGACCTGGTGGGCGATGAGCATGCCCTTGTAGACGACGGTCCGCGAGCTGCAGCTCGGCAGGTAGCAGCGGGCCCCGGCGGCGAGCTCGGTCAGGCGGCGGATCACGTAGAGCTTGCGCTCGAAGGCGTCCTGGTCTGAGCCCTCCGGTCCATCGCCAGCACCGATGAAGAGCTGGCGGATCGCCGGACGGGAGGCGTTCGCCGTCTCGCCGACATGGTCCGGGTCGACCGGGACGGCTCGCCAGCCGAGGACGTGCTGCCCCTCGGAGCGGACGTGGCCCTCGACCATCTCCATGAGCCCGCCGCGGTCGTCGGCGTCATTGGGCAGGAAGCACATCGCCACCCCGTAGCGTCCGGCCTCGGGCAGCTCGAACTCGACCACGGCGCGGAAGAAGCGATCAGGCATCTGGACCAACATGCCGGCGCCGTCGCCGGTCAGCGCGTCGGCACCGGCGGCCCCCCGGTGCTCGAGGTTGATCAGCGCCCGCATCCCCCGGCGAATCACCTCGTGGGTCGGCTGGTTGTCGAGCCGGGCGACGAGGGCGACGCCGCACGCGTCATGCTCGTAGCGCGAGTCGTACAGGCCGGCGGCCGGCTGCTCTGGAATGCTGGTCATGCGGGCTCCCGATGGGGCGACAGGCCCGCGACCGGGCGGGCACCGAGGCAGAGCGGCAAGCGTAGCAGCGGGAACCCGGCAAAAGAGGCCCGCCAATCGGCCCGCCGACCGGCCCGCCGACGGGTCAGGCGCGCTTAGCCGCCGGCTTGCGGGAGCTCGACCCGGCCGCCTTCTTGGCCGCGCCGTCGGCCGCCGCCTTGCGCGGGCGCTTGGGCCCGGCGCCGGTGCGCTTCTTGACCTCCTCGAGGCTCGCTTGGAGCGCGCTCATCAGATCGGCCCCGTCGGCCTTCTCCTCGGGTGCCGAGGGCTGGAGGACGATCTCCTCGCCGCTGGCCTTGCGGTCGATCAGCGCGAGGACCTGCTCGCGATATTCGTCGCGGTACTTCTCCGGCTCGAACGGACCGCTCAGCGACTCGATCAGCTGCTTGGCCACGGCCAGCTCGCGGTCGCTGGTGGCGACCTCCCCGTCGAGCTCGGCGAACCGGTCGGGCGAGACGATCTCGTCGGCGAACACCATGGTCTCGAGGGTCATCACATCCTGCGCCCCTCGGATGGCCACCAGATGCTCCTTGGCGCGGAGGACGAGCCGCCCGAGGGCTACCATCTCCGTCTCGCGCATGGCCTCGAGCAGCAGCCGGTAGGGCTTGACCCCCCGCTCGTCGGGCACCAGGTAGTAGGGATGGTCGAAGAAGATGGGGTCGATCTCGCTGAGGGCGACGAAGTCCTCGATCTCGATGGTCCGGGCCCGCTTCGGCGCCAGGGACGCGAGCTCCTGGGGCTCGATCACCACGTAGCGGTCGGGGGCGATCTCGTAGCCCTTGACGATGTCCCCGTAGGGCACCTCCTCGCCGTCGGCCGGGCAGATCCGCTTCTGCTGGATGCGGACCCCGTCGCTGGCGTGGAGCTGATGGAAGTGAACGCCCTTGGCCGACACCGCGGCATAGAGCTTCACCGGCACGCTGACCAGCCCGAAGCTGATCGCCCCCGTCCAGATCGCCCGTGGCATGTGCCCAGTATTCCACGCGCCCGGCGTCGCTACTCCCGGTGCACGGCGGCTTGCTCGCGCAGGGTGACCGACTCCTCCCACGAGCACAGGCCGCCGCGCCCCGGGCAGGTCGCGCACAGACCGCGGTGTGGCTCCGCCGCGACCGGGAACCGGCCGGCGAGGAGCGGGCCGGCCAGGATGGCGAGCTCCCGCTCGAGCCGCCCGGCCTCAGCCGCCAGGTAGCGCTCGGCCACCACTTCCTCGGGCCGACGCAGAAAGCAGTAGGCGACCTCGACGCTGGCCGCCCCGGTCCGCAGCGCGGCCAGGGCGTAGATCCGCCGCTGGACCCCGTAGGCGCCGGCCACCCGGGTCGCCAGGTCGTCGGCCGGGTCGACGCGGTCCGACTTGTAGTCGACGACCAGCATCCCCCCGCCCCCCTCCTCGGCGAGGACGTCGAGGTAGCCGGTGACCAGGAGCCCGTCGACGGTCAGGGCGAAGCTCGCCTCCCGGGTGATCGCCCCGGCCCGGGCCAGCCGCGCGCAGAGCGTGCTGCGTCCGAAGGCCCCGACCAGGCCGGCGATCACCTCCACCTCCGCGTCCTCCAACTCGCCCGCGCCCGCCTGCGCCCTGACCAGCCGGGCCGCCGGCCGACCCGGCGCCCCGAAGTCGAGTTCCTCGAGCAGCCGGTGGACGATGTCCCCCCGTACCGCCGGGTCGAGGCCGGCGACCGGCGATCCCGGGGGCTCGAGGCCCGGCGGCGGCGCCACCTCGTCGAGGCCGAGCACCCGTCGCAGGTAGTAGCGGTAGCCGCAGCGGGCGTGGTCGGCCAGCGAGCTGTAGCTGACCGCGCTCGGCGGGG
Organism: Solirubrobacteraceae bacterium; assembly: GCA_034664565.1. Lineage (GTDB taxonomy): Bacteria > Actinomycetota > Thermoleophilia > Solirubrobacterales > Solirubrobacteraceae > Palsa-513. The sequence goes on from JAXDHJ010000025.1 coordinate 33,177, forward strand.
GGGTCGCCGGTGCGACGGCGGCGGGGCCCGCCGGCTCGGCCGCGGCTGCCATCGGCTCGGCGGCGGCGGCGGCCGCCCCGGCCGCCCCCGCTGCCCATTCCCGCCCGGCGTCCGGCGTCTGGAACGGCGCCCAGCCGCCCGGCCCCCGGCCGAACAGCGCGGTCTGGGGCGAATCGTCGATCGCCGGCCGCCCATCCGCGCCGGGCCGCCCAGCCGCGCCCGGCCCCCGGTCCGCGCCGGGTGCCCCCGCCGCGGCGGGCCCAGACCGATCGTCCCCGAGCGGCGGCCGCCCGGCGACCGGCGGCGGGCGCCCGACGGCCGGCTCGCGAGGCTCGAGGTCCGACTCCCGAGGCTCGGCGACCGGCTCCCCAAGCTCGGCGACCGGCTCGCGAGGCTCGAGAACCGGCTCGCCAGGCCCGGGCACCGGCTCCCCAGGCTCGAGAACCGGCTCGCGGGGCACGACGACGGGCGGCGGCTCGCCGGCGGCGGTCAGGGTCAGGCGCACGCGGGCACCTCCCAGCCCGAGCTCGCTCACCCCCGGCGGGCCGGCCAGACGGGCCGGGAGGTCGGCGACCATGGCCGGGGCCAGCCAGGCGATCGCCGCCGCCGCCCCACCGGCCGGCCAGTGGGCGAAGTGCGCCGCCCCGCTCAGGATCAGCCGCTCCCGGGCCCTGGTCATGGCCACGTAGGCGATGCGCTGCTCCTCGGCCACCGCCGCCGCCTCCCGCCGGCGGCGCAGCTCGCCGTAGGCGAAGGCCTCGATCCGCTTGCCCTCGAGCGTCGGCAGGCGCAGCCCGACCCGCTCACCGTCGGTGAGGATCAGCGGGCCGCCGTTCGGCGGCCCGTGCCCGAGGTCGGCGACGCAGACCACCGGGAACTCGAGGCCCTTGGCCGCGTGGACCGTCATCAGCCGCACCGCCTCGGTCGGCGCCAGCTCGGCGTCCCGGCCCCGGCTCGAGCCCAGGCTCCCCGCCGCCAGGCGATCGGCGAAGCGGCGCAGATCACGCCCTTCCCGGGCCTCGAACTCCCGGGCCAGGCGCAGCAGCTTGTGGAGGTTGGCCAGACCGACTGCCGACCCCGGGCCCCCCAGCGCCCGCTCGCGGTAGCCGCTGCGCAGGAGCAGCTCGCTCAGCCCCAGCCCCGGTGCCGCCCGCCGCTCGCCGGCGATGTGGGCGTGGCAGGCCCAGAGCAGCGCCCGCTCCTCCCCGCTCAGCGGCGCCAGCCCCGCCACCGCCGCCGGCGATCCCTCCCCGGCGGCCTCGATCACCTCCCACGGCGCTCGCTCGAGCGCCCGCGCCGCCTCGGCGACCACCGCCAGGCCGTCGGCCTCGAGGCCGCACACCGGCGAGGCCAGGACCCCGTAGAGGGCGAGGTCGTCGAGCGGGTTGGCCAGCACCTGGACGTAGGCCCCGAGGTCGGCCACCTCCTGGGTGGCGTAGAACCCCCCGCCCGGCGCCCCCACCACCGCCACCCCCCGCTCGGCCAGGGCCCGCTCGTAGACGCGGGCCGCGGTCGCGTAGCGCAGCAGCACCACCACCTCGCCCGGCCGGGCCGCCCCCGACCCGATCAGCTCGCCGATCCGCTCGGCCAGCACCGCCGCCTCCACCCGCCGCCAGGCCGGCCCCGCCCCCGGGGTCTCCCCCGCCGCCGTGTCCTCCCACCCGGCGGTGTCGCTCACCATCAGCTCGACCAGCGGCTCCTCCTCCCGGCCGTCCGCCCGGCCCGCCACCAGGGGGACGAAGTCGGCCCCGAAGATCGGCGCGAAGGTGGCGTTGATCGCCGCCAGGATCGGCGGCCGCGTGCGGAAGTTGCGCGAGAGCACCCGCACCCCGTCTGCCCCCTCGAGCTCGCGTCGGCGCCCCCGGAAGATCCCCACGTCGGCGTGGCGGAATCCGTAGATCGACTGGAACTCGTCGCCGACGGTGAACAGGTTGCCCCGGTCGAGCGCGGCGAGGATGGCCATCTCCCGCGGGTTGGTGTCCTGGAGCTCATCCACCATCAGCAGCTCGAAGCGCTCCGACCACCGCCGCCGAAGCCCGGCGTCGCCCGCCAGCAGGTCCCGCGCGCACAGCTCGAGATCATCGAAGTCGAGCGCCCCCCGCCCCGCCTTGAGCCTCGCGAACTCGGCGGCGAAGCCCGCCAGGAGCAGACGCAGGAGCGCGAGCCCCACCACCCCCGCCGCGTCGTCCTCGGCCTCGCAGCAGCGCAGCCGCGCCTCCTCGTAGGCCTCGGCCAGCGGCGTGCGCAGGGCCCTGGCGCCGCGGGCCAGACGCAGCTCGCAGGCCGCCACCAGCTCCGGATCCCGCGCCAGCTGGCCCAGCGCCGCCCGCACCTGGATCCCCACCCTTCCCGTCCCGTCGAGCTCCCGGGCCAGCGCCCGGCCGGCGCCGCTCAGCTCCGCCCGCGCCGGCCCCACCTCCCTCCGGGGCCGGGCCCCGGGCAGCTCCGGCCGGCGCCGCCCGCGGCTGCGCAGCTCGTCGTGCACGCCGAGGATCGCCGCCTCCAGCCGGTCGACCCCGCACGCCGCCGCCAGATCGAGCGCCGCCCCGTCGGTCAGCCAGGCGGCCAGCGCCCGCTCGAAGGCCTGGTGGCGCAGCGCGGCCGACGTCCCCTCGTCGAGCACGGCGAACCCCGGCGCCAGACCCGCGGCCAGCGGGTGGGCCCGCAGCAGGCCGGCGCAGAACCCGTGGATGGTCGAGACGAACGACGCCTCGGTGTCCCGGGCCGCCCGACGGTCGCCCAGCTCGTAGAGCCGCCGGCGAACCCGCTCGCGCAGCTCGCCCGCCGCCCGCTCGGTGAAGGTGATGGCCAGGATCCGCGACGGCGCCACCCCGTCCTCGTGCACCGCCCGCACGAAGCGCTCCACCAGGACCCTCGTCTTCCCGCTCCCCGCGTTGGCGGCCAGGAGCATCGCCCCCCGCCGCCGGCCGATCGCCTCCTCCTGCTCGCCGGTCAGACCCGTCCCGGCCGTGGCCGCCGGCTCCGCCCCGCCCCCAGCCTCCCCACCCGCCTCGTCGGGCTCGCCCGCACCCGGGGCCCCGCCGGCGAGCGGGATCTCCCCGGCAACCGGGAGCTCGGCCCCACCCGGGACACCATCCGGCGCGGCGTCGCCCTCCTCGGCGGCCGCGCCCCGCCACGGCGCCTGGATGGTCACGCCCCGTCCCCCCGGCAGATCGACGGATACAGGCAGACCCCGTTCCGCGTACACGTCGCCGGCCGCGGCTCGACCGCCCCCGCCCGCAGCTCCCGCACCGCCGCCACCGCCCGCTCCAGCGCCTCGCCGACCACCCTCGCCAGCTCCTCGGCGCTGACCCGGTCGGTCGAGAAGCAGGCGAGCTCGGGCTCGGCGTCCTCGCGGAGCGCTCCCCGCGGGCGCAGGTCGACCCCCCGCACCGGCTGGTAGAGGCCGCCCACCACCTCGAGGTCGAGCAGCTCCCGCGCCGCCAGCATGTACAGGGCCAGCGCCATGCGGCCCCGCTCCTCCCACTTCGCCGCCCCCAGTACCTCGCCGCTCTTGTAGTCGTGGACGATCGCCGTGCCCGCCGGCCCGTCGACGTCGACCCGGTCGATGCGCCCCCGCAGCCGGAGCTCCCCGCCCGCCAGGGCCACCGCCGGGTGCTCGGCCCCGGCCAGTCCAAAGGCGAGCTCGAACTCCCGGGGCCGGTGCCCCGCCGAGCCCTCCCCCAGAGCCACCAGGTAGCGCTCCAGGTCGGCGGCCAGCCGGCGCCGCGCCGCCCGGTCGCGCTCCGGGTTGGCCGACACCGCCCCGGCATGCTCCGCGAGAGCCGCCCCCACCGCCTCACGGATGCCCTCCCGGATCGACGCCGCCGCCGGGTCCCCCGCCGCCGAGGCCGCCACCTCGGTCTCCGGCCGGTCGGCCGCGAACAGGTCGCCCACCACCCGGGCCAGCACAGCGTGGGCCACCGTCCCCCGCGCCCGCGGCTCGGCCTCCGGCTCGAGGGCCTCGGCCCGCAGCAGCCGCTCGACGAACCACCGGGCCGGGCATCCCGCCCACGCCTCCAATGCCGACGGCGACTCCGCCGCCCGCCCGGCCAGCCCCGCCAGCACCGCCTCCCCGCGCAGCCGGCCGAGCGCCGCCCCGCCCCGCCGCCCCTGCCCGGCGCCGGCGACCCGGCCCGGCTCCAAGATGTCCCAATCGCGGGACCGGCGGCGCTCCTGCGGGCCCGGCGAGAACGCGTCGCGGACGTCGTCCAGGAACGGCGACGGCGCCGTCGGGGAGCCGTCGTCGCCCGCCTTGTGCCAGCTCAGGCGAAGCCGCCACTCCGCTCGGGATACGGTGGCGTAGAACAGGTAGCGCTCGGCGGCCAGGTGCTCGGCCCACGGCGCCAGCACCAGGCCCGAGGCCTGGGCGATCTCCGCCCGCTCCTGGGCCGAGAAGAACGGCCCCGCCCGCTCGCCCGCCGGGAACGACCCCTCCTGGAGGCCGCAGACGAAGAGGGCCCGCACCCGCCGCGCCCGCAGCGACAGCGCGTCGCCCACCATCACGCCCCCCGCCGTCGGCGGTGGCTCGAGCTCGACCCCGGCCAGGCCGGCGATCAGCTCTCCCGGGCTCGGACCCAGCCTCGGGTCGGCCGCCGTCAGCTCGCTCAACTCCCGCAGCCACCGCCCCGCCGCCACCACCGTCCGGGCCTCGGCCAGCTCGTCGGCGTCGAGCACCCGCGCCTCGCCTCGCCACCGCCCGCTCTGCAGGCGCCCGAGCTCCCGGCCCACCCGTTCGAGCAGCGCCCCCGGCCCCCGGTCGGCCGCCGCCCGCAGGCGGTCGAGGGCATCGAGGGGGAAGTGCTCCCACGCCCGCCGGGCCTCGGCCACCCCGACCACGCCCTCGCGGCGCAGCCTCGCCTCGAAGCGGTCGGCCAGCTCCGGGCGCTCGAGCAGCCCCGGGACCCGCAGCCAGGCGACCAGGTCCTCCGCCTCGCCGTCCGCCACCGCCGCCGCCAGCAGACCGAGCAGCCCCCGCCCCACCGCCGTGTCGGCGAAGCGCACCCGGCGCACGATCGACACCGGGATGCCCAGCCCGCCGAGCACCTCGCCGATCAACGCCTCCGATCCCGCCACCGAGCGCATCACCACCGCCACGTCCTCGGCCCGGCACCCCGCCGCCAGCAGCTCGCTCACCTCGGCCCCGACCAGCTCGAGCTCGCTGCGCTCGGTCTCGCCCTCGAGGAGGACCACCGCCTCCCCGCACGCCGGCCGCGGCCCCCGCTCCTCGAACAGGGCCCGCTCGAGGTGATGCAGCGTCGCCCGGGCATCGGCTTGGTAATGGTCGTCCCCCGGGGGCAGCGCCACCACCTCCCCGGCCAGCGGGCGCAGGGTCTCGAAGGTCGCCGCCCGCCCGGCCAGCGCCACCCGCCCCGGCTCGTAGGGCAGGGAGACCACGACCTCGGCCTCCCGGGCCAGCGTCTCCACCGCGTCGAGCTGGAGCGGCTCGAGATCATCGAAACCGTAGACGAGGACCGGCGTGCGCCCCCACCGCGACGGGTCGACCCTGACCGCGTCCAGCGACGCCGCCCGCAGCTGCTCCTCGTCGCGCCGTCCCAGGCGCTCCAGGCGGCGCCGGTAGCCGGCGTAGATCGCCGCCACCTCCTCCCCGTAGGCCCGCCCCCGCCCCTCCGGGGCCCAGCGCCGCAGCGCCGCGGTCAGCCGCCCCGGCTCGATCCGCCGCGCCCCGAGATCGGCCACCAGGCCGGTGGCCGCGGCCAGGAACCCCGGGGCCGCCGCGCTCGGGCCCAGGAGCTCGAGCCGCGCCCCGGTGACGGCCGCCGCCACCACCCGCTCCCGGGCTCCCGGCCCCAGCGGCGCCGCCGCCAGGCCCGCCCGGGTCGCGATCTCCCGCATCAGGCCGGCGAAGGTCTCCACCCGGGCCCCCACCACCACTCCGCTCACCGCCAGCTCCCGCCGGTAGTGCACGGCATCGGCCGCCGTCGGCACCACCAGGATCGGCCCGCGCGACAGCTGGGCCCGGTAGCGCTCGAGCACCACCCGCGCCTTGGCCGAGTTGGCCGGACCGGTTACCAGGGTGAGGGGCATCCGATCATGGTCGCGCACCGGGGGGACGCCATCCCGGCGCTCCCGGCCGTGCTCCCCCGCGGCGCTCGGGCCGCTCCCGCTCTAGGCGGCGCTGCGCGCGTCGGCCGCCGCGGCCGCCGCCGCGGCGTCGAGGCCACCCTCGCCCTCGCCCTCCACCTCAGGAGGCTTGGCCCCCTCCCGGGCCCAGGGCTCGTCGAACTCGGTCCGCCACTTCCCGTCCTCGGTCTGCATCAGGGCCAGACGAGCCCGGAACGAGCGCCCGCTGCGCCCCTTGAAGCCGGTGACCGGCTTCTCGGTTCGACCGGTCGAGATCAGCTCCCGGGCCACCACCAGCGGCAGCTGCTTGCCCGCCTTGCCCTTCCAGATGACGAAGCCGCAGCCCGGATCGTCGCGCGACCAGCACGAATAGCCCTTGCGGTTCTCGACGATGTCGTGGCCGCACACCGGGCACGGCCCGAGGTTGGCCCGCGGGATGCGGACGTCCTTGAGCTTGGCGTCGAGCTCCTCGATCGTCTCCCGGGCGAAGCCGGCGATGTCGTCCATGAAGCGCTGACGCAGCTCCTCCCCCCGCTCGATCCGCCCCAGCCGGTGCTCCCAGCTGCCGGTCAGATCCGGCGAGGTCAGGGCGTGCTCGCCGAGCAGGCGGATCACGTTGCGGCCCTTCTCGGTCGCCACCAGCGCCCGCCCGTCGCGCTCCAGGTAGCCGACGTCGATCAGGCGCTCGATGATCGACGCCCGGGTCGCCGGCGTCCCGATCCCCGAGTCCTTCATCGCCTCCCGCAGCTCCTCGTCGTCCACCAGCTTCCCCGCCGTCTCCATCGCCCCCAGCAGTGACGCGTCCGTGTAGCGCCGCGGCGGCTTGGTCTCCTTGGCCAGGCTCTCGACCTCGAGCGTCCGGGTCGGCTCGCCCTGCTCGAGCTTGGGCAGCACCCCGCCGTCGACCTCATCGTCGTCGGCCCGCGCCTCGCCCGTCGGACGCAGCGACGGGTCACCCGACGCCGGGACCCGGGCCGAGTCGGGCATGGCCAGGTAGACCGCCCGCCAGCCCGCCACGAGGAGCACCTTGCCGCGCGTGCGGAACACGTGCTCGGCCACCGTGGTCTCCACCCGGGTGTTCTCGAGGATGGCGTCCGGGTGGAAGACGGCGAGGAACCGGCGCACCACCAGGTCGTAGATCCGCCGGTCGTCGTCGTTCATCTTCTCGACCGGGTGGTCGGCCCGGGTCGGGATGATCGCGTGATGGTCGGTGACCCTGGCGTCGTCGACCACCCGCCCCAGGGGCAGCAGGTCGAGGCCGGTCACGTAGGCCGCGGCCTCCCGGTACTCGGCCCGCCGGCCCACGCCCGCGGCCGTCGGCTTGATCTCCTCAACCATGTCGCTGGTCAGGAAGCGGGAGTTCGTCCGCGGGTAGGTCAGCGCCTTGTGCTCCTCGTAGAGCCGCTGCGCCGCCCCCAGCGTCCGCCGGGCCGAGAACCCGAAGCGGGTGTTGGCCTCCCGCTGCAGCGAGGTCAGGTCGTAGAGCATCGGCGCCTTCTCGGTCTGCTTGCGCTTCTCGACCTTGGTGATCTCCCCCGCCGCCCCCCGCACCGCCGCCACGATGGCCGCCGCCTGCGCCTCGGTGGCCAGGCGCGGCTTGGCGGCGGCGTGGAAGCGCGCCTCGTAGGCCCGCTCGGCGTCTCCGCTCGGCTCGAAGCGAGCGTCGACCAGCCAGTACGGCTCCGGCCTGAAGGCCCGGATCTCCTCCTCCCGCCGGGCGACGATGGCCAGCGTCGGGGTCTGCACCCGCCCCAGCGACACCGCCCCGTCGAACGACGAGCGCAGGCGGATGGTCGCCGCCCGCGTCGAGTTCATCCCCACGATCCAGTCCGCCTCCGACCGCGACCGGGCCGCCTGCTCGAGGCTCTGGAGCTCCTCGGCCGGACGCAGGTGGGCGAAGGCCTCGCGCATCGCGTTGTTGGTCATCGATGACAGCCACAGCCGCCGCACCGGCTTGTCGGCCTTCGCCTTCTCGAACAGGTAGGCGAAGATCAGCTCACCCTCCCGGCCGGCGTCGCACGCGTTGATCACCACCTCGACGTCCTCGCGGTGCAGCTGCTTGTTGACCACGCTCATCTGCTTCTTCGAGCGCTCGTCCCTGACCACCAGCTTGAACCGCGGCGGCACGATCGGCAGGTCGGCCATCCGCCACTTCTTGAACTTCGGGTCGTACTCCTCCGGATCGGCGAGCTGGACCAGGTGGCCCACCGCCCACGTGATCACGTGGTCAGGCCCCTCGAGGAACCCCTCGTTCTTGGCGAACGGCCCGGTCAGCACCTTGGCCAGGTCGCGGCCGACCGACGGCTTCTCGGCGATGACCAGGGTCTTGCCATCTATTCTTGCCACCGGCTGAGGCTACTCCCTCGATACCACGTCGCGGCGCCGCCGCCTCCCCGGCCGCCTCCCCCCACCGTCGGCTCACCCGGCGCACGAGCCCGTCCCCACCGTCCCCGAAGCCCCGGCCAGATCCCGGGCCACCGTCGCGTTGGCCACCCCATAGCCGCCGTGCTGACCCTCGCCGGTGGTGGCCGCGAACACCGTGGTCACCACCCGCCCCCGGGCGTCCACCATCGGCCCCCCCGAGTTGCCCGGCCGCACCAGCCCCCGCAGCGGCGTGAGCAGCCGCGACACCGGCCCCCGCCCGTAGGCGTCCTGGGTGAGAACGGTCTGGGTCTGGCCGATCCGCCCCGCCCGCCGGTCGAACGGGCCGTCCTTGGGGTAGCCGAGGATCGCCGCCGCCCGCCCCGCCGGCGGGTCGACGGCGAGCGCCAGCGCCGGCGCCGTCAGCCCGGCCACCCGCAGGATGGCGATGTCGTTCCTCGGGTCGAAGACGATCGCCCGCGCCGAGAGGCCCGGCGGCCGCCCGCCCTCCTGAACCACCGTGTCCTCCTCCCCGGCCACCACGTGGGCGTTGGTCACCACCACCCCCGGCGCCACCACCCACCCCGATCCCTCGATGCCCAGGCCGCACGCGCTCCCCAGCACCCGCACCACGCTGGCCGCCGCCCGGTTCACCGCCGTACGGCCGACGATCCCCCGGGGCGGAGGCGTCACGCCGGCCTGGGGCCCCGAGAGCGCCGGCAGCGGATCGAAGCGGGCCAGGGCGTGGAGCAGCGACCCCGACGGCGGCAGCAGCTCGTTCAGCCGCCGGAGGATCACCGACCGCTGGATGTCCCGGCGCAGCGTCCCCACCCCCGGCGCCTGCAGGGCCACCGCCCCGAGGATCCAGGCGATGCCCAGGGCCACGCACGCCGAGAGGATGGCTCCGAGCAGGCCGTCGAGGAGCCCGAGCGGCGCGAACCGGACCGCTCGCCGCAGCCGCAGGCCCAAACCCTCGAGGCCCGAGGCGAGGATCCCCCCGGCCAGCACCGCCCCGAACAGGCCGAAGGCCGGTGCGTACGGCGACATGTCCCCCGACGGCAGCAGCCCGCTCGCCAGCCGCGTCCCGACCAGCGCCCCGCCCACGAAGCCGGCCAGCGACAGGGCACCCACGATGAACCCCCGGAAGAAGCCGGAGACGGCGAAGAGCAGGGTGGCCCCGATGATGATCCAGTCGAGCGTCGTCATCGCGCGGTCAGCGAGCCTAGCCGGATTCCCCCACCCCGGCGGTCGATCCACCGCCAGGACGGGTACACCCGCTTACCGCTCTCCCCCCACTCACCGAAATTCCCGCCGAGGCAACACGGATTCCGGCGGGGCCTTCGCACCCGCTCGCCCACCTCCAAGCCCGCCCTGACCACCATCCGCCCTGCCGAGCCCCGACCGTCACCACGGCGACATGAACGAGCACGCCCGATGGAAGGTGACTTCCACCACGATGGTCTACCGTCAGCGGGCGTGATCCACGTCGCCCGGGCGTCCGCCCCGCTCCTACCACGGCGGAAGTCGCCCACCCGGGCGCGGGCCGTCCCCGCCCGAGCCGCGCCCCAGCTGCCCCGGTGGGCCGCCGCGCTCCCGCCCCGGACCCGGCTGCTCGCCCTCGGCGGCGGCGCCGCCGTCCTCGTCATCGCCGTCGTCATCCTCCTCGGCTCCGCCCGCGGGGACTCGGCGAGCACCCGGCTCGGCGGCCAGTTCGTCGCCGCCTGGGCCCGCGGCGACTACGCCCAGATGTACGCCGACGTCGACCTCGCCACCCGTCGGCGCCTGTCGGTGACCGCGTTCGCCGCCCAGCACCGCGCCGCCCTCGCCACCTCCACCGCCACCGGGGCGCTGATCGGGGCGGCCACGGCGTCGCCTCACGGGACGGTGACCGTCCCGGTCACCGTGTCCACCCGGATCTTCGGCCGCCTCAACACCCGCTTCGTCCTTCCCGTGGTCGGAAGCGGCGCCGCCGCCCGGATCCGCTGGCAGGCGTCGCTCAGCTTCCCCGGCCTGCTCCCCGGCGAGTCCCTCTCCCGGCACACCACCGTCGGGCCCCGCGCCCCGCTCCTCAGCCGCGACGGGACGCCCCTCGCCCGCCTGAGCGCGGCCAGCGCCATCATCGGCTCGACCGGGCCGATCCCCCCCGACCGCGCCGAGGTCCTCCGCGGCGCCGGCTACCCGCCCGACGCCACCGTCGGCGTCACCGGCCTCCAGCGCATCTTCGACCAGCGGCTGGCCGGCTCCCCCGGCGGAGAGCTCCTGGCCGGCACCCGGGTGATCGCCACCGCCACCCCCCATCCCGGCGTCCCCCTGCGCACCTCGCTCTCCCCCTCCCTCCAGTCCCTCGCCGTCGCCACCCTCGGCGGCCAGGAGGGCGGGATCGTCCTCATGCGACCCGACACCGGGGAGATCCTCGCCGTCGCCGGCACCCCGTTCTCAGAGCTCCAGCCTCCCGGGTCGACGTTCAAGCTAATCACCCTGACCGGCGTGCTGCTCGCCGGCCTGGCCCAGCCCAACACCACCTTCCAGTACCAGACCTACACCTACATCGACGGCTACAAGCTCCAGAACGCCAACGGCGAGTCGTGCGGCGGCACCCTGGCCAACGCCTTCGCCGTCTCCTGCAACTCCGTCTTCGCCCCCCTCGGCGTCAAGCTCGGCGGCGCTCGCCTGGTCGACGCGGCCCGCCGCTTCGGGTTCAACCAGCCCTCGCCCATCCCCGGCGCCACCGAGAGCTCCATCCCCCCGGCCGCCTCGATCGGCAGCGCCCTCGACGTCGGCTCCTCGGCCATCGGCCAGGGCCAGGTCCAGGCCACCGCGCTTCAGATGGCCCTGGTCGCCGCCACCATCGCCGACGGCGGCCGCCGCCCGGTGCCCACCCTCGCCCTCGGCGTACGCCACCCCATGGTGGCGGTGATCCCCCCGAGCGTCGCCCACACCGTCGGCGCCATGATGGTCGGCGTCGTCGACCACGGCACCGGCACCTCGGCGCGGATCCCCGGCGTGGTCGTCGCCGGCAAGACCGGCACCGCCGAGCTGGCCACCACCGCCTCCAACTGCACGCCCGACCCCAGCAACCCCGGCGCCTGCCCCGGGGTCGCCCCCAACGACCCCAAGAACACCGACGCCTGGTTCGTCTCCTTCGCCCCGGCCGGGGCCCCCCGGCTCACCGTCGGCGTCCTGCTCGCCCACGACGGCGCCGGCGGCGACACCGCGGCTCCGGTGGCCAAGGTCATGCTCGAGGCCGGGCTCAAGGCCACCGCCGGGACTCGGCGCCCCGCCACGGCGCCGGCCGGCGCCATCGCCCCCCCGCCCCGGCGCTGAGCCCATCGGGACCGGGGCCTTCGGCGGGCCGGGCCGCGCGACCCGGCGGGTTCGACCGCCCGAGCCGGCCGGGCCGTCCCGGGGGCGCCCTACACGTCGAGTTCGACCGTCGCCTCGCTCTTGGCGTTGCTCGGATCGGTGATGTGGAGGACGAGCGGCCGGTTGTCGAAGGAGGCGAGCGGCACCTTGAACAGGAGGACGAGGCCCTGGGTCGGGCCGTTGTCGGCGGCCGAGCCCTGGGCCGGAAGCTGGTCGTGGGGCGGGATCACCGTGCCGTGGTAGGCGAACGGGTTGGCTCCGGGCACCGGCGTCGGGCGGTAGGTGATGCCCTGGGTGTCGGTGATGTAGAAGCCGTGGGCCGCCGGGTAGGCCTGGTCGTGCTTGTTGACGGCGAGCATGAACACGCCGAACCAGGTGTCAGCCGCCCCGAGCGACTGGTCGGCCGGCGCGAGCCCGAGCAGATAGGACGAGTCCTCGCCGTCGTAGGGGTTCAGCTGGCGGGAGAGCTCGACCTGGTACTTGAGGTGGCCGAGGTCGACGTAGACGCCCTCGTTGCTCGCGTGGCGGTTGTTGGTGGTGTCCCCGCCGCAGGCCGCGACCAGCGCCGCACAGGCGACGATGGCGATCAGGATGATGATGCGACCGGGCCTCATCGACGCGCCGAGTCTAGATGGTCGGCCCCCGTCGCTGCCGCCAGCGCTCCGGCCGTCAAAGCCCGCCCACCGTGGGCCGCCGTCCCCGTCCCTCGCCGGTCTCGACGATGGCGCGAAGCCGCTTGAGCGCCTTGGCGTTCTGGCGGCGCAGCCACGGACGCCCGCCGAGTCCCTCCATCAGCCGGTCCGATGCCGTGGCCGGCTCGGTCCGCATGCTCAGGGCGACCTCCGTCTTCTCGGCCTCGGTCGGGGTCAGCAGGTAGACCGCCTTGACCTTGATCCGGTTGAACTTGCCGCCTCCCCCCGCCTCGACGATCCGCCGGGGCGCCTCGACCTCGACGATGTTGACCCCGACCCAGTTGAAGCGCTGCATCGGGGCGGTCACCCGGAACCGCGCCCCCGCGCCCACGCCGACCGAGTCGGTCCGGGTCAGGTGCCAGTCGACCAGGTAGTGGTCGGTGAACTCGGCGTGGTTGGCGATGTCCACCAGGTAGGCGAAGACCTCTTCCACCGGGCGGCCGACGACGATCGAGACGTTCACGGTATCCACGGCCGCGCGCAGTCTACGCGGGCGAGAAACGCTGCGCGGTGCGGCGGCGGTGCGGGCCGCGCCGAGCTAGGCGCCGCGGCTCACCGCTCGACGGTGCGGCTCACCCGGACGGTGTGGCCGTACTCGCTGTGGCGCACGGCGACGCTCGAGATCGGCTGCTCCCGGCGCAGCGGGCGGCACAGCTCGCAGACCAGCGCGCCCGCATCGAAGAGGTGGAGCTCCTCCCCGACCAGGGGGGTCCGGCCGCAGTCGGCGCAGATCGTCCGGTCCCCGGCCAGGATGTCGACGCTCCGCGCCAGCATGTGCCGCTCGAACTGCTCGGGCTCGATCGTCTCCGCCCGCCGGCGGCTGAGCAGCCCGAGGCCACCGGCCGATCCGTGGTGGGGAAGGTGGGGCATCGCCGGGTGTTCGCCGCCGGCCGCCACGATCCTCCGTGCGTAAGAATTACTGCTGAACGCCCGCCGATCCCCGCGGGCGCCGTCTATGATGTTGCAAGCTCGGTGTCCGAGGCGCGACTGATCGCGCGGAGGGGAGTTCCAGATGGAGCAGCTGATCTCGGGAACCCTCGCCGGAACAGGTTCGTTCCGCTGCGAGCAGTGCGGGTACGTGCTCACGCTCGCCGCCGCCGACCGCCTCGCCGACTGCCCCGGATGCAACGGACGCGCCTTCGTCCGCGCCTCGCTGTTCACCGCCTCCCCGCTCGAGACCCGGCCCGGCGCCGTCGAGGAGCGCGAGGCGCTGATAGTCGAGGCCCGGGGCACCATCGAGGCCCCCGGGGAGTATCTCGTCTACCAGCTCGACGGCAACACCCTCGTCGTCCCCCTCACCCGCGAGGGCACCCGCATCGGCCGCAGCCTGGCTGCCAACGTCCGCTTCGACGACCCGACGGTCTCCCGCCGCCACGCCCTGATCGTCCGCGACGGCGACACCCTTCGCGTGCTCGACGACCGCAGCCTCAACGGCGTCTTCGTCAACGGCAAGCGCGTCGAGTCGAGCCTCCTAGGCCCCGGCGACGAGATCGTCGTCGGCCGCCACCGCCTGCACTTCCTCCAGGTCGAGCCGGCCGCCGCCGGCGCCCAGGCCACCACCGCCAACGCCTGAGCGCACCCCACCCGCGTCAGTGGGTGATGGTCACGCTGGTCACCTCGGACGGGCCGGCCGGGTGGCGGATGGTGGTGCGCACCCCGGCATCGAGGCGGCCGCGATGGGCCAGGAGGCGCCGGGCCCGGGGCGATAGCTGGATGCGGACGCGCGTCGCCCGGTCCAGCGGGACGCGGAAGTGCTCGAGGCCCAGCCGAATGTGGGCCGGGCCCTTCAGGACGAGACTGATCGAACCCAGGCAGTTCTCGTCCGATCTGGTCAGGACACCACCGCAGGTGAGCGTCGGGGTCAGGCGCCCGCGCCGGTCGGGCACCGTGGCCCGGGCGAAGCTCAGCAGGGTCGCCGGCGCGAAGGACGCCGGCGGCACCCTGATGCTCAGCCCGGCCGGTGGGCCCGCCGTGACCACCACCGGCGCCCCGGCCGGTGCCCCGCCGGCGTAGGCCTGGAGGAGGAGCGCGGTCGACGCACCGCTCGGTTGCGTCCAGGCAGCGCTCGCCGTCCCCTGGTCGGTGATGGTCACCACCGGTCCGAAGACCCCGAAGGTCAGGGTCGGGGTGGGAATGAGCTCGCGCGCCGACCCGAAGGGCTGCCCGGCGCTCCGCAGAGCGACCGCCGTGCCCGCCAACGGGTCGCCCACACGCGTGCTCGAGTGCTGCCACCCGAGGATGGCATCCCCGGCCGGGTCGACGGCCAGCGCTGCCGGGCTCCCCTCCCCGCCCCCGCCCGAGACGATCTGCGGCGGGCCGAAGCCGGTCCGCGGATCGAGGGTGACCACGCCGAGACCCCGGCCGCCGGACGCCTCGATAGCCAGAACGGCCTGGCCCTGACCGTCCACGGCCAGGCCCGACGGACTGACCGCGGCCAGGCTGCTCGGCGACCCGAACCGGCCGCCGGGCGGGGCCTGCGTGGCCACCACGCCGGTCCCGTCCCCCCAGGCGAGGGCCGCCTCGCCCCCGGCTCCGAGGGCGGCCAGCACGGGGAAGCGCCAGCTGGGGGCGACCACCTGGGGGGCAGACAGGGGCGCCCCGGCCGGCTTGAACCAGGCTCGGGTGTCGCCGCCGCGGGCCGAGTAGGCCAGCAGCACGTCGCCGACGGCGTCGATGGCCAGCTTGGCGTTGGGGTAAGGAGAGTCGGCCACGGTGTGGTCGGTCACCGCGATCGGCGCCCCCCAGCCCCCGCCCGCCGGCTTGGCCTCGAGCCAGATGGTGCCGTCGGCCACCCAGGCCAGCGCCCCGTCGCCCCGCTCGTCGAGTGCGACGCCGATCAGGCCCTCGTCGGCCGCCGGGTCGCTCAGGCGCCGGGCGGGGCCGATGGGCCCCCCGGCCGGACGCTCGGCCACCTGGATCCCGAGCCGGATGATCTGGGAGTCGCCGCCCCCGAGCGGAAAGGATCGGTACTCCTCCCAGGCCACCACCGCGTTCCCGGCGCCGTCGGAGGCGACCGAGGGTGCCGTCGATGCGTTGGCCGGGCTCGAGAGCTCGACGGGCACGGTGAAGCCACCGGACGCCGATCCGCTCGCCGCCGCCACCTTCAGCCCCGGATCTTCGGTCAGCGCCCCCCAGGCGAGGAACAGGCCGCCCTGGGCATCGGCGGCCATCGCCGGGGCCTCCGGGGTCCAGTTCGCCGGGGTCGATGCCGCTCGGGTCGATGCCGCCCGGGTCGATGCCGCCCGGGCGGGCGCCCCCACCCGGCCGGCGGGGCCTGAGGAGACGGGGCCGGGTCGGACGGTCCGTGAGCGGGCGGCGGCGCCCGGGGGCGAGGCCAGGCTCAGCGCGAGGATGAGGGCGGCGACGGGGATCGCCCGCCTGAAAGCGCCTCGGGGGGCGGGGGCGCTGAACCGGGGAGGATTGACCGGGTGCGGCGAAGGGGCGCAGGAGCGGGCCACCGGTACTGGGAACGCTCCCGAGGGGAGAAGGTTTCGAAGCCGGCGGGTCAGCTCGTGGCCCGGAGCTCGGCGAGGCGGGTGCGGGCCCGCCCCTCGCCGAGGCGCTCGAGGAGCTCGTCGGCCAGGGCGAGGTAGTCGGCCCCGAGGTCGGGCCGGAGATCGAGGATGGAGGTGGCCCGCTCGGCGGACTCGGCGTAGGCGATGGACTGGCGCACGACGGTCTCGAACACCTTGGCCCCGAAGCTCGCCTTGAGGGTGGCATGGGCCTCGCGGGAGTGGACGGTGCGCAGGTCGACGATGTTGAGGACGACGCCGATCCAGTCGAGGCCGGGGTTGAGGCTTTCCCGGGCGACCTCGATCACCTCGAGGGCCTGCTCGACCCCCTGGAGGGCGAAGTACTGGGCCTCGGCGGTGAGCAGGGCATGGTCGGCGGCGACCAGGGCGTTGACGGTGAGCAGGCCGAGCGACGGCGGGCAGTCGATGAGGACGATGTCGTAGCCGTCGAGCTTGGCCAGGGCCCGCTTGAGGGTCAGCTCACGGCCCATGCGCCCGCCGAGGGCGAGCTCGGCCTCGGCGAGGCGGAGGTTGGCGGGGATGATGTCGTCGTGGACGGCCTCGGCGGCGCTCGCCCCGCCGGTGAGCACCTCGGCCACGGTGGGCGAGGCCTCGGGGTCGACGTCGAAGTAGTCAGAGAGGTTGCCCTGGGGGTCGAGGTCGACGGCCAGGGTGCGCAGGCCGACGCGGCGAAGGATGTCGCTCAACGTCCGGACGGCGGTCGTCTTCCCGGTTCCCCCCTTCTGCGAGAGGATGGCGATCGTCTGGGCCATCGGCCCAGGCGATGTTAGCGCGGCCATCGCTGGTCACCGCCGAGATCCGGACGCGACCGTCGACGGGCGTCTACCGCCTCAGTCCCGGTGGCAGCGGTCGGATCCGGGGCCTTCCACCGGAAGATGTCCGGCCCGTCGGCCGGCGCCCGGCGGTAGTGTCACCGATACTCGGGGAAAGGAACGTGATGGCGGTCGACGACGGTCTCGACGTCCTGCAGGAGATCAAGCACATCGTCGTCCTGATGATGGAAAACCGGTCCTTCGACCACATGCTCGGTTACCTGACGAAGGACGGCATGGGCGACGTGAACGGCCTCTCGGGGGACGAATCGAACGCCGACGCGGACGGAGCCGTATATCCGGCGTTCGAGTTCGCCCTCGACCAGACGGCATTCCACGCCCCGGGCCAACCCCAGGACCGGAGCCTCGATCCGTGTCACTCGCCGTCGTGCGTAGCCGAGCAACTGGCCGCCGGCAACGGCGGCTTCGTGAAGAACTTCGTTGCCCGGAAGGATCCGCCGCCAGCGTGGCGCAAGTTGCCGATGGGCTACTACACCGGGGCTCACCTGCCGGTCTACGACCACCTGGCCCGGGAGTTCTGCGTCTGCGATGCCTGGCACAGCTCGATCCCGGGCGACACCTGGCCCAACCGCCTGTACTCGCTGGCCGGGCGTGCCGGCCAATCGGTTGCCCATGAGCTCGACTTCTTCAAGCAGCTGATCGACACGCCGCTGACGGCGGCGCTGACCAACGTCCCGCTCTTCGAGGTCGAGGCGTTCACCCGCCAGCTCGCCGACACCCAGTGGCGGTGGTACTCGCACGACCCGGCGACCCTCCGCGCCGCGGACGCCCACTACCGCGACATCACCGACCTCAAGCCTTTGAACTTCTCCTACTTCAACCGCAAGGCGGTCAGCGTGGCCACCGAGGACCTCGAGGCCCTGATCGTCGGCCAGGACAGCTTCATCGACGACGCGGCCAAGGGCACCCTGCGCGAGGTCTCGTGGATCGACCCGAACTTCATCGACCTCAGCGTCGCCGATCCGAACTCCAACGACGACCATCCTCCGGCCGACGTCCTCGCCGGGCAGCAGCTCGTCCTCGAGGTCTACCAAGCCCTGGTCAACAGCCCGAACTGGAATGACACCCTTCTGGTCATCACCTATGACGAGCATGGTGGCTTCTACGACCACGTCGCCCCCCCGCCGGTGAACGACGGCTCCGGCTACGCCACCTACGGCCTGCGCGTCCCGGCTCTCGTCGTCGGCCCCAGGGTCAAGCGCTTCGTCTGTCACGACTTCTTCGACCACACCGCGTTGATCAAGACCATCCTCCTGCGCTTCGCCAGCGATCCAGCCGGCGCCGTGGCCAACATGGGGAGCGCGCGGATAGCCGCGTCGGCCCACCTCGGAGGCGTGCTCGGCCCGGCGCGCACCGACATTGCCGATGGCGGTGACCTCGGCGGGAAGCTCGAAGCCTGGCGTGCCACCGCCAGCGCTCAGCGGCAGGCTCAGGCTGGCCCGTCGACGGCGCCCGAGGCCGCGGGCCAGCCCCTGGTGCTCACCGACTTCCAGAACGAGTTCGCGGCCTTCGCGCTCGCCATGCGGGCATCCGGTCTGGCCGGTCATCCGTAACTCCTCTGCCCTGCCAGCCCACCGCCGATAGGCCTCGGTGAGCCGGCCCCCCGGGCCACTGTTCTTCAGATTGCGCTGGCCCGGGCGCCGGCGGCCTCGAAGCCGGCGGGCAGGACCCGCGCCCAGCCGCCGACCCGATCCTCGAGGGCGGCAAGCAGGCGGGGGGCGTCCTCGGAGCGCGACCAGAAGAGGACGGTGGGGCCGGCGCCGCTGATCGTCGCCCCGAGGGCGCCGAGCTCGGGGGCGAGGCCGAGGAGCTCGTGGCTGGCCGGGAAGAGGTGGGCCCGGCGCGGCTGGTGGAGGCGGTCGACCAGCCCGCGGGAGAGGAGGTTCCAGTCGCCGGTGACCAGGCCGAGCATGAGGAGGGCGCCGTGGGCGGTGTTGAACACCGCCTCGGTGAGGGGGACCTCGGCGGGGAGGGCGGCCCGGGCGGCGGCGGTCGGTACCGCCGCCTCGGGAACCACGAGCACGGCGTCGAGGCCGGGCGGGGCCTGGAAGCGGACGACCTGACCGTCGGCGCAGATGACGACGCCGCCATGGAGGGCGGCGGCCACGTTGTCTGGGTGGCCCTCGAGCTCGCAGGCCAGCTCGAGGATCCCGACCTCGGTGGGACCGAGCCGGGCGGCGGCGCAGAGGCCGGCGACGATGGCGGCGGCGCTGGAGCCGAGGCCGCCGGTCAGGGGAATCTCCGAACGGATCTCGAAGCGGAGGCGATCGGCTGGACGCAGGCGCTCGAAGGCCCGCACGACGAGGTTGGTGCGGTCCCGGGGAACGTCGAGCTCGGTGTCGACGGCGAACCTCCGGGCCGGACGGACGACGAGGTCGAGATGGAGGGAGAGTGCCGCGGCGAAGGTGTCGAAACCGGGGCCGAGGTTGGCCGACGACGCGGGAACGATGACCCGGCAGCCGGCAGCCGGCGCCATGGCTAGCCCATCACCGCCCGCTCGATCGCCGCCAGCTGCGGCTCGCAGGGAACCACCGCCCCGGCCTGCTCGAGCGCCGTCTGGGGATCCTTGAGACCGTGCCCGGTGAGCACGCAGGCCACCCGGCGGGCGCCACCGGAGCCGTACTTGAGCAGGCCGGCGACCGAGGCGGCCGAGGCGGGTTCGCAGAAGATGCCCTCGGTGGCGGCGAGCAGCCGGTAGGCGGCGAGGATCTCGTCGTCGCTCACCGCCCGGATGGCGCCGCGGGAGGCGCTCATCGCCCCCATCGCCTCCTCCCAGCGGGCGGGGTTGCCGATGCGGATGGCGCTGGCCACGGTCTCCGGCTCGGCGACCGGGGCGCCGAGGACGAGGGGCGCCGCCCCCTCGGCCTGGAAGCCGAAGAGGCGGGGCGCGACCCCGGACTCGAGGAACCCGGCCCAGTAGGCGGTGATGTTGCCGGCGTTGCCGACCGGGATGCAGAGGGCGTCGAGCTCGCCGTCGAGGTCCTCGAGCAGCTCGAAGGCGGCCGTCTTCTGGCCCTGGAGGCGGAACTCGTTGACCGAGTTGACGAGGGCGATCGGGTGGCGGGTGACGAGCTCCCGGACCAGGGCCAGGGCCTCGTCGAAGTTCCCGCGCAGGGCGATGACCTGGGCGCCGTGCATCAGCGCCTGGGCGAGCTTGCCGGTGGCGATCTTGCCGTCGGGGACAATCACCGCGCAGCGCAGGCCGGCCTTGGCGGCGTAGGCCGAGGCGCTGGCGGCGGTGTTGCCGGTCGAGGCGCAGATCACCGCCCGGGCGCCCTCGCGCACGGCGGCCGAGACGGCGCAGGTCATCCCGCGGTCCTTGAAGGACCCGGTCGGGTTGGCCCCCTCGAGCTTGAGGTAGACCTCGGCGTCGACGCGGGCGGAGATCTTCTCGGCCAGGACCAGGGGGGTGCCCCCCTCGCCGAGGGAGACCACCGGGTCGGCGGCGGCGAAGGGCAGGCGGTCGCGGTAGCGCTCGATCAGGCCGAGGCCACGGGGGCCGGACGGGCGGCTCACGTGAACTCCTCGTCGATGACGCGGATGGCCCGGGGCTCCGAGCGCACGAACTCGAGCCGGCCGATCCGCTCGAGGGCGGCGAACAGGCGCGACTCGATCAGGGGGTGGGTGACCATGACCAGGCGGGCCCGCTCGCCGAGGCCGCTCTGGAGCACCGATTTGATCGAGGCGCCCTCCTGCCCGAGGACGGCGGCGACCTGGGCGAGGACCCCGGGGCGGTCGGCGACCTCGAGATGGATGTAGAAGGCGGACTCGACGTCCCCGACCACCGGGATGGCGTCGGTCAGGGCGGGCTGGCCGCCGCCGGCGGTGATGGCGCTGACCACGTCGCCGAGCACGGCGCTCGCCGTCTGGGGGCCGCCGGCCCCGGGTCCGGACATGGTGATCTCGGTGATGGCGTCCGACTCGACGGTGACCGCGTTGAACGGCCCGCCGACCGAGGCCAGGGGGTGGCCGCCGTAGAGGAAGGCGGGATGGACGCGGACGGAGATGCCGCCGTCGAGGCGCTCGGCGGTGCCGATGAGCTTGAGGCCGAGCCCGAGGCCGCGGGCGTAGGCGATGTCGTCGGCGGTGATGTGCTCGATGCCCTCGTAGCGGACCTGGTCGAGATGGACCGGGGAGCCGAAGGCCAGGCGGGCGAGGATGGCCATCTTGGCGGCGGCGTCCTTGCCGCTGACGTCCTCGGACGGGTCGGCCTCGGCGTAGCCGAGGCGCTGGGCCTCGGCCAGGGCCTCGGCGTAGCTCAGGCCGGAGCGGGTCATCTCGCTGAGGATGAAGTTGGTCGTCCCGTTGACGATCCCGTGGATGCGCTGGACCTCGGCCCCGGCCAGCGACTCCCGGAGAACCCGCACCACCGGGACCACCCCGGCGACCGAGGCCTCGAACCCGAGGCGGACGTCGTGCTCCCGGGCCAGGGCCCAGAGCTCCTCGCCGTGCTGGGAGAGGAGCTGCTTGTTGGCGGTGACCACGTGGCGCCCGGCCCGCAGGGCCCGGGTCACGTACTCCCGGGCCGGCTCGATCCCGCCGATCAGCTCGACGACGAGCTCGCTCCCGGCGAGGATCTCCTCGAAGTCGCCGCGGCTGCGGGTCAGCACCCCCCGCAGCTCGGGCCGCCGGCCGGTGAGCTGGCCGATGCGGTCGGCCCGCTCGGCGAGCAGGACCTCGAAGGCGGCGCCGACGGTGCCGTGGCCGAGTAGCCCGATGCCGAAGGCGCCCGCCGGACCCGACCCCGCCGGACCCGACCCCGCAGGACCCGACCCCGCAGGACCCGACCCCGCCGGACCCGACCCCGCCGGACCCGACCCCGCCGGACCCGACGCCGCCGGACCCGAGCCGGAGCCCGGGAGCGGGGGCTCAGAGGTCACGGGCGTGGAGATCGTCGAGCGTCTCGCGGCGGACCACGAGGCGGGCGTCGCCGTCGCGGCAGAAGACGACGGGCGGCCGGGGGACGCCGTTGTAGTTGTTGGCCATGGCGTAGCCGTAGGCCCCGGTGGCCGGGGTGACGAGGACGTCGCCGGGCCGGGGGTCGTCGAGCCGGGCGTCGCGGACGATGAGGTCGCCGGACTCGCAGTGCTTGCCGGTGAGGTGGCAGAGGGTGTCGCCGCCGAGGCGGTCGACGATCTCGGCCTCGTAGTGGGCGCCGTAGAGCATGGGGCGCAGGTTGTCGGACATGCCGCCGTCGACGCCGACCCAGGTGGAGACGTTGCGCTTGACGGTCTGCACGGTGTAGAGGGTCACCCCGGCGTTGGCCACCAGGGAGCGGCCGGGCTCGACCAGCAGTCGCCGGCCGGGGCCGAACAGCGCGGAGGCGGCGGCGACGAGGGCGGCGACGAAGTCCTCGATCGGCGGGGGCCGGTCGGCCGGGGCGTAGGCGGCGCCGAGCCCGCCGCCGAGGTCGTAGACGGGAAAGCGGCCGAGATCGCCGAGGACGGCCATGGCGGCGCGATAGGGGGTGAGGTCGAGGAGCTGGGAGCCGATGTGCATGTGCAGGCCGACGAGCTCGAGCCGGTCGGACCCGGCCAGCCGCTCGATGGCCCGGCGGGCGTCGGCCGGGCCGAGGCCGAACTTCGAGTCGGCCTGGCCGGTGGAGATCTTGGCGTGGGTGGCGCCGGCGACCCCGGGGGTCACCCGGATCAGCACCGGCTGGCGGGCCCCGCGCCGGTCGAGCCGGTCGAGCCGGTCGATGTCGTCGAAGTTGTCGATGACGATGAGCCCAACCCCGGCCGAGACCGCCCGATCGAGCTCCGAATCAGATCGGGCGTTCCCGTGGAAGACGAGCCTGCCGGGGTCGAAGCCGGCGCGGAGGGCGAGGTGGAGCTCGCCGGCCGAGGCGACGTCGCAGCCGAGCCCCTCCTCGGCGAAGAGGGCCATGACCGCGGTGCAGGGGAAGGCCTTGGCGGCGTAGGTCACCTGGAAGTCGTGGTGGCCGGCGGCGCGGAAGGCGTCGAGGTAGGCCCGGGCCCGGGTCCGGAGGTCGTCCTCGGCGACGATGTAGGCCGGGGTCCCGAACTCGCGGGCCAGCTCGACGGCGTCGCAGCCGCCGACCTCGAGCCGGCCGTGGGGGTTGACCCGGCTGGCCTGGGGGAAGACGTGGGAGAGCGACTGGGCGGTGGCCATGACGGCTTTCGATTATCGCGGGATCGCCGCCGAGAGCCCGCCCGGGTCCCGCGGGCCGGCGGGGCGGCCGCCCACCGGGGCCCCGACCGGTCGGCGGGGGGAGCGGACGGCGGACGCGGCCCGGGTCAGGCGAGCTCGACGGCGGGGAGCCCGTCGAGGCTGCGGGCGTTCTTCTCGCGCTGGTAGTCGAGGAGGGCCTCGGCCCCGCCGACCCGGACCTTCTTCTCGGCCCAGGCGTCCTGGTGGGGGCGCAGGCCGTCGAAGCGCATGAGGGGGACGCCGTAGCCGCAGGAGTCGGCGACCCGGGTGACCTCGACCCGGATCACCGCCCGCCGGGCGGCGTCGACGGCGGGCTCGGTGAAGGCGCCCCGGTCGAGCAGCTCGTCGAAGCCGGGGTGGCCGGCCGGGCAGACCTCGCCGCGGCCGTGGAGGCGCAGGATGCGGGGCGGGCCGTCGAAGGCGCAGAACATGATCACGATGCGGCCGTTCTCGCGCAGGTGGGCGATGGTCTCGGCGCCGCTGCCGACCACGTCGAGGTAGGCGACCTCGAGGGGGCCGAGGACCCGGAGGGTGCCGATCGGGCCCTTGGGCGAGACGTTGACATGGCCGTCGTCGTCGCGGGGGGCGGTGGCCACGAAGAACATCGGCTGGCTCTCGATCCAGCCGCGCAGCCGCTCGTCGATCCCGTCGTAGGTGCGCCCCACGACGGGGAGACTACTGGGAGGGGCTGAGCCCGAGGAGCAGCTGGGCGAGGCTGTTGCCGAGCGCGATCACCGCGCCGCTGACCCCGGTGCCGAGGCCCTGGACGGTGTTGGCCAGGGCCGGGTTGATCGGGGCGAGGGTGTTGGCCAGGCCGTTGGTGGCGCCGTTGACCAGGCCGGCGGTGGCGTTGGTGGTGCCCTGGGTGGCTCCGGCCAGGGCGCTCGGAAGCTGGACCGGGGCGGTGCTGGCCGGCCCGGTGGGCTTGGGCTTGGCCGGCGGCGCCAGGGGGGCGGTCGGCTGGACGGAGGTGGTGGGGGGGACGATCCGCCGCGGCCGGGTCGGGGTGTTGTCGACCTGGGCGACGAGCGCCGGCGCCCGGGGGGTGGCGCGGGGCGCCGCCGGCGCCGACGGGCGGGCGACGGCGCGGGGCGGGCGGACGGTCGGGGAGACGACGATGGCGCGGGCGTGGCGGCTGTCGCTGGCCACGACGAGCGCGCGGGCGTTGTTGGTGGCGGCAACCTGCGGCCACTGGTCGAAGGCGACGACGGCGGCGGTGACGAAGAAGGCGCAGGCGACGGCGGCGACGAGCGAGGCGGCGGCGCCGAGGCCGGGGATCAGCGAGCGGTCGGGGCGCATTCTGCGCGGTCCGGGGGAGATGGCCGGGGTGGCAGGCATGGACAGTGCTCTATTCGGCAGAACCGGGCCCCACCTTTAGCGGCGGATCGGGCCTGGTCGCGGCGGGGGGCGGCGGGCCGTCGGGGGTGTCCTTGGGAGCGCTGGCCGGTCCGCGGGTGTCGAGCGGCGGCCAGGGCGCCGGGCGATTCTCGGCCGGCGACACCGCAGGCCGCGCCGGCGGCGAGGACGGGAGACCCGATCCACGGGCCCGGGATGACGCCGGGGCGCCCCGGCCGGTGAGGCCGGGGCGCCCAGGGCGAGGGGATGGTCGGTTGGCGCCGGCTTAGTGGCCGAAGCCGCCGAGGAGACCGCCGAGGAGACCGCCGCCGGCGCCGCCGCCGAGGAGACCGCCGAGGCCGGGGATGAGGCTCGTCACCTGGCCGAGCAGACCGGAGACCGGACCGGTCGTCGCGACGGGGGACGGGGTCTGGCCGGCGCTGATTCCGGGCAGGAAGCTCCCGAGGAGCGACTGGACGAGGTCGGTGACCGAGGTGATCAGCGAGCCGACCACGGCGGCCGGTCCGGAGGCCGGGCCGGTGGCGCCGCTGACGCCGGTGGCGGGGGTCGGGGTGGTGCAGTTGAACGCCTGCTTGAGGCTGGCCACCAGGGAGGTCAGCTGAGCCGGGAGGCCGTTGACCACCGAGGTGAACTCGGTGAGGGCGCCGGCCGGAAGGAACGAGAGGAGCGACTGGACCCGGGCAAGATCGGCCTGGACCGAGGTGAGGACGGTGGCCACCACCTGACTGACGGTGTCGATCGCCGGGCAGGCGATCGATCCGGGGGAGATCGAGCCGGCGAGCTGGCCGACCTGGTCGGTGCCGGCGTTGGAGAGCTGGGCGACGATGCCGGCGACGGTGCTCTGGAGGGGCGCCGGGAGCTGGCCGATGAGCTGGGAGACGAGGGACAGCGCCTGCTCGCGGCCCTGGGTGGCGGCGGCGATGAAGCCGGCGAGGTCGGACTGGTCGAGGCCGCCGAGTGCTCCGACGAGCGGGGTGAGCTGGGTGGTGTCGCGGTTCTGCTGGGCGGCGAGCTTGCTCATCGCCGTCGCCGCCCGCACGCTGATGGCCGTGGTGTGGGCGTGATGGGCGCTGCGGTAGAGCTTGGCCGAGTCGTGCCCGGCGGCGCGGAGCTGCTTCTCGAGCTCGGCCAGCGGCCCGCTGACCGATCCGCCGGCGGCGGCGGCGACGACCTGGTGGAGGGCGGCGTCGGCGGCGCGGATGTGCGTGCGGGCGCTCCCCAGGGAGTCGGCCTGGGCGGCGGGGACGACGGCGAGCGCGCCGGCGCCCACGGTGAGCGCGCCTGCGAGGGCGAGCCGCGCGAGGTGCGGGCGCCCCCGGCGCCGGTGATCCTGGGCGGGCTGGGCCATTTCTTGCCTCCTAAAGGCTTCTGGTTACACCTGACATGTCAACCGCATCGGCAGCAGCGGGCCAGGCGTTTAGCCCCGTCGCAGGAGAAGGACGGCTCGGACGGACGGGCGAGGTCGTGGTGCGCTCGCCGCGGCGCGGTGCCGCGCCGGGCCGGGCCGGCGGGGCGCGCCGATGCGGTGCGGTGCCGTGCGGTGCGTCTCTGCGGACGGGGGACCGAGCCCGCCGACGGGCGGTTGCCCCCCCGGCGGGAGAGGGCGTCAGTCGGGGATGAGGCCCTCGCCGGTGAACTCCTCGCGCGCCTCTTCCATGGTGATGTCGGCCGGGGGGAGCATGAGGTCCGAGCCGGTGAGGGCGTCGTCGGCCAAGACCTCGCCCTCGTCGCGGACGAGGGCGAGGAGCTGCTCGTAGGAGGCGCGGAAGCGGGGCTCGTCGCCGGATTCGACGGCGGCCACGCACTCGTTGTCGAGCTCGTTCATGCGGGCGAGGGCCGCCTCGGGGAGGCGGTACTGGTCCTCGCTGAAGATGCGGACGATCACGGCCGGGCCGGGCCGTCGCCGGCGTGGGGGGCGATCTGGGCCGGGGCGGCGGCCGAGCCGCCGCCGATCTCGGCCTTGAGCTTGGCCAGCTCGTCGTCGACGGCGCTCGAGCTCGAGATCTGCTCGAGCTGGCGGTCGATGTCGTCCTTGCCGCCGGAGCCGAGGGCGGTGATGTCGTCGAAGGTGCCGGCCGCCTCGAGCTCCTCGACGGCGCTGGCCCGGGCCCGCATGTTCTCGGTCTTGTCGACCGCCCGCTGCATGGCCAGCCCGACGTCGGCCATCTGCTCGCCGACCCCGGTGGCGGCCTCGGAGATCCGGACCTGGGCCTCGGCGGCCGAGTACTGGGCCTTGATGACCTCCTTCTTGGTCCGGAAGGCCTCGATCTTGGCCCGGAGCTTGCGCTCGGACTCGACGAGCTTCTCCTGCTGTCCCTCGAGCTCGGCGATCTGGGTGTCGAGGCTCTGGAGCTCGGCCTGGATGACCTGCTTGCGCTCGAGGGCGACCTTGGCCAGATCCTCCTGCCCGGCGGCCAGGGCCTGGCGGGCCTGGGTGTCGAGCTTGACCACCTGCTGGGTCATCGTCTTCTCCTGCATCTGCAGGCGCTTCTTCGAGGTGACGATGTCGGCGATGCCCTTCTTGACGTTCTGCAGCGCCTCGAGTTGCTTCTCGTAGCTGTAGTCGAGCGTCTCGCCCGGGTCCTCAGCGCGGTCGAGCAGCTTGGAGACCTTGGCCTTGACGATCGTGGACATGCGTCCGGTCAAGCCGGGCATCTGATCCTCCTGGTCGCGTGGAGCGCCAAGCCTAGCCGACGGCGGGGACCGGCATGGCGGGGGTCGTCGCGGTCAGAGACCGGGGAGACTGCGGACCTTGTAGCGGGCGCTCGAGCGCAGCAGCGGGCGCCAGCGGGGCCCGGGCAGGCGGGAGGGGTCGCCGGCGGCGCTGGTGTCGAGGCGGATGCCGGCGATGTTCATGTAGACGTGGCCGGCGTTGCTGAAGATGGTTATCCACTGCCCGGGTCCGCGGACGCCCCAGCGCATGAACTCGCTCGAGTCCATCGGGGTGGTGATGAGGCTGGCGCCGTGGAGGGCGAAGGAGACGGTGCCGGAGCAGTCATAGCCGGCCGAGGTGAACGACTGGTGGCCGCCGCCGTAGACGTAGGGGCGCCCGACGATCTGGTTGGCGGCGAAGATCGCCTGCTGGACGGCGGGCGGGGCGTCGGCCGGAGCGGCGGCGAAGCCGGTGGGGAGGATCTTGGCCACGGCGCCGGGGATGATCACCGGCGGGGCGACGGGGACGAGCTGGCCGTAGGCCTGACCGCCGGTCTGGACGGGGACCGTGCCCGGGGGGACGGCGCCCTGGGTGGCGGAAGGCGCAAGCGGGGGCAGGGGAGCGACGGGGACGGCGACGGACGGGACCGAAGCGGCGGCCGGGGCGTAGGCGGCGCCGCCGGAGTTGGCCGGGCTCTTGGCGAGCGCGGCCGGCGTTCCCGCCGCCAAAGCGAGTCCGGCCGCCGTGAGCACGACGCTGATCGTTTGCAACCTCACCCGGCAACCTCTTTCCTCGGCCTGCGGGGTTAGCTGACGGGCTAGCGCGGAAAGAGCCGCGCTTCCCACTGACTTCAGTGAGATTCGCCCCAAACAACTCGGGTCCCCCGTTCTTCAGTGTCGACTGAAGATTCGGCGTACGGGCGGCAACCTACCAGAACGGCAAGGTCTCGTGCAGCCTGTTTGCAACAAACGATGCATCGATGATGCCGTGCATGACCTCGCTGAAATCCTATGGGTAGATCTGGGTGCCGGCCTCGTCGCAGATGATGATGGCGTCGACCGGACAGTTCTGGGAGGCCTCGATGACCATGTCGATGTCGGCGCCGTCGGGGTCGATGACGTAGGCGACGTCGTCGCCGTCGAGGCCGAACACCGCCGGGGCGGTGTCGACGCAGTCGCCGAAGCCGAAGCACAGGGTCCGGTCGACGTCGATGGCGATGCGGTTGCGGGCTGAGACCTCGGTCATCCGGCGGGGGACGATAGACGGCCGGGGCGACCGGCGCGACCGGCCGACCGGCCCGGGCTCGCGGGGGCCGGCGCCGGGGACGCGGCTCGAACTCGCCGAGCGAACCTGGTGGAGCGGCCCGGCAGGACGACGCCGGGGCCGGCCCGAACCCGCCGGAGGGGGCGCGGGAGCAGACCACGACCCCCGTCGTGGGCGGCGCGACGGCCGGCGGACCGGCCCAGGGCGGCGCCGGGCGAGCCCGGGCGCGTATGGTCCGCCGCCAGGCGCCGCCCGAGACTCCCGCGCATCGGCCGCTCCGCGCGGGCACCCGAGGAGCCCGCGCCGCCCGAGGCCGAGCGCCGCCGCCGTCGTCTGCCCAGGCCGCCGCGGCCCAGGCTGCCCAAGCGGCGGGCCGAGCCCGCGGCCGCGGGCGCCGGGCGCCGTCGCCGCCGGGAGCGCGGCGACCGGCCCGACCGGCGATCGCTCCGAAGCCGCCTGCCGCTGGCCAAGCTCGGCCGCCTGCCGATTCCGGCTTCCCTGCGGACGGGGACGTCGCTGGCCCTGCTCGCGGTGATCACCGTCCTCGTCGTCATCCTCGTCGTCTCCCGGCTCGGGTCACCGGGCACCGTCTCGGTCAGCGCCGCCGGCGCCGGCGGTCCGGCGCTGGTGGCCGGGCTGCCGCTCCTGGCCACCAAGAACACCACCAGGGTGGCGGGGGCCGATCCGCTGGCCGAGTCGGCCGGCGTGGCGGTCACCGTCTACCCCGGGGGCGACGAGCACCCCCGGGCGGTCGCCCTGGCCGACGGCGGCGACTGGCACGCGGCACTGGTGGCCAGCGTGCTGATGAGTCCGCCGGTGCGGGCGCCCCTGATCCTGACCAACGGCCAGAGCATGGGCTCGGCGGGGAGCGCCGCGCTCGAGCGGCTGCATCCGAGCCAGGTGATTCGGGTCGGGGACACCGCCAGCCCGTCAGCCTCGCGGACGGTGCGCCTCGCCGGGGTCAACCCGGCGGCACTGGCGGCGAGCGTCGCCGCCTATGCGACGAGCGTGCGGGGGACGGCCGACAACCGGGTGATGGTGGTGAGCAGCGACGCCCCGGCCTTCGCCATGGCCGCGGCGGCGTGGGCGGCCAAGAGCGGGGATCCCGTCCTCTTCGTCACTCGGGACGCGGTACCGCCGGAGACCCGCGATGCCATCGGGCGCCTCCAGCAGCCGCGGATCTACGTGATCGGCCCGGGGACCGTGGTCGGGCGCCCGGCGATCCGGGCCCTGCGCAAGCTCGGGCGGGTCAAGCGGGTGGCCGGGCCCGACCCGGTGGCGACCGCCGTCGCCTTCGCCCGTTACCAGGACGGCAACTTCGGCTGGGGTCCGATCCAGGCCGGGCGCGGCCTGGTGGTGGCCAACTCGGGCCAGCCGGTCGCCGGTCCGGCGGCGGCGGCGCTCTCGGCCAGCGGGACCTACGGCCCCCTCCTGCTCCTCGGCGAGAGCACCACGGTGCCGCCGGCGGTAATCCAGTACCTCCTCGACACCCAACCGGGCTATGCCAGCGATCCGGCCCACGGGGTCTACAATCACGCCTGGCTGATCGGCGACGGGAACGAGATCTCCCTCGGCGTGCAGGCAGCCATCGACAAGCTGCTGGAGATCGTGCCGGTCCGGGTCAGATGAGCGAAGCCGAATCCCCCACGCGTTCCAGCCCTCGCCACGAGGTGACCGTCGAGGACGTCCGCCAGCTGAGTGGAGCCTCGACCCCGCATTTCGCGCTCCAGCTGCGCAACCGGATCCTCAAGCTCATCGCCCCCCTCCCCCCCGACCATCCGGCGCGGATCGCCGGGGTGCGGGAGATCCGCCGCCTGGAGGCCCTCGGCTTCGGCGGCGAGACCCGGGGCGGGGCGGCCCAGGACGGCGAGCGTGCCCTGCCCTCGCTGGTCGGCCCGGCCGAAGCCTGACCGGGAGACCGGCGGGCGCCGGACGCCGCCAGCGGCCCCGGTAGCCACCAGCGGCGTCGGCGCCAGGCGCTACCCTCGGACGCCATGACCCGCCGTCTCGAGTCCGCCGCGGCCACCGGGATACCCGGCTCGCGGCTGCCCGGCCCCTACGCGGTCGGGCGCTACGCCGCCGGCCTGCGTGAGCGGCTGCGCGGCCTGGCCCGGGTCCAGCTGGTGGGCGAGATCGTCAATCTGCGCCCGCCCACCGCGGCCCGGGTCTACTTCGAGCTGCGCGATGCCGAGGGGGCCATCGCCTGCGCGATGTGGCGCAACGACTGGGAGCGCCGGGCGGCGGTGACCGGCGGGCTGGCCGACGGGGTCCGGGTGGTGCTGGCCGGGGGCTGCGACTACTACCCGGGGAGCGCCACGTCGTCGCCGGCGTTCTCCTTCCTGGTCAGCGACGTGCGCGTGGCCGGGGAGGGCGACCTCCTGGCCGAGGTGGCGCGGCTGCGCCGGAGGCTGGCCGGCGACGGCCTGCTCGAGCCCCAGAAGCTCCTCCCCCGGCCGGTCCTGCCCCGGACGATCGGGGTGGTGTGCGGCGAGACGGGCAAGGCCCGCGATGACGTGCTGGCCGGCCTGGCCCGCCGCGGCTGGGCCGGGCGCCTGGTGTGGGCCTTCGCCCCGGTGCAGGACCGCCACGCCGCCCCGCGCATCGCCGCCGCCCTGCGCGATCTCGCCGCCCTCGGCCAGGTGGACGTCATCGTGGTCGCCCGGGGCGGCGGCTCGCTCGTCGACCTGATGGCGTTCTGCGACGAGACCCTGTGCCGGACGGTCGCCCTCCTGCCGGTGCCGGTGATCGCCTCGGTCGGCCACCATAGCGACCGCACCCTGCTCGACGATGTCGCCGCGGCGAGCTGCTCGACTCCGACCCACGCGGCCGAGGCCGCGGTCCCGGTGCACTGCGGGGAAGCCCGGATCGCCCTTCTCGGCCTGGCCCGGCGCCTGACCGGCCACAGCCGGGGGGCGGTGCTGGCCCGGGCCCGGGCCCTGGCCTCGCTCTCGCGGGCTCCGGCCGAGCACGTCGCCCGCCACCGACTGGCGCTCCACCAGCGCCTGCGCGAGCTGCGGGCGAGCTCGCGCCGGCGACTGAGCGCCGAGCGGGCGGGCAACGCCACCCGGGCCCTGGCGATCACCCGGCGGGCGCAGGCGGCCTCGCTCGACTGCGCCCGGCGGCGGCCGGGCGACCTCGAACGGCTGGCCTTGGCCCTCTCGGCCCACGACCCCGAACGGACCCTCGAGCGGGGCTACGTCCTGGTCGAGAGCGCCCCCCCGCCCGGCACCACCGCCGAGCTCATCGCCAGCGCCGAGGCGGCGCGCCGGGCCGGCACGGTGCGCCTGCGCTTCGCCGACGGCCGGGTCGCGGCCAGGATCATCGAGCCGTGAGCACCCCGCCGGTCGAGCCCCCGCCGCCGGCCGCCAGCCCGAGCCCGGGTGGGGAGTCGAGCCTGGGCGGAGCGACTTACGAGACCGCCCTGAGCCGGGTCGAGGACATCATCCGCCGCCTCGACGGCGGGGAGGCCGGCCTGAGGGAGACCCTCGAGCTGGTGCAGGAGGGCCGAAGCCTGATCGAGTTCTGCGCCCGCGAGCTCGAGGCCGTCGGCCGGGGCCTCGAGGAGCTCCGCCTCGAGGAGCTGGTCGCCCGGCTCGAGAGCGCCCCGCCGGCTCCCCCGGGCGAGCGGGGGGCGCGGCGATGAAGAGCTGGGCGGCGGTGGCCGAGCTGCCCCTCGCCGTCGAGGGCTACTCGCTGGAGGGCCTGGCCGCCCAGGTGTCGAGCGACTTCGAGCGCCGCTCGACGGTGGTCGCCCTCCACGGCGACGGGGAGACCGGGGTTGGCGAGGACGTGGTCTACGACGCCGTCGACCACGAGGCCATGCAGGCGGCCGGTCCGGTGGCCCGGCTGGCCGGGAGGTGGACCCTGGCCGACTTCTGCGCCCACGTCGACGGCCTCGACCTGTTCCCCACGCCCCCCCAGCGCGAGGTTTCTCGCCTCTACCGGCGGTGGACCTTCCACTCGGCCGCCCTCGATCTCGCCCTCCGCCAGGGCGGGCTCTCGCTGCACGCGGCGCTCGGGCGCGAGCCCCGCCCGGTCAGCTTCGTGGTCTCCCTGCGCCTGGGTGAGCCGGCGAGCATCGGGCCGGTGCGCGCCCGCCTGGACCGCTATCCGGCGCTCCGCTTCAAGCTCGACCCGACCGCGTCGTGGACCGACGCGCTGATCGCCGAGCTGGCGGCCACCGGGGCGGTCGAGTCGGTCGACCTCAAGGGCCTCTACGTCGGCTCGGTGGTCGACAACCCGGCCGACCCCGAGCTCTACCGGCGGGTGGCCGAGGCGTTTCCCGACGCGTGGATCGAGGACCCGGCCCTGACCCCGGAGACCGACGCCGTCCTCGCCCCCCACCGCGGCCGTATCACCTGGGACGAGCCCATCCACAGCGTGGCCGACATCGAGGCGCGCCCGTTCCCGCCCCGGATGGTCAACATCAAGCCGTCGCGGCTGGGCGGCCTGCGTTCGGTGCTCGACGCCTACGACCACTGTGCCGAGCGGGGCATCGGCAACTACGGCGGCGGTCAGTTCGAGCTCGGCCCCGGGCGGGAGCACATCCAGTACCTGGCCGCGCTGTTCCATCCCGACACGCCGAACGACATCGCCCCCACCGGCTACAACCTGCCCGACCCGCCGGCCGGGCTCCCGGCCAGCCCGCTCGACCCGGCGCCGTCGCCGGTCGGCTTCCGCTGGGGCTGACCGGGCTCAGACCCGCTGGATCAGGGTCCCGGCCAGCCCGCTCGACCCGGCGCCGTCGCCGGTCGGCTTCCGCTGGGGCTGACCGGGCTCAGACCCGCTGGATCAGGGTCCCGGTGCCGAGCCCGCCGCCGCAGCACATGGTGACCAGCCCGATCTCCCGGTCGCTGCGCTCGAGCTCGTGCAGGAGGGTGGTGATGAGGCGGGCTCCGGTCGAGCCGAGGGGGTGGCCGAGGGCGATCGCCCCGCCGTTGACGTTGACCCGGTCCATGTCGGGATGGTGCTCACGCCGCCAGGCGGCCACCACTGGGGCGAACGCCTCGTTGATCTCGAAGCGGTCGATGTCGTCGATCGACATCCCCTGACGGCGGAGGATCTTCGCCGTGGCCGGGATCGGGCCCTCGAGCATCTTCACCGGGTCGCAGCCCACCGTCGTCTGGTCGACGATCCGGGCCCGCGCCGCCACCCCGAGCTCCCGGGCCCGCTCGCCCGACATGAGGAGCACGGCGGCGGCGCCGTCGGAGATCTGCGAGGCGTTGCCGGCGGTGACCCGGCCGTCGGGCTTGAACGCCGGCTTGAGGGCAGCCAGCCTCTCCAGGGTGGTGTCGGGCCGGATCCCCTGATCGGTCACCGCCGTCCCGCCGCCGGCCACGGCCATGGGCACGATCTCCTGGGCGAAGCGCCCCTCCTCGGTCGCCCGGTGGGCCAGGCGGTGGGAGCGGAGGGCGAGCTCGTCGAGCTCGGCCCGGGGGATCTCCCACTCCTCGGCGATGAGCTCGGCCCCGAGGCCCTGGCCGACCAGGTGGTGGCGCTCGAGCAGGGCGGGGGTGAGCGCCTGCCCGAACTCCTCCTGGGTGCGCAATCCGGCGGCGAAGGAGAGGTGGCCCATGTGCTCGACGCCGGCGCCGATGATCACCTCGTGGACGCCGGTGGCGATCAGGGCGGCGGCGAAGTTCACCGCCTGCTGGGCCGATCCGCACTGGCGATCGACGGTGGCCGCCGCCGCCTCGATCGGCAGGCCCTGTTCGAGCCAGGCGTTGCGGGCGATGTTGATGCCCTGCTCGCCGAACTGCTGGACGCAGCCGGCGATCACGTCCTCGACCTCGGCAGGATCGACCCCCGCCCGCCGGAGCACCTCGGTGTAGCAGGTGCCGAGGAGGTGGTTGGGATGGACGTCGCGGTAGTAGCCCTTCTCGGGGTGGCCGCGGCCGATCGGCGTGCGGACCGCCTCGACGATCACTACCTCGCGGCCTTCGGGCTGCCTCATCGGGGGGATCCTCGCTCGCGCTCGGCGGCACGCCTCACCCACCGGAGGGCGGTGCCGGATGTCTAAGAAGCGGCGGCGGGCGACCCGGCCTTTTTGGGGCGGGGGGAGCACCGGCCGTCGATGTCCGTAATCTACCCCCGCATGTGGAGCGGCCGGCGGTGATCGAGCGACTGGGGATCCTCGGGAGCGGGGCGATCGCCTGCGGACTGGCGGCGGTCGCCGGCCGCCGCGGGCCGGTGGTCGTGTGGGCGCGCTCGGAGTCCTCGGCCGGGCGGGCACGGGCCCGAATCGAGAAGCTCGGCTCCGGCCTGCCCGCCGCGGTGGATCCGGCCACCGTCGAGGTCACCACCGAGCGCGATCAGCTCGCGGAGGCGACCTTCCTGGTCGAGGCGATCACCGAGTCCCTCGACGTCAAGTCGGCGGTCCTGCGCCAGTTGGGCGAGGATGCCGCCCCCGAGGCGATCATCGCCTCCACCACCTCATCGCTGTCCATCGGCCAGCTGGCCGCGGCCAGCGGCCGGCCCGAGCGCTTCTGCGGGCTCCACGTGTTCAACCCGGTGACCAAGATGGCCCTGGTCGAGCTCGTCTTCCCCACCGGGGCGAGCGAGGACACCCGGGCCCGGGCCCGGGCCCTGTGCGTCGAGCTTGGGAAGACCGCCGTCGAGGTGCCCGACGAGGCGGGGTTCGTCGTCAACCGCCTGCTCTTTCCCTATCTCTTCGACGCCGTCCGGCTGCTCGAGCGCACCGGCATGGCGGCAGCCGACATCGACCAGTGCATGAAGCTCGGGGCCGGCCACCCGATGGGGCCGCTCGCCCTGCTCGACCTCGTCGGCCTCGACGTATCGCTGGCCATCGGCGAGACCATCGACACCGAGGTGCCCGACCGGGTGCGGGAGCTCATCGCCGAGGGCGCCCTCGGGCGCAAGACGAAGCGTGGCTTCCACGACTACTCGTGAGCGCCTGCCCGCCAGCCGAGGATCTTTAAGCAGGCTTTGGAACTTCTTTGGCTGGGCTTGAGAGTGCCGCCGCATACTTCGCGGTGCGACACATACCTCGCAACCGCACCTCCTCCCAGAAGCACCCGCTGACGCCCCGCACCCCCGGGGCGTCAGTGCTTTAAGCGTCGCTAGGTGGAGGGGGCCGGGCTCGCCGCCTCGGCGTGGGAGCGCCGGCGCTCCCGGATGCGCACGGTGATGATCCGGTTCTCGCGCACCGATTCGACCCGGAGCTCGAAGCCGTTGACATCGATCTTGTCGCCCCGCTTGGGCAGCCGGCCGAGGTCGTTGAACACCAGGCCGCCGATCGAGTTGTAGGCGTCGCTGTCGGCCGGGAGCTCGATCCCGTGGTCGGCGAGGTCGCTGACCGCGACGTGGCCGCGCACGAACCAGTCGCCGTTGGCCAGCCGCCGGATGTCCCCGCCGGCCGGGTCGGTCTCGTCGGTTATCTCTCCGACCACCTCCTCGACGATGTCCTCCACGGTGACGATCCCCGCCACCCGGCCGTACTCGTCGACCACGACGGCCAGCGAGGTCCGCTGGCGCTGGAGCTCGGCCAGGAGGTCGTCGAGGGGCTTGGTCTCCGGGACGATGGGGGCCTCGCGGACGAGGGGCTCAATCGACGCGCCCGTGCCCTCGGCCATGAGCAGGCGCGCCAGGGAGTTGGAGTGCACCATCCCGCGGATGCGATCCTGGTTCTCGTCCTCGGTGACCACCAGGCGGGTGTGGCCGGAGGAGATGCACCGGCGCAGGGCGGTCTCCACGTCCTCGGAGACGTCGACGGTGACCACCGCCGGGATCGGCGTCATCACCTGGCGCGCCTCCTGCTCGTGGAGGTGGAAGACCCCCGAGAGCATGGTCGCCTCGTTGGCCTCGAGCTTGCCCCCGGCGTAGGACTCGCGAATCAGCCGCTTGAGATCCTCGGGCGAGCCGCCCCGCTCGGCCCGGATGCTGGGATCGACCCCGAGCATGCGCAGGACCCGGTTGGAGGCGGCGCTGAGGACGACGATGAACGGGTTGAAGAGGACGCGGAACCACTGGAGCGGGCGGGCCACCCGGCGGGCCACACCCTCGGCCCGGTCGATGGCGTAGAGCTTGGGGACGATCTCCCCGGCGACGATGTGGACGCTGGTGATGAGGAGGTAGGCGACGACCACCGCGATCACCACGCCGACGGCATGGGCGGCGCCGCCGAACACCGGCTCGATCATGTGGGAGATCGCCGGCTCGCCGAGGGCGCCGATGCCGATCGAGGCCATGGTGATGCCGACCTGGCAGGTCGAGATGTACTCGTTGATCCGCTCGACCTGGACCAGGGCGAGCGCCGCCCCGCGCTGACCGCCGTCGCGCGCCGCCTCGAGCTTCGAGCGCTGGGAGCGCACCAGCGAGTACTCGGCGATGACAAAGAACCCGTTCATCCCCACGAGGATCAGCGCCACCGCCAGGAGCAGCAGGTTCACCGACCGTAACCGCCTTCGCTCGCCGGGTGCTCAGCCGCGCTGGCGGCGGAGACGGCAGATGGCACGCTCGTGCCCGAGATACTTCGCGGAGGTTCGTCGTTCATGCAGGGCGCCTGCCCGAGCTACCGTAGCAGGGCTTCGATGCCCTTGGCCAGAGCGAAGTCAGCTTCGGTCAGCCCGCCGGCGGAATGGGTCGAGACGGTGAGGCGCAGGTGGTTCCAGCCGTGGACGAGGATGTCCGGGTGGTGGTTGGCGTCCTCGGCGGCGGCGGCCACCGCGTTGACCAGTTCGATGGCCGCGGCGAAGTCGCGGACCTGGTGGTCGCGCACGATCGCCCCGCCCGCGTGATCCCATGCCGACAGCGCGCCGGTCAGGCGCTCGGTGATCTCCTCGTCGCTCAGAGTTTCCATACAGTGCTCGGGTGCGGATCGTCAGCCTCGTCCCCCACGCCACCGAGCTCCTCTTCGCGCTCGGCCTGGCCGATGAGGTTATCGCGGTCACTCATGAGTGCGACTACCCCGCCGGCGCCCTGACCCTCCCCCGCGTCACCCGCGACGCCCTCACGCCCGGCCTCTCGAGCGGCGAGATCGACGCCGCGGTGCGCGAGCGCACGCAGGCCGGTCAGAGCATCTACGAGCTCGATGAGGCCCTCATCCGTAGGCTGGCGCCCGACCTGATCGTCACCCAGGCCCTCTGCCCGGTCTGCGCCGTGTCCTACCGCGAGGTTGCCGCCCTGGCCGAGCGGATGCCCGGTCCACCCCGGGTGATCGCCCTCGACCCGCACACCCTGGGCGAGACCCTCGGCGACGTGCGCACCCTGGCCGAGGCCACCGGCCGCCGCGATGTCGGCGTGGACCTGATTGCCCGCTCCGCCGCGCGCATCGACCGGGTGAAACTGGCGGTGCGCGGGGCGCAGCGGCCGCGGGTGGCCGCCATCGAGTGGTTCGACCCGATCTTCGTCGCCGGCCACTGGACCCCCCAGCTCATCGAGCTCGCCGGTGGGGAGGACGTGCTCGGGGCGGTGGGCGAGCCGTCGGAGACCTCGAGCTGGGAGGCGCTCGCCGCCTGCGCCCCCCAGATCGTCCTCGCCATGCCCTGCGGCTACGACGCCCCCCGGGCGCGGACCGAGGCGCTGGCCCATGCCCCCCGCCTACGGGCTCTCGGGGCCGAGCGCGTGGTGGCGGTCGACGCCGCCGCCTACTTCTCCCGCCCGGGGCCGCGCCTCCTCGACGGTCTCGAGCTCCTCGCCCACGTCCTGCACCCCGACCGGGCGCCGCCGGCCCCGGCTGCGGGCCTCGAGGTGGCCCTCGGCGCCGCCGGATGACCGGCGCCCGAACCGTCCTCTACGCCCATTCCTCGGCCGGCGGCTACGGGGCCGACCGCCAGCTCGCCCTCATCGCCGGCGGCCTCGATCGGACCCGCTACCGGGCGTTGGTGGTTCTGGCCACCGAGGGCCCGCTGGTCGGCGAGCTGCGCGCGGCCGGCGTCGAGACCTGGGTCGAGCCCCTGGCCGTGCTGCGCCGGGCCGAGCTCTCGGTCCCCGGCCTGGCCCGGCTGGCCCGGCGTCTGGCCGCCACCGCCGCCCTGGCCCAAGGCCGCCGGTTCGACCTCGTGCACTCGAACACCTCGGTCACCCTCTCCGGCGCCCTGGCCGCCCGCCGGGCCGGGGTGCCGCACGTCTGGCACGTCCGGGAGATCTACACCGAGCGCGCCTGGCCGCTCTACCGGCGGCTGCTGCTCAGCGCCGCCGCCCTGCCCTGCGTCTCGGGCGCCGTGCGCGCCCAGTTCCCGGCGGCGCAGACCCGGGCCCGCGTTCTCTTCGACGGCCTGCCGCCGAGCGCCGGCGGAGCAGCGCCGGCTCCCCGCCCGGCCACGGCGGCGGCGCCGCTGGTCTGCCTGGTCCTCGGGCGGCTCTCGGCGTGGAAGGGACAGGACGTGCTCCTGCGGGCCCTGGCCCGGGTGCCCGAGGCGGTGGCCGTGGTGGCCGGAGACGCCTGGCCCGGGCAGGAGCACCACGAGCGGGCGCTGCGGCGGCTGGCCGGCGACCTCGGGGTGGCCGAGCGCGTGCGCTTCCCCGGCTTCGTGGCCGACCCGCGCGATCTCTACGCGAGCGCCGACGTCGTCGTGGTGCCCTCCACCCGCCCCGACCCGCTGCCCAACGCGGCGCTCGAGGCGGCCGCCGCCGGCTGCTGCGTGGTGGCCAGCCGCCACGGCGGGCTGCCCGAGATCGTCCGCGACGGTGAGAGCGGCCTGCTCGTCGCCCCCGGCGATCCGGTGGCCCTGGCGAGGGCGTTGGGCCGCCTCGCCGCCGACCGGCCGCTCGGGCGCCGGCTGGGGGCGGCGGCGGCCGTCGACGTCCGCCGCCGCTTCGCCCCCGCCCGCCTCCTGAGCGCCGTCCAGGGGCTCTACGACGAGCTGCTCGTCGCGCGGGAGTGAAGCGCGCCGATCTGGACGGCCGAGGTCTTGTCCTTGGCGATGAGAATCGCCCCGCCGACACTCGCCGCGCCCAGGACCAAGCAGCCGAGGAGCCCGAGGAGCTGGGAGCGGTAGCGGTCGCCGAGGCCGAGGACCAGGGCGGCGAGAACGCCCCCGATGAGGCCGCCGACGTGGCCGCCGATGGAGATCCGCCCGGAGAAGGTCACGCTGAACAGGAGGTTGATGAAGATCAGGGCGGGGATCCCGCTGGCCATGGGATCGATGCCCCGGGCCCGCATCTCGACCACCGCCGCCCCCATGAGGCCGAACACCGCCCCGGAGGCGCCGACCGTCGAGATCTGCGGGTCGACGCCGACCAACGATCCGCAGGAGCCGGCGAGGAGGGCCACCCCGTAGATGACGATGAACCTGACCCGCCCGACCGCCGGCTCCAGCAGCTGACCGAGGACATAGAGGAGGTACATGTTGAGCAGGATGTGGAGCAGGTTCTGGTGGAGGAAGCCCGCCGTGACCAGCCGCCAGTAATCGTGGCCGCTCGAGAGCTGGATCGCCGAGAGGGCGCCATGGTCGATCAGCGTTCCGCCGATCGCCGTACCGGTCAGTGAGTAGTTGCCGCTGGCCAGGAAGACGACGACGTTGACGGCGATCAGGGCCTGTGTCACCTCGAGCCCGCCAGCGGTGATGCTGCGCATGGTCCGCACCGGGGTGCGGTCCCGGGCGCACTCTGGGCAGCGCATGCCGACCGGGGTGGTCGTCATGCAGTCCGGGCAGATCGGCCGGCCGCAGTTCGAGCAGGCGACCCTGGTCTCCCTCGAGGTGTGGCGGTAGCAGGTCTCCATCGCCGCGGGACGCTACCAGCGCCGGGGCCGAGCCCCCCCGGTCTAGGACAGCGTGGCGGTGATCACCGGGGTGCGGGTCGGCTTGCTGCTGCCGCCGGCGGGCTCGTCGGTGACGAGAACGGCATTGACGTCGTGGAGGTTGCCCGGCACCGCGACCGTGGCCCGGCCGTCGGAGGTCGGGGTGAACAGCGCGTCGGTCGGGGTGGGCTCGCCGCGGCGGGCCAGCCAGACCTCGTAGACGCGGCCCGGGGGCGCGGGTGGGAGCGCGGAGACGTCGAGCTGAGTGCGGCCCGAGGTCAGGTAGAGGGTGGCCGCTGTGTTGGGGAGGGTGGTGCTGGCCGTGATGACGCGGTTGCCCGAGGGCGCCGGCCGGTTGAGGGTGACCACGCCGACGGCGACGCCCGCGGCCACCAGCGCGGCCACGGCCAGGCCCTGGAAGGCGCGGGGAACCGGACGCCAGCGGCGACCCGCCGGCGACGGCCGGCCCTGCTTGGCGCCGGCGGCGCGAAACAGCTCGGCCTCCTCGTAGACGGTGGCCAGGACGCGGCGCCGCAGGGCGCGGGGGGCGGTGACCGGGGTCACGGCGGCGGGGAGCATGTCGGCCACCACCTGGAGCGAGGCGACCTCGTCGCGGCAGATGGCGCAGCGGTCGAGATGGCGCAGGAAGGGGTTGACCTCGTGGGCGTCGAGGGCGCCGAGGACGTAGGCCGCGGCGTCGCCGTTGCAGTCGTGCTCGCTCTGGTCGGTGCGCTCGTTCATCCGGTCACCTCCCCGGGGTCACCGAGCGTGAGGCGCATCTTGGCCAGCCCCAGGCGCATGCGCCCCTTGATGGTGCCGATCGGGGCGTTCAGCATAGACGCGATCTCGGTGTGTGTGAAGCCGCCGAAGTAGGCGAGCTCGATCACCTGGCTCTGCTCTCGGGGCAGCTCGCTCATGGCCGAGCGGATCTCGCGGGACTCGTCGCGGCGGGCGACCTCGAGCTCGGTGTTCTCAGGAGCCTCGAAGCGCTCCTCGATACCCTCGTCGCTGGCCCGCCGGCGGTCGTGGACGATGCCCCGGCGCAGCGCGTCGATCGCCCGGTTGTGGACGATCCCCAGGGTCCAGGTGCGCACGCTGCCGCGAGTGCGGTCATAGCGCGCCCCACTGCGCCAGAGCGAGAGGAACGCCTCCTGGACGACATCCTCGGCGATCGAGCGCTTCCCGGTCATCCGGTAGGCGAGCGAGAAGGCGGCGTTGCAGTGGCGCTCGTAGACGATCTCGAA
This sequence comes from Solirubrobacteraceae bacterium, assembly GCA_034664565.1. Taxonomy (GTDB): domain Bacteria; phylum Actinomycetota; class Thermoleophilia; order Solirubrobacterales; family Solirubrobacteraceae; genus Palsa-513. The sequence continues at coordinate 74,431 of JAXDHJ010000025.1, forward strand.
AGCAGAGGCCTCGCCCTGGCGCACGAGCTGCATCAGATCCTCGTCGGCGAGCTCGCGCAGGCCGACGAGGGCGGAGCGGTCCTTGGATCGGCCGGGTCGTACCATCACTCTTCCCTACGCCCCGGCCCCCCGCGGCGGATCAGCGGGGGTCGAGCAGCTTGCGCGCCTCGCCGGCGATGTCGGCCGCGGTCTGCTCGGCGAGATCGCGCAGGTCGCCGATGCTGCCCGGCGGCTGGTCGCGATGGCGCTGGCGCGCGCGCAGGAGCACGAGGGCGGCTCCGGCGGCAGTGCCGGCCACCAGCGCCGCTGCGGGCCGCGCCCAGTTGCGGGGATCGCGCATGGCCGCCAGCTCCCAGCCCTCGAGCTCGTCGGCGGCCAGGTCGCTGATCGTGCGCAGGGTGGCCTCGAGTCGCACCACGAGGGCCTCCGGCGGATCGACCGGGGCCAGCGCGCGGCGCAGGAGCAGCTCGACGTTGACGGCCTCGGTCATGAGCTCTGCTCACCCACCGCCATCACCCCTTCGAGTTGCTTGATCGCCCGGTGGATGAGGACCTTGGTGGCGCCGTCGGTGCGGCCGAGCGCCCTGGCGATCTCCCGGTTGTCCATGCCGAGGGCGAAGCGCATGATCAGTGCCTCCCGGCGGTCGTCGGGAAGCTGCTTGACCGCCTCGAGCACCCGCTTGAGCTCGTCGCGCCCGGCCACCAGCTCCTCGGTGGTGTGGGCGGTGGCGATCGGTGCGCTCTCGTCGAGCGGGCTCTGGGGCTTGCGGGCGCGATCGCGGTAGAGGTTGGCCGCCAGGTTGTGGGCGATCCTGATCAGCCACGGCCGCAGCGGCCGGCCCTCGGATTCCCGCTGGGCCCGCTCGAAGTGGCGATAGGCCTGGAGGAAGGTCTGCTCGGTCAGATCCTCGGCGTCGTGGTGGTTGCCGACCCGGTAGTAGGCGTAGCTGTAGACGTCGCGCAGGTGAGCCCGGTAGAGGTCGGAGAACTCGGCGTCGAGCTGCGCCTTGCCCTTGGTTGGCGGCTCGGACACCCATCGCAGACTATCCCGTCGGTCAGGCGGCCCGAGCCCGGCCGGGCGTGTCCTCGATGGTGATTTCCCGGGGGGCGGGCGGCTCCCCGCCGAGCCATTGCCATTGCAGCTCCACGCACGGCCACACCCGCTGGGTGACGGCGGCGGCCAGGGCCGGCGACGGGCGCTGCTGGCGGGGGAAGGTGAGGGGGCGCCCACAGCGCACGCGCACCCGCATCGGGCGGATGAGCCAGCCCCGGCGGACGCGGTCGGAGCCGTGGACGGCGACCGGCACCACCGGCGCCCCCGTCTCCAGGGCGAGGCGGCCGACGCCGCGCCGGGGCTCGCCGAGCGGTCCGCTGCGCACCCGCGTCCCCTCGGGGAAGATGACCACGCAGTCGCCCCGGGCGAGGATGGCCCGGGCGGTCGACATCGACTGGCGGTCGCCGGCGTCCCGCTCCACCGGAAAGGCACCGAGCCGGTTGAGGAACCACGCCTGGAGCGGTCGTTCGAAGAGCTCCTTCTTGGCCACGTAGTAGACCGGCCGGCGGGTGAGCATCCCGATCACGAAGGCGTCGAGGAAGCTACGATGGTTGGCGGCGAAGATCACCGGCCCCTGCCTGGGTACGTGCTCCATGCCGTGGCGGCGCATGCGGAAGTAGACATGGAAGAAGGGCTGGAGGAGGGCCCGGACCACCACGTAGAGGACCTTGTTGACCCCGCCGTGCAGGGCTCGGCCGTGGTAGGCGTCAGGGTCGCGGCCACGGGGCTGAGGGCGCACCTGGAGGGCCGTGCCGTTGCCGATCTGATCCATCTGGCTGGATACCCGGCGGTGCGGGTGCCGTTACAGTCTCCAGGCGAGGCATGGTCATCGACCGCATACGCACCTTACGCGGGGCGCTCGCCGGAGCGGCGGCCGCCGCGGTCTGGGCGGCCCAGATGCCGCTCGACAAGCGGGTGTTCGGCGTGGCCTTCGACGATGTCGAGTTTCTCGGCAAGGTGGTCACCCGCGGCCCGCTCTGGCGCCCCCTGGGCTTGGTCATCCACCTGCAGAACGGGGCCCTGTTCGGCGCCCTCTACGCCAACCTGGCCCCCAGCGTTCCCCTCCCATCCTGGGCCCGCGGGCCGCTGGCCGGGCTGGCCGAGAACTTCGCGGTCTGGCCGCTCACCGTGGTCACCGATCACCTCCACCCCGCGCGCCAGGAGATGCCCAAGCTGGCCGGCTCGGCCCGGGCCCTGGCCCAGGCGACGTGGCGCCACCTGCTCTTCGGCCTCGTCCTCGGCGAGCTCGAGCGGAGGCTGAACTCCGAGGACCAGGACGAGCCGGAGCCGTGGGCCCACGTCATCTCCAACAACGGCCACGGCAACATCGAGCACGCCGCCGCCCTGCGCTAGCGTCCCTCCCGTCCCCGTCTCGGCGCCGAGCGTCCTCGCCGGAGTAGCTCAGTTGGTAGAGCAATCGCCTTGTAAGCGATAGGCCAGGGGTTCGAGTCCCCTCTCCGGCCTGAGCGCCCGCGGCGATCGCCGCGGGCGGGGCGCCCGGCGCCGCCCTGGGCGCGCGGGCGCGGACCGGCTCGCTCTACAGGCGACCGCGCCGACCGTAGCCGAGACCGCCACCGGCGAGCAGCAGGACGACCAGGATGATCAGGATGATTGTCAGCACGTTCGATCCTCGTTTCGAGTCGGGTTCGCCGTGACGCGGCGACGTGGTGGGACCTCTGGCGAGTCGGTCGCTCGGTGACCGGCACGCGAGTGCCGGGTCGAGCCGAGCCGATCCGCCGGGAGCCGTGACCGATCGGGGGATACCCGGGGTTGCGCCACCACAAACTGCCGGCGCCGCCTCAGTGGACGAGGTGCTTGGTCTCCCCGGCGTGGACCTGCTGGAGGGCGCTGCTCGGCGGGCGTATGTTCACTGTCGAGGTGTAGGCGAGGATGAGGTAGACGCCGAGCAGCAGCGACGCCACCCGCAGGTGCGGGCGGCGGGCCAGGGCGGCCAGCGGCAGCAGCCAGAGCACGTACCACGGAGCCTGCCAGCTCAGGGTCAGCACGAGTACGAGCACGGCCAGCCCCGCCGGGACGATCCAGTCGCCGTGGCGCCGGCGGGCCCAGAGCACGCAGAGGCCGACGACGACGAGGAGGACGACGGTGAGGACGAGGCGCAGGCCGACCGTCTCACCGCCCAGTCCGATGGCCGCGCCGAGCAGGTTGGGCAGCCCGACCGTGGTCACCAGGTTGCTCTGCACCCCGAGGTCGGGTAGGTGGGGGCCGAACGCCGTGTAGCTGGCCCAGGCGACCGCCGCCAGAGCCACGCCCATGCCGGCCAGGAGGTGCAGCCGGCGGGGGGCGACGACGACGAGGATGGGAATGAGGATGGCCGCCGGGAGCTTGATGGCGCACGCGGCCACCAGCGCGAGGCCGGCGCAGAACTGGAACGCCCGCTCGCGGGTGGCCGCCACCACCGCGCGGCGCGGCGGCCAGGGGGCCTCGCCGAGCGACCGCTCGCCGAGTCCTCCCCCGCCGGCGCGGGGGACGGCCGCAGGGGCGGTGACGGCGGGGGCGCTCGCCGCCACCACCAGGCGCCCCGGCCCCCGGGAGCTGCCGGCCCGGGGCGCCGCTGGGGCCCAGGCGCGGCCGGGGGTCAGCCGCCGGGCAAGGAGGGGCAGGCGAGTTGCCGCGGTCGCCGCACCCAGTGCTCGGGCCCGGTGCCACCGGCTGGCGGCGGCGGTGAGCGGGCGGCGGGCGCGTACGGCGCCGGCGGCGGCGGCGGCGGCGACCCGAGCGCGGCGGGCGAGGCGGCCCGAGCGCCCGATCCACTCGCCCTCGATGGACAGGGCGCTCGAGAACGACGGCCGCCGCGAGCTCAGCAGGAGGTTGACGGCCAGCATCATGAACAGGACCATGAGAAAGTCGTTGTGGTCGGCGCCGAGGCCCCAGACCAGCACCGGCGGGTTCAGGCCGACGAGGAGGACCGCCCGCAGCGGGTCGCGGTGGAGCAGCCGTGCGCAGCGCCAGACCAGGCAGAGCGTGCCCAGGCTGGCCAGCATCAAGCACGCCTTGAAGATCCAGAACGAGGTGGCCACCCCGAGGGGCACGAGGGCGAAGCTGAAGAGCGTGAACAGCGGGCCGTAGGGGCTCAGCAGGTGGTGCCAGTTGCTCAGGGCGTAGGCCGGATCGCCGTGCGGCTCGAGGGCGGGGATGGTCACATACGGGTTGAGCCCATGGACGATCTCCATCCGCCCGTAGTTGAGGTAGTTGAAGACGTCGGTGAGGGCGAGGGGCGGGGAGAGCAGGAAGATGACGTGGACCACGATGATGGCGGCCAGCGTCCAGCGGGCACGCAGGCGCGGGGCGCAGACCACGGCGAGAACATACGCGACGTACATGCCGCCGACCGCGTAGTCGAAGATGGCCAGCAGGGTGGTCCCGGTGCTGGGAAACGGCCACAGGCCACCGAGCGGCCCGGCCAGCCAGGCCGGGAAGAAGTGCGAGTGGCTCGGCGGGGAGAGCGAACCGGGGCCGCGGGCGGCCACGGCGACCACTGTCAGGCAGCCGAGGACGATGGCCAGGAGGCCGACTGCGCCGAGGATCTTCGGCACCCGGGCCGGCGCGCGGTCGAGCCCGACGCGGCGGCGGTGGGTGAGCCCCCGCAGGCGCTGGGCGACCGATGCTCGGTCGGTCGGCGGCCGGCGAGGGACGGGCCCCTGCTGCAATGCGCTCCTACCGTTGTCGTGGGGCATGTCGGGTCTGGCACCCCGTCTTTCGAGCACGACCGGGGCAGCGCGCGGGAGGGGCAAAGATACACCAGTGCCGGCCCGGTTCCGCACGCCCGGCCGCCCTCGGGCCGCCCCGTGCAAGGCGGCCGGCGGCGCTCCCCGACGACGGGGGCGGGGCTATCCTGCTGCCGTGCGGTGTCGCCGAAATCACCGGCCGACGCGGTGAACGTCCGCCGGCCTCGCCTCGCCGCGTGGACAGGCCGGCGCGGCGGCGTGCTCGGGGCGGCGGCGAGCGGCATCCTCGGCGTGCTCGGCGCCTATCTCTTCCTCGAGCTCTGGCGGGCCGACCTCTCGGTGCCGTTCCGCTACTACCAGATTGACGACACCAAGTTCTACCTGGCGCTGGTCAAGGACATCCTCGAGCACGGCTCCTACCAGCACAACCCGAGTCTCGCCGCTCCCTTCGGAGCCGTGCTCTACGACTTCCCTCAGAGCGCCGACAACCTCAACCTCGGCCTGATCCGGGTGATCGGCTTCTTCTCCTCCGACTTCGCCCTGGTCACCAACCTCTTCTTCCTGCTCACCTTCCCCCTCACCGCCTGGGCCGCCTACTACGCCCTGCGCCGGCTGGACGTGGGCCCGGCGATCGCCACCGTGTGCGCGGTTCTCTTCGCCCTCCTGCCCTACCACTTCTACCGCCACGAGTCGCAGGTGCTCCTCTCCGCCTATTACGCCGTCCCCCTCGGCGGCCTCCTCTTCCTCTCCCTGTTCGCCGAGCGACCGCTCCTGCGCCGTCGGGGCACCGGTCATCCGGCGCTGCGCTGGGCCTCCCGGCGCTCGCTGGCCACGATCGCGTCCTGCGTGGTGATCGGCTCGACCGGCCTCTACTACGCCACCTTCACCATCCTGCTCCTCCTCGTCGGCACGGCCGTGGTGCTCGTGGCCGGCGGCGGCCGCCGCCGGGCGGCGGCCGGCGGGGTGACCTGCGCCGTCATCTGCCTTACCCTCATCGTCAACCTCAGCCCAAGCCTCCTTTACACGGCGCGCCATGGCGCGGACCCCCAGATCGCTCGGGCCCCGGTGGAGAGCGAGCAGCTCGGCCTGCGGGTCTCGAGCCTGGTCCTCCCCGTCCGCGCCCACCGTCTGCCCGCCCTTTCCGGCGTCAACCTCAAGTACGCGGCCGAAACGAGCCCCGGATACTGCGAGTCGTGCAACGAGACGCTGGGCGCGGTCGGCGCCGTCGGGTTCGTCCTCCTCTGCCTGGTCGGGCTGGCCGCCTGCGCCGGCACCGCCTGGGCGCCGGCGGAGTCGCGCCGCCTCGAGTGGCAGCGCCCGCTGCGTCCGGCGGCGCTCGGGGTGGCCATCGCCCTGGCCATCGGCAGCGTCGGCGGGGTCTCGGCCCTGATCGCCTTCGCGGTGACGCCCGACGTGCGTGCCTGGAACCGGATCTCGCTGTTCATCGCCTTCTTCTCCCTCCTGGCCGTGGCCGTCCTGCTCGACCGGGCAGGGCGCCGCCTGCGCGGCGGCCCGGGCGGCGGGCGCGGGCGCGCCTGGTTGACCGCCCTCCTGCTCGGGGTGGTGCTCGTCCTCGGCGCCCTGGATGAGACATCGACCTTCTTCGTGGTCAACTACGCCGCCTCGGCTCGGGAGTACCGCGGCGACCAGGCCTTCGGACGCCTGATCCAGGCGCGGCTGCCGCCCGGGTCGAACGTCCTCGAGCTGCCCTACGTGCCCTTTCCCGAGGGCTACCACGTCCCGGGCCAGCCGCCGCCGAGCGCGTTCGGCACCAGCTACGACCTGCTGCGCCCCTACCTGAACACCCACGGTCTGCACTGGAGCTTCGGCGCCATGAAGGGCCGTCCCGCCGATTGGCAGGGGGCCATGGCGGCCAAGCGCCTCGACGTGGTCGTGGCCGGCGCGGCGGCTGCCGGCTTCGCGGCCATCTACGTCGATCCCAAGGGCTACGACCCGGCCACGGCGCTGCGGGTCCGAGCCGGCCTCACCGCCCTGCTCGGGGCTGGACCGCTGGTCTCCGCTCGCCAGGACGCCTGGCTGTTCGACCTGGGCCCCTACCTGCGGGCGATCCGGCGGCGCGCGGCGCCGGGGGTCCTGGCGGCGGCGCGTGAGGCGACGCTCCATCCCCTGCGCACGATCTGCGGGAGCACCCCGGCCGACCTGATCCTCGAGAACCCGACGCCCGCGCCGCGGCCGGCCACCCTGACCGCGTCGCTCTCGGCACCGCTGCCGGGCGGGGCGACGTTGCTCATCTCCTTCCCCGACGGGACCGGCGTGCAGCGGCGGCTGGCCTCGGCCCCGGTCGCCCTCCACCGGCACGTGGTGGTCGCTCCCGGGCGCAGCGAGGTGCGGTTCGGGCTGGCCGGCCTGCCGCCATTCGGAAGCGGCCCCTCGATGTTGCCCTTCCTGGTCTCCTCGCCGACGCTGACCGACGCGGCCTACGCCCCACTGCTCAGCGGTCCGCCGGCGGCGAGATCGAGTCTTCCGCTCGGCGGCCTCGTCGGCCCGACCTGCAACGACCTCTACCTGGCTTCGGCCGGGTCCCACTACCCCTCGGCCTTTCCCCGGCGCCCGGCCGGGCGCGCAAGCCGGCGGCCCTTCTAGACTGAACCACGGTGCCAACCTTCTGCCGCCACGGCGGCCTGATCGAGCGATGCCCGATCTGCCGCGTCAGCGTCCAGGCCCCCGCCGCCAAGCCGGGGCCCCGGTCGGGGCGGGCCAAGCCGGCCGCGCGGACGCAGAGCGCCCGCCCCGGTGCCAGGTCGGCCACCGGCCGCGGCGGGGTGCGGGTGAGGCGCGAGGCCCGGGCGGTCGACGACGGCTACCGGTGCATCCTCGTCCCCGGCCTCCGCGCCGAGATCGAGGCCCGCAACCTGGCGCGGGAGGTGGCGTTCGCCGCCGGGCGCCTGGCTCTGCTGGCCGCGGACCCGCCGGCGCTCTACGGGGAGGCGGCGGGCGAGCCGGACATCGAGGAGGCGACCTGGCTGGTCTTCCTCATCACCCACCTCTCACCGCTCGAGGCGGAGGACCCCTTCGCCGGGATCCGCGCGGTCCGGACGCGGTGGGACAGCGACGAGTCCCCGGCGCCCGACGGCGCCGCCCGGGGACCGCGGAGCACGGTGGACCCGACGCGTCCGACCCGCACCCTCGAGGCCTACCGCCGCTGGGCCGCCGCGGCCGGATCCCAGCAGGCGGCGTTCACCGGCGATCCCGGCTGGACTCCGCAGCGGCGCTTCGAGCGCGTCTATGAGCGCCTCTCGCTCCCGGGGTTCGGCCGTCAGGGCCGCTACGACCTCCTGGTCAGCCTCGGCCACCTCGGTATTCACTCCCTGCGCGCCCCGGGGCTCCTGCTCACCGAGGACGACGCGACCGGCGTCGCCGCCAAGCGGGTGTTCGCCATCGGCGACCGGATGACCCTCGAGCGCCGGGCGAGCGCCCTGGCCGGCGCCGCCGGCGTCCCCATCGAGGCGCTCGACCTCGGGCTGGCCAACTGGGCCGGTGGGACACGGGTGACGCTCGGGGTGGCGCCGCAGACCAGCGACCCCAAGGCCGAAGCGGGCGTCCTGCGCGCCCTCGAGCTCTAGGGCGGGCCGCGTCGGGGTCGGCCGCCCGCGGCCCCGATCAGGTGAGGATCAGCCGCGCGTCGAGATGGACGCCGACCTTGCGCTTGACGCGCTGGAGGGCGTTGTCCACCGTCTTGGTGTCGCATTCCAGGCGCTCGCCGATCTGCTCGTAGGAGTAGCCGTCCAGGTAGAGCGAGAGGACGTTGGACTCGAGCTCGGACAGGGTGGTCGAGAGGCAGGCCACCAGCGAGCGCAGCTCTTCCGAGGACACCGCGTGGCTGGCCGGATCCTGCACCGCCGGTCCGGCGATCAGCTCGTCCAGCGTCGGGGCGTCGGCATCGGAGCCGCCGGCCGGCGCCGAGAAGGAGACGTAGTGGTTGAGCGGGCTGTGCTTGTTGCGGGTGGCCGTCTTCACCGCGGTGATGATCTGGCGGGTGATGCACAGCTCGGCGAAGTTGCGAAAGCTCGACTCGCGATCGCTGCGGAAGTCGCGCACCGCCTTGTAGAGGCCGACCAGCCCCTCCTGAATCAGGTCGTCGCTGTCGCCTCCGGCGAGGAAGTAGGAGGACGCCTTGAGGCGGACGAACCCGTAGTAGCGCTTGACGATCTGGTTGTAGGCGAGGGGATCGCCCTGCTTGGCGAGGGCGATGAGGTAGCCATCATCAACCTTGACTTGAGGTTGAGAGCGGGAGATCTGGGCCACGAGCGGGTCCTTTCTTGCCGTGCGAAAAACGCAAGGCAGGATGAGCTCAGTGGCGCACTCCTCCCCTGGCGCCAGCTGCAAGATGACAAGCGCCAGGCTCCACCACAGGCTTACCCTGACGCTGACGGCAGCCTAGGGACCGTCGGGCACAGTGTCAAGCCCGGTCCGTTGGTGCAAGGCCTCGTACAGGAGGACGGCGGCGGCGGCGCTGACGTTCAGCGAGGCGATCTTCCCCCGCAGGGGAAGCCGGACGAGGTCGTCGCAGCGCTCGGCCACCAGGCGGCGCAGCCCCCGGCCCTCGCTGCCGAGGACGAGGACCACCCCGCCCGTGTAATCCGGGCGGTGGTAGGGGACGGAGGCGTCGGCCGCCGTCCCGTGCGACCAGCAGCCGGCCTGGCGGGCCCGCTCGAGGAAGGCCACGAGGTTGGCGACCCGCGCGATGCGCAGGTGCTCGACCGCCCCGGCCGAGGCCTTGCACACCGCGGGGGTGACCTGGGCGGCGCGCCGCTCGCAGATCACCAGGCCGTCGACCCCGGCGCACTCCGCGGTCCGGGCGATCGCCCCCAGGTTGTGCGGATCCTGGAGCTCGTCGAGGGCGACGATCAGGGGATCGGCGCGGGTCAGGATCTCCTCGGCCCCGACGTAGGGGTAGGGACCGGCGTCGAGGCAGATCCCCTGATGCTCGGGCGAGCCGCAGGCCCGCTCCAGGGCGTCCGGGCTCGAGAGCGTGACCTCCACCCCCCGCAGCCAGGGCTCGCGGGCGGCCGACTCGGTGGCCAGGACCTCGCCGGCGGCGTGGCGGCGGCGGCCGCGCAGGACCTCGCGCACCGGGTTTCGGCCGTAGACGATCATCGCCGCTCAGCGGGGCAGGAGCTCGAAGCCGTCGCCCACGTCGCGAATCGACCAGCCGTGGCCCTCGACCTGGCGGCGAAGCTCGTCGGCCCGGGCATAGTCGCCGGCGGCGCGGGCGTCCCGCCGCTCACCGGCGAGGGCGACCACCTCCGGCGGAGCGCCGGGGGCCTCGTCGGGGTCGAGGAGGTTGGCCAGCCCGAGCACGCCGAGCATGTCCCGCAGGTCGGCGTCTCCGACCGCCTGGCGGCTGCGGTTGGCCTCGCGGATCCAGTCGAAGGCGGCGGCCAGGGCCTGCGGCGTGTTGAAGTCGTCGGCCAGGGCGGCGAAGAACCGCTCGCGCAGGGGGCGCATCGACGGCGGCGACGGTCCGCCGGTCAGTCGCCGGGCGGCCTCGCGGACCCCGGCGACGGTGGCCGCGGCCTGGGTGAGCTGCTCCGGGCCGAAGGCGATCGGCTGGCGGTAATGCGCTCCGCACAGGTACATGAGCACCGCGTCACGGCCGTAGTCGTCGAGTACCTCATGCAGCGGGGACATGTTGCCCACCGACTTGCCCATCCGCTGGCCACCGAGCTGGAGCATGCCGTTGTGCATCCAGATGTGGGCGAGCTCGCCGCCACGGGCGCAGCGGGTCTGGGCCGCCTCGTTCTCGTGGTGGGGGAAGGCGAGATCGAGCCCGCCGCCGTGGATCTCGAAGCCGACCCCGAGCAGGGACTCGGCCATGGCCGAGCACTCGATGTGCCAGCCCGGGCGCCCGCGCCCCCACGGCGAGTCCCAGGCCGCGTCCTCACCGGGCTTCTGGGCCTTCCAGAGCGCGAAGTCGAGGGGGTCCCGCTTGCGCTCGGCGCCCTCGACATCCTCGCCCTGGTCCATCTCGTCGACGTCGCGGCGTGAGAGCCGCCCGTAGCCGGGGTCCGAGCGCACTTGGAAGAGGACATCGCCGCCGGCCTCGTAGGCGTGGCCGCGCTCGATCAGGGTCTCGATCTCCTCGATGATGGCCGCCATCGACTCGCTGGCCAGGGGCTCGTGGTCGGGCCGCCCGAGCCCCAGCCGGTCGGTGTCGGCGACGTAATGGGCGGTCATCTCCCGGGCGAGCAGCATGCTGTCCCCGTCACCGGCCGCGGCATAGATCTTGTCGTTGACGTCGGTCACGTTGCACACCAGGGTCACTGCCAGGCCGCAGTGCTCGAGGAAGCGCCGCAGGAGGGCAAAGACCACGAAGGGACGGGCGTTGCCGATATGGACCCGGGAGTAGACAGTCGGTCCGCACACGTAGATCCCCACCCGGCCGGGCTCGCGGGGGACCAGCGGCTGCTTGGCGGCACTCAGGGTGTCGTAGAGGTCGATGAGCACGGGCCAACGATAGTGGCCATCCCGGGGACGGCCGGGCCGGTGGGGCTATTGTCCTGCGGGGCCAGACACCGGCGAGCGGCGGCGAGGAGCGCGGATGAGCATGACCGAGAACCCGACTCCGAGCTTCCACGGCTTCGGCCCCGAGGCATTCGCCTGGTTCGCCGGCCTCGAGGCCGACAACTCGAAGACGTACTTCTCGGCCCACCGCGACACCTACCAGGGTGAAGTCCGCGGGGCGCTCGAGGCCATGCTCGACGAGTTGGCCGCCGAGCTCGGCGGCCGGCCGAAGCTGTTTCGCCAGAACCGCGACATCCGCTTCTCGAGCGACAAGTCGCCGTACAAGACGACTACCTACGGGCTCATCCTGGAACGCCCGGACAGCCTGGGCGCCCTCTATGCCCAGGTTTCGGCCCAAGGCCTGTTCGCCGGGAGCGGCTACCACGGGCTGGCCGCCGATCAGCTCGGGCGCTTCCGCGAGGCGATCCTCGATGATGTCGCCGGCACGGAGCTCGAGCGGCGGATCGCCGCCGCCCGGGCCGCCGGGCTCGAGACCTTCGGGGAGGCCCTGAAGACGGCTCCGCGCGGCTATCCCCGCGACCATCCACGGGTCCACCTCCTGCGCCACAAGTCGCTGATCGCCGGGCGCCGGCTCCCCCACCGAGCCGAGGGGATCCCGCGGGCCGCGGCCCTCGACCATGCCCGCGCCACCTGGGCGGCGTGCGCCCCGCTCGGCGCCTGGCTCGACACGAGGGTCGGACCCAGCACCGAGCCCGCGCCGACGCGCTACCGAGGCAGGACGGGAGACCGGGCCGAGAACCGAAGCTAGACGTGCCTCCCTATTCGGCGGCCCAGGTGACTGCGAATGGCCGCGCGGTTGGGCCCTCGCCTGATTGGGAGACCGTGCTTGATGGCTGACCGAGTCGCGGCCGACCATCTGTCTGCGCACCTCACGGCGCCGTCGGGCCAGGTCATGGCTGGCCAGCGCCGGCGGCTCAGCGCAGCTCCTGGATGCGGATGAGGTTGCCCGCCGGATCGCGGACGGCGCAGTCGCGAACACCGTACGGCTGCTCGATCGGCTCTTGGACGACCTCGGCGGCGCTGGCCTGCACCTGCTCGAAGGTGCTGTCGAGGTCGGCGGTGGCCAGGAGGATGACGGCGTAGCTGCCCTTGGCCATCATCTCGAGGATGGTGCGCCGCTCGTCGTCGGTGATCCCCGGGTCGGCGGCCGGCGGATGCAGGACGATGGACGTACCGGGCTGGTCGGCCGGGCCGACCGTGATCCAGCGCATCCCGGCGTATCCGACGTCGTTGCGAACCTCGAAGCCGAGGGTGTCGCGGTAGAAGGCCAGGGAGGCGTCCGGATCGTTGTGGGGAAGGAAGCTCGCCTGAATGGTGATGTCCATGCCGGTCAGCCTACCCGCGGCTCCGCGACCCGCGCTTCTCGATTCCTGATCGGTCTGGTCACCTGTTTGGCCACGCACGACGGCATCTCCGCCGTCGCGCGAGCGGCCTGGCGCCGATAGGTGCTGGGCGCCACACCGACCAACTCAGTGAAGCGCGTGCTGAAGGTCCCCAGGGACGAGCAGCCGACCGCGAAACAGACCTCGGTGACGCTGAGGTCGCCACGACGCAGCAGCGCCATCGCGCGCTCGATGCGCCGCGTCATCAGATAGGCGTACGGCGACTCACCGTAGGCGAGCCGGAACTGGCGGCTGAGGTGCCCGGCCGACATGTGGGCGCCGCGAGCGAGCGCCTCGACGTCCAGCGGCTGCGCGTACTCCCGGTCGATCCGGTCGCGAACCCGGCGCAGCCACGCGAGGTCACGCAGATGCTGCGCCGCGGCGGGACTGCTCGTCACCCCGGGGATCGTGCCACATGCGAACGTACGTAGGGCCGGATGACCCTGCGGAACACGCCCATTCACCGGCCGGTAGGAGTCGCGGCACATGGAGAGCCCGCCTCACCGGGTCGGCGACGGCATCGGTCAGCTGCCGACGTAGGCGGCGAGGTGCTCGCCGGTGACGGTGGAGCGGGCGGCGACAAGGTCGGCGGGGGTGCCCTCGAAGACGATCCGGCCGCCGTCGCGGCCGGCGCCGGGGCCGAGGTCGATGATCCAGTCGGCGTGCGCCATCACCGCCTGGTGGTGCGCGATGACGATGACCGACCTGCCGGAGTCGACGAGCCGGTCGAGCAGGCCGATCAGGTGCTCTACGTCGGCGAGGTGCAGGCCGGTGGTCGGCTCGTCGAGGACGTAGACGTCACCCTTCTCGGCCATCTGGATGGCCAGCTTGAGTCGCTGCCGCTCGCCGCCGGACAGCGTGGTGAGAGGCTGGCCGAGGCTGAGGTAGCCGAGGCCGACGTCCACCAGTCGGGTGAGGATCTTGTGGGCTGCCGGCGTCCTGGCCTCGCCGGCCGCGAAGAACGCCTCGGCCTCGGCGACCGGCATCGCCAGCACCTCGCTGATGTCCTTCCCGCCGAACCGGTACCGCAGGACCTCGGCCTGATACCGCTTCCCCTCGCACTCCTCGCAGGTGGTGGCGACGCCGGCCATCATCGCCAGGTCGGTGTAGATGACGCCGGCGCCGTTGCAGTGGGGGCAGGCGCCCTCGGAGTTGGCGCTGAACAGCGCCGGCTTCACGCCGTTGGCCTTCGCGAACGCCGTGCGGATCGGGTCGAGCAGCCCGGTGTAGGTCGCCGGGTTGCTGCGCCGCGAGCCCTTGATCGCAGTCTGGTCGACCGACACCACCCCCTCCCGGCGCGAGACCGAGCCGTGGATCAGTGAGCTCTTCCCGGACCCGGCCACGCCGGTCACCACCACCAGCACGCCGAGTGGGATGTCGACGTCGACGTCTTGCAGGTTGTGGGTGGCGGCGCCGCGGACCTCCAATACTCCCGATGGTGTCCGCACCGTGTCCTTGAGGGTGGCCCGGTCGTCGAGGTGGCGGCCGGTCAGGGTGTTGCTGGCGCGCAGATCCTCGAAGCTGCCCTCGAAGCAGATCGTCCCGCCGCCGCTGCCGGCTCCGGGACCGAGGTCGACCACGTGGTCGGCGATGGCGATCGCCTCCGGCTTGTGCTCGACGACGAGCACGGTGTTGCCCTTGTCGCGCAGCTGGAGCAGGAGGTCGTTCATCCTCTCGATGTCATGGGGGTGCAGCCCGATCGTCGGCTCGTCGAAGACGTAGGTGACGTCGGTCAGCGACGACCCGAGGTGGCGGATCATCTTGGTGCGCTGGGACTCACCTCCCGACAGCGTGCCCGCCGGCCGATCGAGTGAGAGGTATCCCAGCCCGATCTCCACGAACGACCGCAGGGTGTGCTCGAGCGTGGCGAGCAGCGGCGCCACCGAGGGCTCGTCCAGGCCGTGGACCCAGGCGGCGAGGTCGCTGATCTGCATCGCGCAGACGTCGGCGATGTTCTTGCCCTCGACCTTCGAGGAACGGGCCCCGGCGCTGAGCCGGGTGCCGTCGCACTCAGGGCAGGTGGCGAAGGTGACCGCCCGGTCGACGAAGGCCCGAATATGAGGCCGCATCCCGTCGAGGTCCTTGGAGAGCATCGACTTCTGGATCTTCGGGATCAGGCCCTCGTAGGTGAGGTTGATGCCGTCGACCTTGATCTTGGTCGGCTGCCGATAGAGGAGGTCGTGCAGCTCCTTCTTGGTGAACTTCCTGATCGGCTTGTCCGGGTCGAAGAAGCCGCAGCCGCCGAAGATCCGGCCGTACCAGCCGTCCATGCTGTAGCCGGGGACGGTGAGCGCACCCTCGTTGAGCGACTTGCTCTCGTCGTATAGAGCCGTGAGGTCCATGTCGCTGACGGCGCCCCGACCCTCGCACCGCGGGCACATACCGCCGGTGATGCTGAAGCTCCGTCGCTCCTTGGTCGGGGCGGCGCCGCGCTCGATGGTGACCGCCCCGGCGCCCGAGATCGAGGCGACGTTGAACGAGTAGGCCTGGGCCGATCCGATGTGCGGCCTTCCGAGCCGGCTGAAGACGATACGCAGCATCGCGTTGGCGTCGGTGGCGGTGCCGACCGTCGAGCGCGGGTCGGCGCCCATCCGCTCCTGGTCGACGATGATCGCCGTCGTGAGGCCGTCCAGGACGTCGACGTCGGGCCGCGCCAGGTTCGGCATGAAGCCCTGCACGAAGGCGCTGTAGGTCTCGTTGATCATCCGCTGCGACTCCGCCGCGATCGTGCCGAAGACCAGCGAGCTCTTGCCCGACCCGGAGACGCCGGTGAACACCGTCAGCCGGCGCTTCGGGATCTCGATGCTGAGGTCCTTGAGATTGTTCACGCGCGCCCCGTGCACGCGGATCAGGTCGTGACGGTCGGCAACGTGCGGCGCAGGCGACTCGGTCTCCGTCCTCGTGGCCTTGCTCATCGTCTCTCCACCTGTTGGGCGGGGCCGCCTTCGCGGTCTCCGCCGGCGTTGCCCGCCTCGATCTGACCAGCTCCGAGCAGCGCGTCGGGTCCTCCTTCGTCGCCGCGGTCGCGGCGACGGTGCGCTGTATACCTCATCTTGCGGTGTCGGCCGGGTGGCGCGACGCCGTCCGGATGACGCTGGCCGGGGTCGGCGCTCATCGGTCCTCGACCAGCCCGAGGACGTTGCCGTCGGGGTCGGTGACGGTGGCCACCAGGCGGCCGCCACCGACCTCGTGCGCGGGCTCCTTGACGGTGGCACCGGCGGCGGTCACCTCGGCCAGCTTCGCCTCGATGTCCGGCACGTGCCAGTAGGCCACCGG
>JAXDHJ010000026.1:0-9456 GCA_034664565.1 Solirubrobacteraceae bacterium
GGCTACATCGGCTACGACGAGGGCGGTCAGCTGACCGAGGCGGTCCGGCGCAAGCCGTACTGCGTGCTCCTGCTCGACGAGATCGAGAAGGCCCACCCCGACGTGTTCAACATCCTCCTCCAGATCCTCGAGGACGGCCGCCTGACCGACGCCCAAGGGCGGACGGTCGACTTCCGCCACGCCATCGTCATCATGACGTCGAACATCGGTGCCGCCGAGATCGCCCGCAACACGCCGCTCGGCTTCGCCGTCTCCGACGACGAGACGGGGATCACCTACGAGGACATGAAGAACCGGATCATGGGCGAGCTGAAGAAGGTGTTCCGGCCCGAGTTCCTCAACCGGATCGACGACGTCATCGTCTTCCACAAGCTGCAGAAGGACGAGATCAAGCAGATCATCGAGCTCCTGCTCCTGCGGATCCGCAAGTCGATGGCCGACCGCGAGCTCCAGCTCGACCTCTCCGACGAGGCCAAGGACCTGCTCGTCGAGAAAGGCTGGGACCCGTCGATGGGCGCCCGTCCGCTCCGCCGGGCGATCCAGCGCTTCATCGAGGATCCCCTCGCCGACTTCGTCCTGCGCTCGGAGCTGCCGGCCGGCTCCACCGTGGTCGTCGACCCGGCGCCCGAGGATCGCGATCCGGCCGACCCCGAGGTTCGCCTCACCGTGGTCAAGCCCAAGAAGGCCAAGACGCCGGTCGGCGTCGGTGCCGAGGGCGGCAGCGAGGACGCCGACGACGCCCCCGGCCTCGAGCCGGCGACCGACGGCGACGACGCCGAGAAATAGCCGTCACCGACGACGACGCCGCTTTCCCCCCGCCGCGCCCGCGGCGGAGAGCCCGCCGATGGCCGAGATCAAGGTTCGCGACGACGGTCCCTACAAGGTGACCGGACCGGTCCGCCTCGTCGACGCTGAGGGCAACCGTTTCGACCTGCCCGAAGGTCGGGCCTTCGCCCTCTGCCGCTGCGGCCACTCCCAGACCAGGCCGTTCTGCGACCGCGCCCACCGCGACTGCGGCTTCACCGCTCGCGAGCGGGCCGTCTAGCACCCGACACCGGGGGCCCGCGGCTGGATCCCGCCCGCCCTGACCGAGCCCGGGAGGCGGCCGGCGGTCGGTCCCGTCGGGGGCGGTGCGTAAGCTCGCCGGAGCCATGGCCCGCTCCGCCACAATTCACGTCTGCGCGCAGTGTGCTCACCAGGAGCCCCGCTGGCACGGCCGCTGTCCCGGCTGCGGCGAATGGAACACCCTGGTCGAGGAGCGCCCGCCCGCCGGCGGGCGGGCCGCCGCCACCTCCCGGACCCCGGTCCGGGTGCCGCGACCGGTGGCCCTCTCCGAGGTCCTCGCCCCGGCCCTGGCCCGCCTCGGCACCGGCATCGGCGAGCTCGACCGCGTCCTCGGCGGCGGCCTGGTGCCCGGATCGGTGGTCCTGCTCGGCGGGGCGCCGGGCATCGGCAAGTCGACGTTGACCAACATGGCCCTCGGCAACCTGGCCAGCGCCGGCCACCGGACCCTCTACGTCTCGGGTGAGGAGTCGACCCAGCAGGTCCGCCTCCGGGCCGAGCGGCTCGCCGGCGGGGCGCTGGCCGTGCCGGCCATCGCCGAGACCGACCTCGAGGCGATCCTCGCCACCCTCGAGCAGGAGCGGCCCGAGGTCTGCGTGATCGACTCGGTCCAGACCCTCGGTGCCCCCGAGCTGACCGGCGCTCCCGGCTCGGTCGGGCAGGTGCGGGAGGTGGCGGCCCAGATCGTCAAGGTGGCCAAGCGCCGGGACATCGCCGTGATCCTCGTCGGCCACGTGACCAAGGACGGCGGTCTCGCCGGCCCGCGAGTGCTCGAGCACCTGGTCGACTGCGTGCTCCAGTTCGAGGGCGAGCGCGAGCGGTCCTACCGTACGCTGCGGGCGGTCAAGAACCGCTTCGGCTCGACCAACGACGCCGGGGTGTTCGAGATGCGACAGGGCGGCCTGGTCGAGGTGCTCGACGCCTCGGCCCGCTTCGTCGGGGCGGCGACCTGCGCCCCGGGGAGCGTGGTCCTCGCCGCCATGGAGGGGACGCGGCCGCTCCTCGTCGAGGTCCAGGCCCTGGTCTCCCCGTCCGAGCTCGTTCCCCCCCGCCGGGTGGTGAACGGACTCGACCGCAACCGCCTCGCCCTCGTCCTCGCCGTCCTCGGACGCCACGGCGGGCTGCGCCTGGGCAGCAGCGACGTGTTCGTCAACGTGGTCGGCGGGGTCCGCGTCGAGGAGCCCGGCGCCGACCTGGCGGTCGCCCTGGCCGTGGCCGGGGCCGCCCGCCCCGGGGCCCCGCCGGCGGCGGCGGCGCGGGTGCCGATCGCCGCCTTCGGCGAGCTCGGCCTCACCGGCGAGCTGCGCTGGGTCGGCCATCCCGAACGCCGGATCGCCGAGGCCCGCAAGTTCGGCCTCGATCCGATCGTCGCCCCGCCCGGGTCCGGCGGCCATGAGGCGGCCACCCTCCGCGCCGCCCTGGCCGTCCTCCCCGGCGCCCGGCCCCGGGTCGCCGCCTGACCAGCCCGGCGCCGGCCGCCGAGGCTCGGGCCCCCCAGGTCGCCGGCCGTCTGGCGCCGGTCGCTCGTCCGGCGGCCGGCCGGGTGGGAGCCGCCTCGCCCCCGCCTCGCCCCGCCGCTCGGCGCAAGTCAGCCGGCGAATGGGCTCGGGGCTTGAGAAAAGTAATCGAAATGCAGCGTTAAATGGCCGGTAAATCACGCTAAAATGCCTGTCGGCATGGCGGCGACTCGAGCAGCGGAAGATCTACACGACATCGATTCCCGTCAGGAGCCCCGGCTCGTCCGCGCGCTCGAGATGGTGGCCCCGGGAACCGCGCTGCGCGAGGGGATCGACAACATCCTCAACGCCCGCACCGGCGGCCTCCTCGTCGTCGGTGCGCCCGAGGAGCTCGCCTTCCTCTATTCGGGGGGAATCAAGCTCGACACCGACTACACGCCGGCGCTCGTCTATCAGCTGGCCAAGATGGACGGGGCGATCACCCTGAACGCCAACGCCACCAGGATCGCCATGGCCAACGTCCAGCTCATGCCCGACCCGACGATCCTCTCCCTGGAGACCGGCATGCGCCACCGCACGGCCGAGCGCGTCTCCAAGCAGACCGACGCCCTGGTCATCGCCATCTCCCAGCGGCGCGAGGTGATCTCCCTCTACGTGGACGGCGCCAAGTACATCCTCGAGGACATCCCCATCGTCCTGGCCAAGGCCAACCAGGCGCTCGGCACCCTCGACAAGTACCGGGCTCGCCTCGACCAGGTCTCGACCCGTCTGACCGCCCTCGAGTTCGAGGGCGGCGGGACCCTCCACGACGTGCTCACCGTTCTCCAGCGGGCCGAGCTGGTCACCCGGATGGCGGTGGAGATCGAGCGCTACATCGTCGAGCTCGGGAGTGAGGGCCGGCTCATCGAGATGCACCTCGAGGAGACGATGGTCGGGACGGCGGCCGAGAAGGCCGCCCTCGTCCACGACTACATCGCCGAGCACACCGACGAGGCCTTCGCCCGGGTGCTCGACCAGATCGGTCGGCTCGCCCACCAGGACCTGCTCGACTTCGGGCGCCTGGCCGAGCTGCTCGGCTACGACCGCAAGCTCAACACCCTCGACTATCCGGTGGCCGCCCGTGGCTACCGGATCCTCGGCCGGATCCCCCGCCTCCCCAAGCTGATCGTCACCGGCATCGTCCGGGAGTTCGGCGGCCTCGACGAGCTGCTGGCGGCGATCGACACCGAGCTCGAGAACGTGGACGGGGTCGGTGAGATCCGCGCCAAGGACATTCGCGAGGGACTTCGCCGGCTGCAGGAGATCAACCTCGTGGACCGCTACCTACAGACCTGATTCGCACCTCGCCGCACGCACTGCCGTTGGGCCCTACCAAGGAGGACACCATTCCCCAAGCAATCGAAGACCACCTGCTCGACGACGACCTCCAGCCGGAGCTCGAGTACATCGAGTTCGAGCTCGGCGATAACGTCGTCTACCCGCATCACGGGGCCGGCAAGGTGCAGGGCAAGGAGATGAAGGAGATCTTCGGCAAGACGCGCGAGTACCTGACCATCAAGATCCTTCACAACGACATGACGGTGATGGTCCCCACCGAGAACGCGGCCCTCGCCGGCCTGCGGCGCGTGATCGACGAAGAGACGGTCAAGAAGGTTCTGTTCGTGCTCCGGGACGACGTCTCCGAGATGCCGAAGAACTGGAACCGCCGCTTCAAGCACAACCGCGACAAGATCAAGACCGGCGACATCTACGAGCTCGCCGAGGTCGTCCGCAACCTCGCCCTGCGCGAGAGCGAGAAGGGCCTCTCCACCGGCGAGAAGCAGATGTTCATGCGGGCCAAGAAGATCCTCGCCTCCGAGCTCATGTACGCGCTCGACAAGGACGAGGAGGAGGCCGAGGCCTACCTCGACGACCTGCTCACCCGCTCGGCGCAGACCAAGATCGTCGCCAGCGCGAAGTAGCGGCGGCAAGCAGCCCTGATGGCAGTCGCGCTCGTCGTGGCTGGCGGTCGTGGTGAACGCCTTGGGTCCGAGCGACCCAAGGCGTTCGTCATCCTGGCCGGCCGGCCGATGCTCGAATGGAGCATCGCCGCCCTGCGCCAGGTGGCGGCGATCGAGCGGATCGTCGTCGCCCTCCCTCCCGGCGAGCATGCCCCCGCTGGGTGCCTCGGGGTCCGGGGCGGGGCGGTGCGGGCGCAGTCGGTGGCCGCGGCCCTCGCGGCCAGCGCCGGGGACCCCGTCCTCGTCCACGACGCCGCCCGGCCGCTGCTCTCGCCCGAGCTCGCCGAGCGGGTGCTCGCCGGGGTCGACGGGGTCGAGGCGGCCATCGCCGCGGCCCCGGTCACCGACACGACCAAGGAGGCCGGGCCCGATGGCATCGTCGTCCGCAGCCTCGACCGCGCCGGCCTCTGGGCGGTCCAGACCCCCCAGGTCTTCCGTCGCCGGGCCCTCGAACGGGCTCTCGCCGTCCCGGCCGACGTCCTCGCCCTGGCCACCGACGAGGCCTGGCTCGTCGAGCGGGCCGGCGGTCGGGTGCGGATCGTCAGTGCCCCGGCCGAGAACCTCAAGGTCACCACGCCGCTCGACCTGCGCATCGCCGAGGAGCTCCTCGCCGGGCGCGCCGGGGCCGGTCCTCTGGCTGCGGGAAGCCGGTCGGTGGCCCCGTGCTGAGCGACCTCCACCTCCACCTGCGCCCCGACGACCTTTCGGCCACCGCCGCCGAGTACTTCACCCCGGCCAACGTCGAGCGCTACCGCGAGGTGGCCGAGGACCGGGGGATCGCCGAGCTCGGGGTGGCCGAGCACATCCACCGCTTCAGCCAGGCCCTCGAGATCTGGGAGCACCCGTTCTGGCGGGAGCAGGCGGTCGATGACATCTACGCCTATTGCGAGTTCGTCCGCACCTCCACCGACCTGCGGCTCGGCCTCGAGGTCGACTTCGTGCCCGGCCGCGAGGATCGCACCCAGAACCTGATCGACCGCCTCGAGCTCGACTACGTGGTCGGCTCGGTCCACTTCGTCGGCGACTTCGCCGTCGACCATGGCGACTACGACATCTGGACGAGCGGGCGCAGCGCCCGGGAGGTCTGGCGCCGGTATTTCGAGACGGTGGGCGAGGCGGCCCGCAGCGGCCTCTTCGACATCCTCGCCCACCCCGACCTGGTCAAGGTGTGGGGTGGGGCGCGGCCCCAGCCCGACGGTGACCTGCGCCGCTTCTACGAGCCGGCGGTCGAGGGCATCGCCGAATCGGGGATCGCCGTCGAGGTCTCGACCGCCGGCCTGCGCAAGGCGGCCGGCGAGTGCTACCCGGCCCCGGCGCTGCTCGAGATGTGCCTCGAGGCCGGAGCCCCGATCGCCCTCTCGAGCGACGCCCACCTCCCCGGCGACGTCGGCCGCGACTACCCGGCGGCCCTCGAGCTGCTCGAGGAGCTCGGGGTGGGCGAGCTCTGCGTGTTCGAGCGGCGGGTCCGCCGCCTCGAAGCCATCGGATGATCCGCACCGGGCTCGGCTACGACAGCCATCGCCTGCTCGCCGGGCGCCGGCTCGTGCTCGGCGGGGTCGAGATCGACCATGAGCTCGGCCTCGACGGACACAGCGACGCCGACGTCCTCACCCACGCCGTCATCGACTCCGTCCTCGGGGCGGCCGGGCTCGGGGACATCGGCGAACACTTCCCCGACACCAGACCCGAGTATCGGGACGCCGACTCGATCGAGCTCCTGCGCCAGGTCGCGGCCTGGGTCGGAGCGGCCGGCTGGGAGGTGGTGAACGTCGATGCCACCGTGGTCATCGAGCGCCCCCGCCTGGCTCCCCATCGCGCGGCCATGCGGGCCCGCCTGGCCGAAGCGCTCGGCGTGGCCGGGGATGCGGTGAACGTGAAGGCGACGACCGGAGAGGCGGTCGGCTTCATCGGCCGGGGGGAGGGGGCCGCCGCCCTGGCGGTGGCCACCCTCGAGCGCGGGGCGCCCCCCACCGGGGCCCCCGCCTGACCGCCGGTCCCCACCCACCCCGGCTCAGGGGCGTCCGCGCCGGCGCAGGGTCGGCACGACCTCCCGCAGGAGCCAGAACAGGGCGAGCGCCCCCCCGGCCCACAGCACCACCTGGCCGAGGGTCCCGCCGACGACGAGGCCGACGAGGAGGACGCACACCAGGAGCGTCACCCGGAGCAGCATCTGCTTGGGGCTCGGAAGCACCCCGGGGTTCTCGCACATCGGGCCCCGGCGTGCAACGCCGCCGCCGCCGCGGCCGCGGTCGCCGCCTAGGCCGGACGGGCCACGGTCTGCCAGACGTCGACCGCCTGGCCGACCACGGGGTTGAACACCTGGCGCTCGAAGGTCATCCCGAGCTTGACCGCCACCCGGCGGGAGCGCTCGTTCTCGGGGTGGATGATCGAGATCAGCCGCTCGAGGCCGAGGCGGGTGAAGGCGTCCGCGCGCGCGGCCCTGGCCGCCTCGGTGGCCACATCCCGCCCCCAGACCGGGCGCGCCAGGCGCCAGCCGAGCTCGGGCCGGTCGGCGAGCTCGGGCAGGAAGCTCGGATAGGCGACGCCGACGAAGCCGAGCAGGCCGCTCGGGCGCTCGCGTGACTCGACGGCGTAGGCCCCGAACCCGTGGGCCGTCCAGTGCTCGACCACGGCGGCGAGGAAGCCGTCGAGGGCGCGGTCGTCGACCGGACGGTTCAGGTAGCGGCTGACCTCCTCGTCCTCGTTGATGGCCCGCATCGCCGGCTCGTCCTCCGCCCGCCAGCCCCGCAGGCGCAGACGGGGGGTGAGGATCTCGTGCGCGCCGCCGTACACCGCCGACAGGCTACGTCACGGCCGCGTTGCGCCGGACCAATCCGGGTACCGGTCCGGCGAGAGGTATCCACGCTCCGGGACGGCGCCGAGGGGCGCCGTTGCGGAATGAGAGGAGGAGAGATGGAAGCGTCCGGTGTACGAGGCGATCCCGTGGTGGTGCCGGTGGCGCCACCGCCGGCTCCCGCCGACAGCCCGTTGATCGCCAACCCGGGCCCGCTCGGGCTCGCTGCCTTTGCCCTGACCACGTTCGTACTGAGCATGTTCAACGCCAATCTCGTCGACCGCCGGGGTGAGGGGGTCGTCCTCGGCCTCGCTCTGGCCTACGGCGGGATCACCCAGCTCCTGGCCGGGATGTGGGAGTTCCGGCGCGGCAACACCTTCGGTGCCGTCGCCTTCTCCTCCTACGGAGCGTTCTGGCTGTCGTTCTGGGCGCTCGTCGTCTACTACGCCAAGCAGCTGCCCAACCCCGAGGTGGCCGGCAAGGCGATCGGCCTGTACCTGATCGGCTGGGGCATCTTCACCGCCTACATGTGGGTGGCCTCGTTCCGGGCGTCGATGGCGGTGATGGCGGTGTTCCTGCTCTTGACCATCACCTTCTTCCTGCTCGGCCTCGGCAACGCCGACATGAACGACGACCTCATCAAGGCGGGCGGCTACTTCGGCCTGGCCACGGCGGTCGCCGCCTGGTACGCCTCCTTCGCCGAGGTGATGTTCGCCGCCCACGGCCGGTGGATCCTCCCGGTGAAGCCGTATCGAGCTCCGCTGAGCCCCGGCCGGCGCCAGACGACGCTCTAGACCGGCGTCCGGCGGCGGACCTGGCCGATGCGGGAGGTCCACGTAGGCTGCTCCGGCTGGAACTACCGCGACTGGCGCGGTCCGTTCTATCCGGAGCAGCTGCCGGCCCGTCGCTGGCTCGAGCTCTACGGCGAGCGCTTCGACACCGTCGAGGTCAACGCCACCTTCTACCGGCTCCCCTCGCGTCCAGGGGTCGCTCACTGGGTCGAGCAGACTCCGTCGTCCTTCCGGTTCGCGGTCAAGTCGAGCCGGTACCTGACCCACGTCAAGCGCCTGAGCGACATGGAGCAGGGGGTGGCGCGCTTCTACGAGCGCATCCAGCCCCTGATCGACGCCGGCCGCCTCGGCCCCGTGCTCTGGCAGCTGCCGGAGAACTTCCGTCGCGACGACGCCCGTCTCACCTTCGCCCTCGATCACCTGCCCCCCGGCCGCCACGCCTTCGAGTTCCGCCACCAGAGCTGGTTTGCCGACGACGTCCTCGCCGTGCTGCGCCGCCACGGTGTCGCGCTGGTCATCGGCGACCACCCACAGCGGCCCTTCCAGTCGTGGGATGCGACCACCGACTGGATGTTCATCCGCTTCCACTACGGGCAGCGCGGGCGCAACGGCAACTACTCGCGGCGCGAGCTCGAGGCGTGGGCCGAGCGCATCGACGGCTGGCGCCGGGATCACGAGGTCTACGCCTACTTCAACAACGACTGGGACGCCTACGCCCCGCGCAACGCTGCCTGGCTGCGCCGGCGGCTGGACGTCTAGGACGAGCCGGGTACCTTCGGCACTCGCTCGCCGAGCTGGTCGGGGTGGCGCCCGGCCCCCACCGGCGCCACGAGGCGGGCGCCACGGCGGGGTGCCGTCGCGGGTGGCGATACCGGTGACAGACCGATCAGGAATCGAGAAGCGGGGGTCACGAGCCGCGGCTAGGGTGGCCCCATGGAATCGCCATGACGCGAGCGTCGACCTCCAGGCCTCCCGCTCTCCCCCAGCTCGACAAGCCCACCGGGTCGATGTGACCCCGACTCAAGGAGTGACCATGACCGGCTCGTACACCCCGGCGATCAAGACCGTCCTGCATCCCGTGTCCGACCTGGCCCGGGCCAAGGCGGTGTACGCCGCCCTGCTCGGCGTCCCGCCCCAGGCCGACTCCTCCTACTACGTAGGGTTCGAGGCCGCCGGCCAGCACATCGGGCTGGTGCCGGGCGGTGGACCGCAGGGCATGACCTCACCGGTGGCCTACTGGCACGTGCCGGACATCGAGGCGAAGCTGGCCGAGGTGACCGCCGCCGGTGCCACCGTCAAGGAGCCCGCGCACGAGGTCGGTGGCGGCCGCCTGGTGGCCACCGTCACCGACC
>JAXDHJ010000027.1:0-28557 GCA_034664565.1 Solirubrobacteraceae bacterium
CGCGGGCCGTGATCGAAGATGCATCCCGGCCGCCGGACGCCGTGGTCGCGCCCGCGGGCAGGCGTGTTGACATTCCAGCAGGGTGGAGCACGAGCCTAAGAGGTCCGTAAAACCGCTCGGGCCACCCCCTCGATGGTCTGCTCGCCGTAGGCCATCGACGGCCCGGCGGTGCTCAGCACGGCGAGCGCGAAGGTCGCCCCCGGTCCCTCGAGCCGAGCCGCCTGGTTGACCAGGCCCTGGCTCGGGAGCCAGCCGCCCTTGAAGAAGACCCGGAAGCGGGGCCGCGCCGCCGCGGGGATGCCCCAGCTCTGATCGCCGGAGATGCCCGAGAGCAGACCGCGGGCGTAGGGATCGAACTGCGGGGCAATCAGGCGATCCTGGACATAGAAGAAACGGGCCTGGTCGGCGGCCGATATCTGGGTGAAGCCCCACCAGCCCGAGGCGGCGAAGTCGGTCATGCCGACCTGCCGGGCCACCTGCTCGAGGCCGGCGTCGCCGACGATGGCGAAGACGGCGGAGGCGGCGGCGTTGTCGGAGACGTGGATCATCGGGTAGAGCAGGCCGCGGCTGGCCGGGTCGAGGCCGCGGTGCTGGGCGGCCAGGCGCTCGAGGTAGGCGACGAGGAGCATGGCCTTGACCACGCTGGCCGAGTTGAAGCGCCGGTGGACGCGCACACCGTGGAGGCGTCCCTTGTCGTCGACGACGGCGAACGCCGTCGCCCCCGCCCGCCCGGCCAGGAAGCGCGCGGCGAGGGCGACGCCCCGATCGCCGGGGTAGGCCGGGCGCGGCGTCCCCCGCCCGGTCGATTGGTACTCGAGGGCCGGGGCGGCGGCCGGCCAGGCGAGGGCGAGGACCAGCCCGGTGACGACCAGCGGGCGCCGGCGCCCGGTCATGGCCGCGGGAGACCGAAGTCGCCGGGCGGGCAGCGGGCGTGGGCGGACGGCGGTCCGGTCCCGGCCTCCCGGGCGCCGTTGAAGCACACCCGGTAGACGAAGTCGGCGGCCGGCGGGTCGATGGTCGCGGTGGCGTAGGTGATGCCCGGCCGAAGCTCCCGAGTCCGGGTCACCGCCGCCAGGTGGAAGCTCCCGCGCCCGGCCGGGGCGACATACCAGTAGACCCTCACCCCCACCCAGCGGAAGTAGCCGGAGTGGTAGGAGACCATGGTCAGCATCGTCCGCCCAGGGCCGCGGTCGTAGCTGCGAAGGACGGCCGAGGCGTCGACGTAGACCACGACCGGCCGGCTCTCGGCGCGGCCGGCGCGGACGCGGTAGCGGGTGTTGCGGTCGGGGCGCACCGGTCCGAAGGCGAACGACCCGTCGCCGGCGGTGGTGGTGTGGCTGGCGTCGAAGAACCCGCGGTAGGGGTAGGGGTCGACCTGGAGCTCCACCGCGGCTCCGGCCACCGGGACGCCGCCGCCGGCGACCAGGGTGCCGCGGAGCTCGGTGGTTTTCCCGGAGCGGATCTCGGCGGTTGCCGCCCCCAGGGTGATCGCCGCCTGTGCGGACACGGCCGGGGTCGCCGTCGCCGTCGCCGTTGCCGTCGCCGCCGCCCAGGCGAGGACGAGGCCGGCCACCACGCTCGCGCGCCCCGCCCACCGTCCCCGCCGTCTGGTCTGCCTCCCGATCATCCGTCCTCCGGCGCGGGCGCCCGCCGCGTTTTCATCCACGTTAGCCGGGGCGCCGGACCGCACGCGGTCCGGCGGTCGCTAGGCTGTGGGGACCGGCGAGTCGCCTACTCGGCCGAGCACGAAGGGTGCTGACCGGGCTCCGCAGCGGTTCTCTCGAGAGCCGCTGGCCCGTCCCGGTGGTCGGGAGTGTCAAGTCGCCCAGGCAAGACACAAAGTCCTGGGACGTTGTAGTTCAGCGGCGACCCATGTCCGGCCCCGAGCGTCCCCGAGCCTTCGGGCTCGGGGCGTGAGGGCCGGCCGGCCGCGTCGTTTGGGCCGCCGGGTCCCCGGGTATCGGCGCTCAACACGTCGAAACTGGCAAGGCGAGCGGAAGGCGGGCGAGCATGACCGACAAGCACGTGGACGAGGCCAAGGGACGAGTCAAGGAGGCGGCGGGAGCGATCACCGGCGACGACGAGCTCAAGCGTGAGGGCGAGGGCGACCAGGCCGTGGCATCGGTCAAGGACACCGTCGACAACGTCGCCGACAAGGTCAAGAACGTAGCCGACCGGGCCTCCTAGGGCCCGCCCCGCGACGTACCCCAGAGCACATCCGGCCCGGTCCCGGGGCCGGGCGCCGGCGGGTTTGCCGGTCTCCGGCCTCGGGTACCTCTCCGACCCGCTGACCCCTCCCCGCCCTGGCGGCGGTGGCGGCAGGCGAGCGGGGCGGCGGTCGATCCCTGGGCCGCGCTCCCGAGCCGAGGACGGGGGCTCACCACGGAGGCCTTGGTACCGAACAATGGACGACTATGAGTGACGGGCCCAATGTTCGCCTGGAGCTGGTCAACCTGCCGGAGAACGTCTCCCTGGTCCGGGAGATGCTGGCCGGGGTGGCCGAGGCCGTCGCCCTCGAGGACGGGGTTCTCGACGACATGAAGACGGTGGTCAGCGAGGCGGCCAACAACGTCGTCCTCCACGCCTACGACGGCGCCGAGGGGCCCCTCGAGATCGAGGTCTACCTCCAGGACGGACGGATCGAGGTGATCGTTCGCGACCACGGCGGCGGGATCCGACCCAAGCCGCCCAGCGACGACGAGGTCAAGGGGATCGGCGTCTCGGTGATCGCCGCCCTGACCGCCCGGGCCGAGTTCCGGGGGGCGATCGGCGGGGGCACCGAGGTGTCGATGGAGTTCTCCGTCCCCGCCGCCCGGCGTCTGACCGCCGGCATGGACGGGGGGCTGAGGTCACCCGCCGGGCGGGCGGTCGCCTCCGGGGCCACCGCCAAGCTCGCCATCGCCCCGGTGTCCCTGGCCCGCCGCGTGCTCAGCCGCCCGGTCAGCGCCCTTGCCGCCCGCGCCCGCTTCTCGATCGACCGCCTGTCCGACGTCCAGCTCGTGGCCGATGCCCTCACCGCCCACGCCGAGCGAGCGGTGGCCGGCGACACCCTGCGGCTCGGCGTCGCCGTCGACGTCCGCCGCCTCGAGCTCCGCTTCGGCCCCTTCGCCTCCGGCCGGGCGGCGCGACTGGTCGACGACTCCGCGGTCGGCGGCCTCGAGCCCCTGGTCAACACCCTGGCCGACGCCGTCGACATCGACCCCTTCGAGGATGCCGAGGTCCTCACCCTGCGGATGCTCGATCCGCGCTAGGTTCTCCCGGTGAAGATCCTCGTCATCACCAGCGAGCCGATCTCCGCCGCCGATCTCCGCGCCGCCGTCGGCGGCGAGGCCGCCGACGACGCCGAGGTCCTCGTCGTCGCCCCCGCCCTCCACTCCTCCCCCCTGCGCTTCTGGCTCTCCGATGCCGACACGGCGATCGCCGCGGCCGACGAGGTCCAGAGCGCGAGCGTCGAGCAGTTGGGCGAGGAGGGGATCACCGCCACCGGGGACACCGGCGAGTCCGAGCCCCGGGACGCCGTCGAGGACACCCTGGCCAAGTTCCCCGCCGACCGCATCCTCGTCTTCAGCCACCCCGACGGCGACCAGGACTACCGGGAGGGCGTCGACGTGGCCGAGGTCGAACGGCGGTTCGGCCTCCCGACCACCCAGCACACCATCGCGCGCTGAGCGGCGCCGGCCGCCGAACCTGCGCCGTCCGGTCCGCCGGACCCAACGCTCGACGCCGGGGGTGCCGGCCAGCCGGGCGAGCCGGGCGACTCAGGGTTCCTCGACGATCTCCCGCAGGTCGCGCAGGGCGTTTCGCAGGAGCCGGGAGACCTGCATCTGGGAGACGCCGACCTGCTCGGCGATCTGGGTCTGGGTCAGGCCGTCGACGAAGCGCAGGCGGATGATCAGGCGGTCGCGCTCGGTGAGCTGACCCATCGCGCTCGAGAGGGTGGCGCGGACGTCGACCGCCTCCAGGCGCTCGTCCTCCACCCCGATGGTCGCCGCCCGCCCGCCCGGCTCGTCGTCGTCGCCGCCCCCGCCGCCGCCGGTGTCGATCGACTCGGCGTCGTGGGCCGAGCGGGCCTCGAGGGCATCGAGTACGCCCTCGGTGCTGAGACCGGTCGCCGCCGCGAGGTCGTCGACGGTCGGGGCTCGGCCGATCTCGGCCGAGAGCTCGCGCTCGCACCGCTCGACGAGGAGGACCTTCTCCTTGAGCGCCCGGGGGACGTGCAGGGCCCAGGCGGTGTCGCGGAAGTGGCGCTTGATCTCGCCGATCATCGTCGGCACCGCGTAGGAGGAGAAGGCGAGCCCGCGCTCGGGGTCGAAGCCGTCGACCGCCTTGACCAGGGCGAGGTTGGCCACCTGGAGGACATCCTCGAAGGACTGGGGTGTGTGGCGGTAGCGGTTGGCCACGCTGCGGGCCAGCGGCAGGTAGTGCTCGATCAGGCGGTCGCGCAGGCCGGCGTCCGGCTCGGCCCGCAGCTGGAGGAACATGACCTCGGGGTCATGAATGCCCCGATCGCGCGGTCGTCCCGTCACGCCGGCGCCCGGCCGCCTATCCGCCGGCGCACGTCGAGAGCTCGGCCAGCGCGGCCTCCCGCGAGGTGACGATGGTGACGATCTGATCGAGGCCGGCCATCCGGAAGGTCCGGGAGACGGCGCCATCGGCGTCGACCACCACCATCTGCCCGCCGCGGCTCCGCGCGCGCTTCATGGCCAGGATCAGCGCCGCCAGGCCGCTCGAGTCGATGAACGCCGTATGGGTGAGGTCGACGATCAGGTCGCGGGTGTCGGCGTCCAGGGCGCGGGAGATCGCCTGCTTGAGCTCCGGCGCGGCGAACAGGTCGAGCTCGCCGCTGAGCGTCAGCAGGCGAATTCCCGGGGCCAGGTTCTCGAGCCGGAGGGCAAGGGTATTTCCAGTCAACACGGTCGCGCTGTGATCTTGCAGTCAGGCGGGCTACCCGGCGCGGCCGCCGGGGCAAACCACCTTACCCGCCGGCGGTGCGGACGAGGAGATCCTCGCCGGCCACTCGCACCCGGTCGCCCGGGCCGAGCTGGCGCCCCCGGCGGTGCTCGAGCTCGCCGTTCACCGTGACCTCCTCCTCGGCGAGCAGGCGCTTGGCCTCGGCCCCCGACTCCGCCACCCCGGCGAGCTTGAGGAGCTGGCCCAGGCGGATCATGGCGCCCCGGATCTCGACCTCGCCCACCTCGGTGCCCCGATCAGGCGGCGGACGCCGTGGCCACCACGCGCCAGGGATGCTCGTCGGAGCCGCTCAGGGCCAGCGTCCAGCGCTCGGCGAAGGTCACCGCCGCCGACTGCGAGCCCGAGAGCACGGCCGCGGTGTCGCGATCCTCGATGTAGCGCCGGCCGCGAACCGCCAGCTCCACCGTGATGGTCGGCGGGGTGCTCTGGGAGTCGAGCGCGGTGATCTGCACCCGCTCGACCGCCGGGCCCCGCACCACCAGGCGGGTGTGCTCGCTCGGGTCGCCGGGATGCAGGAGCGCCGAGACCGCCTGGGGCGTGGCCAGCTCCCGCAGGTCGGCGTCGTCGCCGTCGACCGCCTCGGCCCAGGCGGCGACCGCCCGGCGGACCTCGACGGTGAGGACATCCGGCGAGAAGCGCCCGTCGACCAGTGCCAGGTCGAGGGCGGCCGTCCGGGCGGCGCCGGTGAACTCGGCCGCGGCCACCTCGCTCACCGCCACCCCGTCCGGGAGCTTCTGGGCCGCGGCCAGCTCGACGAGCGCCTCGGCGCCGAGGCGCTCGGTGTCAGACCACGGCGTGGCGACGACCGGCTCGGCCAGTTGATGGTCGCCCTCCTGGCGCTGCTCGATGGACAGGACGATCCACCGACCGTCGCGCTTGCCGAGCGTCCAGTACTCGCAGATCTGGCTGGTGTCCGAGGTGCTGTCGCGGCGCAGGACGACATCGCCCGCCCGGTCGAGGACGACGTCGCGCAGCTCGGCTTCGAGGCGGACGACGGCCCGGTCGTCGCGGTCGGCGGCGCGGTTGGTCAGGCCGACGTACTCGACGCCGACCTCGCCGACCACGCTCACCCGGTTGGTCCATCCTCGCCGGTCGAAGTCGTCCAGCCGCCGCGACCACTCCCGCATCAGGTCGGGGCCGCACAGACGGGCCAGACGCTGGCGATCGCCGGCCGACCAGGCGGTCTGGACGGTGCCGAAGAGCCGTCGGGCGGCCGGCTCGACCGTCTCCGGCGCGAACTCGGGGTCGTCCTCGGCCGCCGCTCTCGCCGCCAGGTGGACGGCCTCGACCCGCCGCCGGCGGCGGGCCCGGTAGCGGGCGGGGACGATCACCGCGGTGACGAGGAAGGCCACGGCGACGAGGACGATGATGACGAGCAGGAAGACCCCGATGCCGCCGCCGCCACCGAGGCCGCCGCCGAAGCCGACGCCGCCGCCGAACCCGCGGCCGAAGCCTCCGCCCCCGCCGCTGCGAAAGCCGCCGCCCCCGCCGAAGCCCGCGCTCCCGCCTCCGCCCCGGGCGGCCGCCGCCGCCGGGAGGGCGAGGAGGATCACGGTGAGGAGGGCGCTCATCGCCCGCAGGCGTCGCCGGTCGGCTCGGAACATCTCATACGCGATTCAAGCAGAACCGAGGCATGGGTCCTTGCCAATGGGGATAGGCTGTCGCTCTCTCCCGGGGATCCGCTGCCTTGGACGACGTCGACACCGCCCATAACGAGGGGAAGAGCACGTTCGCGCAGGCGGCGACGCTCGAGTTCCGCGCGGTCACCAAACGCTACCCCGGGCAGCGCGAGGCGGCGATCGAGAGCCTCTCGCTCGAGGTTCCGGCCGGCGAGGTCTGCGTCCTGGTCGGACCGTCGGGATGCGGCAAGACCACGGCCATGCGCCTGGTCAACCGGATGATCCCCCTCACCGACGGCGACATCCTCCTCGGCGGGCGCAGCGTGCTCGAGCGCCGGCCCGATGACCTGCGCAAGGAGATCGGCTACGTCATCCAGCAGATCGGCCTCTTCCCCCACCTGACCATCGCCGAGAACATCGCCACCGTCCCCCGCCTGCTCGGCTGGGACAAGCCGCGGATGGCCGCCCGGGCCGACGAGCTGCTCGAGCTGATCGGGATGGACCCCGAGGAGATGCGCTCGCGGTATCCGGCCCAGCTCTCCGGCGGCCAGCGTCAGCGGGTCGGAGTGGCCCGCGCCCTGGCCGCCGACCCCCCGCTCATGCTCATGGACGAGCCGTTCGGGGCGATCGACCCGATCAGCCGCGGCCGCCTCCAGGACGAGTTCCTGCGCCTCCAGGCCCGGGTGCGCAAGACCATCGTCTTCGTCACCCACGACATCGACGAGGCGATCAAGATGGGCGATCGGATCGCCATCCTCCGCGAAGGCGGCCACCTCGCCCAGTACGCCACCCCGGCCGAGATCCTCGCCCGCCCGGCCGACGACTTCGTCGCCCGCTTCGTCGGGGTCGACCGGGCGCTCAAGCGCCTCGCCCTCAGCACCCTGGCCGACCTCGAGCTCGTCGCCCCCAACGGCGCCGCCCGGGCCAACGGCCACCGGGTGCCGCTGGCGACCAACGTCCGCGACGCGCTCTCCCTGATGCTCGCCGCCGGAGGCGGCCCGCTGACCGTGGTCGACGACGCCGAGAAGGTCGCCGGCCTGGTCACCATCGACCTTCTCGGGCGGCTCCTCGCCGACCCGGCGGTCGCAGCCGCCCCACCGGCCGGGGGCCCCGGAGGAGGAGCCGGGGCGTCCGGCGGGTCCGGGGCCACCGCAGGAGCCGGCGGGTCCGGGGGCACGGCAGGCGCCGGGGCGTCCGGCGGCGCCGGAGGGGCAGGGGAGTGATCGCCGCCGCCAGCGTCGTCATCCCCAACTTCGGCGGCGGCGGTGGCGGCGCCGGGAGCTGCGAGCGGGCGAACCATCTCTTCTGCACGAGCTGGGTCCGCGGCAACTGGAGCAGCGTGCTCTTCCCCGCCCTGCGCCAGCACATCGTCCTCACCCTGATCGCGGTGGGGATCGGCTTCGTCATCGCCCTGACCATGGCCGTGGCCGCCCACCGCCGCCGGTGGCTCGAGCGGCCGCTGGGCGTCTTCACCGCCGTGCTCTACACCATTCCCTCGCTCGCCCTGTTCGGGATCCTCGTCCCCTTCTTCGGCCTGACCCGGACCAACGCCGAGGTGGCGCTCGTCGGCTACACCCTGGTCATCCTCTTTCGCAACATCCTCACCGGCCTGCGCGAGGTCCCGGCCGAGGTGCGCGAGACCGCCCAGGGCATGGGTATGACCCCGCGCCAGTCGCTCCTGCGGGTCGAGCTGCCGCTCGCCCTCCCGGCGATCATGGCCGGCCTGAGGATCGCCACCGTCACCGTGATCAGCCTGGCCACGGTCGCCGCCTACATCTGCGACCAGGGGCTCGGCAAGCCGATCTTCGACGCCATCAACGAGGGCGTGTTCAAGACCGAGCTGATCGCCGCCGGCGGACTGGCCATCATGCTCGCCGTCGCCGCCGACATCCTTCTCGTCGGCGCCCAGCGGCTGCTCACCCCGTGGGCGCGGGTCCGATGAACGACTTCGTCGACGCCCTTCATTTCATCGCCCGCAACGGGGTCAACCAGCCCGGCGACCCCACCCTCGTCCATCTGGCCCTCAAGCACCTCGAGATCGCCGGGGCGGCGCTGCTCGTGGCCGGCGTCATCGCCCTCCCCCTCGGGGTCTGGCTCGGCCACCTGCGGCGGGGCTCGTTCCTGGCCATCAACATCGCCAACATCGGCCGGGCCCTGCCCGAGCTGGCGGTGATCGCCATCGGCGTGGCCTTCATCGGGCTCGGGTTCTTGAACGTGCTGGTCGCCCTGGTCATCCTCGCCGTCCCCCCCATGCTCACCAACTCCTATGTCGCGGTGGCCGGGGTCGACCCCGACGTGATCGACGCCGCCCGGGGGATCGGCATGCGCGAGGGCGAGATCCTCCGCTCGGTCGAGCTCCCCCTCGCCCTGCCCATCATCTTCGCCGGCATCCGCATCGCCGCCATCTTCGTCATCGCCACCGCCACCATCACCTCGCTGGCCGGCTACAGCGGGACCCTCGGGGACGTCATCGCCAACATGGCGAGCTACCGGCTCTCCGGCGTGGTCGGGGCGGCGATCTGCGTGGCCGCCCTCGCCCTGGCGGTCGACGGCCTCTTCGCCCTGCTCCAGCACCGGCTCACCCCGCGCGGGCTGCGCCTCGACCGCCGCCCCCTGCCCCAGGCGGGCCTGCGCCCGACGGTGCCCGAATAGCGCAGGCGGGCCGAGACTTGACCTGTTCGCTGACAACCAGGAGGAGATTGCCCATGCGACTCATCAGACGGCGGCGCCTTGGGGCGGCGATGCTCACGCTGGCCACGGGGGTGGTGCTCGCGGCCTGCGGCAGCAGCTCGAGCAAGTCCACCAGCTCGACCACCGGGGCGGCCGGCCAGGGCAAGCCGGCGGTGACCATCGGCGACAAGAACTTCCCCGAGGAGCTCATCCTCGGCCAGCTCTACGCCCAGGCCCTGCGGGCCAAGGGCTACAAGGTCACCCTCAAGGAGAACATCGGGGCCTCCGAGGTGACCGACAAGGCGCTGACCAGCGGGCAGATCGACATGTACCCCGAGTACACGGGGACGATCCTCTCGGTCCTCGCCCACCAGACCAAGGCGCCGACCAGCGCCGCCGACGCCTACACCCAGGCCGAGACCTTCGAGCAGGGCCGCGGCTTCACCCTCCTCGAACGCACGCCGTTCACCGACTCCGACGCCCTCGGCGTGCTCGCCTCCTACGCCCAGGCGCACTCCCTCAAGAGCATCGCCGACCTCAAGCCGCTGGGCAAGAAGGTCACCCTGGTCGGGGCCCCGGAGTTCGCCACCCGCACCGAGGGCCTGGTCGGACTGCGTCAGGTCTACGGGATCAACCCGACGTTCAAGCCCATCGCCATCGGCCTGACCTACACCGCGCTCGACAGCGGGAACGCCAACGCCGGCGACGTGTTCACCACCGACCCCCAGTTGGCCGGCGGGAAGTACACCCTGCTCGCCGACCCGAAGTTCGTCTTCGGCTTCCAGAACGTGGCGCCGGTGGTGAGCAGGAAGGTGCTGGCCCGCGAGGGCTCGGGCTTCGAGCAGGCGATCAACGCGGTCAGCGGCAAGCTCACCACCGAGGCGGTCCAGAAGATGAACGCCGCCGTCAGCCTCGACAAGCAGAGCCCGGCCACGGTGGCCCAGAAGTTCCTCGCCGCCAACGGCCTCGCCTAGCGGCCGCAGGTCGCCTCGGGTGCCACACGGCCGCCCGAGGTCGGCCGGGCCGGCTGACGCCAGCGACCTCGGCATGGTGATCGACTACCGGGATCGCTCTCCCGAGCGCTGGTCGCCCGGGCGCCCGGCGGCCGCGGATCGGCCCTCGCGGGTCGCGACCACTAGCCTCCTGGGAGTGCTCACCTCCCGCGACGACCTGCGCAACGTGGCCATCGTGGCCCACGTCGACCACGGCAAGACCACCCTGGTCGACGCCATGCTCTGGCAATCCGGCGCCTTTCGCGCCAACCAGGACGTGGCCGAACGGGTGATGGACTCGACCGATCTCGAGCGCGAGAAGGGGATCACCATCCTCGCCAAGAATACGTCGGTCCGCTACCGCGACGTCAAGCTCAACATCATCGACACCCCCGGCCACGCCGACTTCGGCGGCGAGGTCGAGCGCGGCCTGACCATGGTCGACGGGGTGCTCCTCCTCGTCGACGCCAGCGAGGGCCCCCTCCCCCAGACGCGCTTCGTCCTGCGCAAGGCGCTCGAGTCGCGCCTCCCGGTGATCCTCGTGGTCAACAAGGTCGACCGGCCCGATGCCCGCATCGGCGAGGTGGTCGACGAGGTCTACGAGCTCTTCCTCGACCTCGACGCCGACGAGGAGCAGATCGAGTTCCCCATCGTCTACACCAACGCCCGCGCCGGGTGGGCCTCGCTCGAGGAGGGCGTCGAGGGCACCGACCTGGCGCCGCTCATGGACCTCCTCCTCGAGCGCATCCCCCCGCCCGTGCACGACCCCGACCACCCCCTCCAGGCCCTGGTCACCAACCTCGACGCCTCGCCCTACGTCGGGCGCCTCGCCCTGTGCCGGGTCCGCCACGGCGTGATTCGCAAGGGACAGCAGCTCGCCTGGTGTCGCGCCGACGGCACCATCGAGCGCGCCCAGGTCGCCGAGCTCTACGTCACCGACGCCCTCGACCGGGTTGACGCCGCCGAGGCCGGACCCGGGGAGATCATCGCCGTGGCCGGTATCGCCCTGGTGACGATCGGCGAGACCCTGGCCGACCCGGAGGACCCGAGGCCGCTCCCGGTCATCACCGTCGACGAGCCGTCGCTGGCGGTCACCATCGGCATCAACACCTCTCCCCTCGCCGGGCGGGAGGGAACCAAGCTCACCGCCCGCCAGATCCGGGCCCGCCTCGAGGCGGAGCTGGTGGGCAACGTCTCGCTGCGCGTCGGCGATACCGACCGGCCCGACGCCTGGGAGGTCCAGGGACGAGGCGAGCTCCAGCTCGCCGTCCTCGTCGAGCTCATGCGCCGCGAGGGCTTCGAGCTCACCGTCGGCCAGCCTCAGGTCCTCACCCGCGAGATCGGCGGCAGGATCCACGAGCCGGTCGAGCGGCTGGCCATCGACGTGCCCGAGGACTACGTCGGGGTGGTCACCCAGCTCATCGCCCTGCGCAAGGGCCGCATGGAGCAGATGGTCAACCACGGCACCGGCTGGGTGCGGATGGACTACCTGGTCCCGGCTCGCGGCCTGATCGGCTTCCGCACCGAGTTCCTCACCGAGACCCGGGGCACCGGCATCATCCACCACGTGTTCGACGGCTGGGAGCCCTGGTTCGGCGAGCTCAAGATGCGCCCGACCGGGGCCCTCGTCGCCGACCGCCGGGGCACCGCCGCCCAGTTCGCCCTGATGAACCTCCAGGAGCGGGGCACCCTGTTCATCGGCCCCGGGGCCGAGGTCTACGAAGGGATGATCGTCGGCGAGAACGCCCGGACCGACGACCTCGACGTCAACGCCTGCAAGGAGAAGCACCTCAACAACATCCGCTCCTCGACCGCCGAGGTGCTCGTCCGCCTGGTCCCCCACAAGCAGCTCTCGCTCGACCAGACCCTCGAGCTGCTGCGCCCCGACGAGTGCGCCGAGGTCACGCCGGCCACCGTCCGCATGCGCAAGGCCGTCCTCGGCAGGACCGAGCGGGTCAGAGCCGGGCGGCGGGTGCGCGAGCGCACCCCTTCCGGCGTGAGCTGATCCGCGCCGGCCACCGCCGCTTTCCGGCCGGCCCCGGCGGGTAGGCCGGGCCCATGACCGCGCTTCCCGGGGCGATTCGCCCACTCGAGGACCTGGCCGCCCTGGTCGGCGACGCCCGCTTCGTCCTGCTCGGCGAGGCCACCCACGGCACCCACGAGTTCTACGCCGTCCGGGCCGAGCTCACCCGGCGGCTGATCGTCGAGCACGGCTTCCGCGGCGTGGCCGTCGAGGCCGACTGGCCGGCCGCCGCCCGGGCCCACCGCTACGTCCGCGGCCGCGGCGAGGATAGCTGCGCCGAGGAGGCGCTCGGCGACTTCCTGCGCTTCCCCCAGTGGATGTGGCGCAACCCGGTGATCGCCGAGCTCCTCGAATGGCTGCGCCACCAGGGACGGGGAGCCGGCTTCTACGGCCTCGACGTCTACAGCCTGTGCGAGTCGATGCATGCGGTGATCGACTACCTCGACGGCGTCGATCCCGCCGGGGCCGATCGCGCCCGCCGGCGCTACGCCTGCTTCGAGGGCTTCGACGAGCTCTCCTACGGCGAGGCTGCGGCCAGCGGCGCCAAGGACCCGTGCGAGGACGCCGTGGTCGAGCAGCTGCGCGACCTCCGCGCCCGGGCCGCGCCGGCGCCGGCGCCGGCGTCGGGTGACGGCGATGACCGCTTCGCCGCCGAGCAGAACGCGAAGCTCGCCGCCGACGCCGAGCGCTACTACCGGGCCATGTACCAGGCCGGGGCCAGCGCCTGGAACCTGCGCGACGCCCACATGGCCGACACCCTCGACGCTCTCCACGTCCATCTCGGCGGGGCGGGGATCGTCGTCTGGGCCCATAACTCCCACGTCGGCGACGCCCGGGCCACCGAGATGGGCCGCCACCACGGCGAGGTGAGCCTCGGCCAGCTCGCCCGCGAGCGCCACGGCGACGCGGTCCGCCTCGTCGGCTTCACCACCCACGCCGGCGCGGTCACCGCCGCCCGCGAGTGGGGCGGGCCGGCCGAGCGCCTCGAGCTCCTCCCCAGCCTCCCCGGGTCGCTCGAGCGCCTGCTCCACGATCACGGCGTCGGGGCCGCCGTCCTCGATCTTCGCGCCGGCGGCCCCCGGCCGGGCCCACGGCTCATCGAGCGGATGGTCGGCGTCATCTACCGCCCCGAGGCCGAGATCTGGAATCACTACATGAACGTCCAGCCGGGCGACCAGTTCGACCTGCTCGTCCACCTCGACGACACCACGGCCCTCGCGCCGCTCGAGCCGGCGGCGCCGCCGGTGGGGTCGCCCGCGACCCATCCCTCGGGGTGGTGAGCCGTCGGGCCGGGCCGGCCCCTCGATCCGCCCGCCGGTCCATCCGCCCGACATCCACCAGCGACCACCGGGATCGGCCGGCGCTGGCGGCAGCCGCGGCTGACGTCGTCGGGTCAACGGCCGCTGACGGCGACGGGGCACGCCAGGCGCGTCTCGCCTGCTAATGACCGGTTTTTCGCGGATCCCGGCGCCGATTCGCCGCGGCGGGGTTTGACGGCGTGGCGGCGCGGTCATCCTCTCGCCATGCGGTGGCACAAGCTGATTGAACTCGAGCGGGATGGCGTGAGCCTCGCCGCTGATGTCAACGCGGCGATCGCCGTCAGCCAGGGCCAGCCCGGCGCGACCACCGTGGTCGAGTCGGTCAGCCGGGTGCGGGTGGTTCAGGACTCGCGCCGCCGCGCGCCGGACTCGAGTGGCGCCCAGGCGCCCAACCACGAGGAGGACACGAATGACCGATGAAGAGAAGAGCTTCAAGGCGTTGAGCCGCGAGGAGATCGAGGAGCTGGCCGGCGAGGAGCTGCCCGAGCGGGCGGCCATGTCGCTGGTGAACGCCAACATCGCCATCCCCATCAACGCGGCGGTGGCCGCCAACGTTCTTTCCGACAACGCCACCGCGATCGCCCAGGCCACCCAGGGCACGCCGATCTCCCAAGGCAACTGAGGAGGATCTCGATGACTGACCAGACCCCGCAGGAGTACCGGGCCATGACCCGCGAGGAGCTCAACCAGCTGGCCGGCGAGGAGCTGCCCGAGCGGGCGGCGATGTCGCTGATCAACGCCAACGTGGCCGCCCCGGTCAACGCCGCCGTCGCGCTGAACGCGCTCTCCGACGGCTCGACCGCCTACGCCAACGCCACCCAGACCGCCCCGATCACCCAGGGCAACTAGGCACGCTACCAACAGGAGGCAGACAAGATGGCCGAAGAGAACACCCCCCAGGAGTACCGGGCCATGACCCGCGAGGAGCTCAACCAGCTGGCCGGCGAGGAGCTGCCCGAGCGGGCGGCGATGTCGCTGATCAACGCCAACATCGCGGCGCCGGTCAACGCCGCCGTGGCTGCCAACGTCCTCTCCGACAACTCGGTGGCCTACGCCAACGCCACCCAGACCGCGCCCATCGTCCAGGGCAACTAGCCCGCCCGGATCGAGGATGCCGCGGCGCGAGCAGGGAGCGGCCACCGGCCGCTCCTTCCTTGCCCGCGGCAGGCGACCGACATGACTCCCGACGACGATCTCCACGTGACCAGCCCCGAGGCCGCCGCCGAGGCTCTGGTCGTGCCGCCGTCCGGGCCCGCGCCGGGCTCGGGCCCGGACTCTGACTCGGACTCGAGCGGCGGGGCCCAGGCCCCGCCGCGCCTGGCCGACGGGGTCGAGCTGATCGGCGAGTTCGCCGACTCGGGGTTCAGGACGGCGCCCTACATCGCCCGGCGCGCCGACGGCCAGGTCGTCCAGCTCCCGAAGATGCTCTACGACCTCGCCGAGCAGATCGACGGCGAGGCCGACTACGAGGAGATCGCCGAGCGCTTCAGCGAAGCCATCGAGCGGCGGGTGCAGGCGCCCGACGCCCAGATGCTGGTCGAGGAGCAGTTGCGCCCGCTCGGCATCGTCGCCCAGCACGACGACGGCGAGTCGATCGAGTTGAGCAAGGTCGACCCCCTGCTCGCCCTCAAGTTCCGGGCGGCGGTGATCCCCGACGGCGCGGTCCGGTCACTCACCACCATCTTCCGGCCCCTCTTCCTCCCTCCGGTGATCGTCCTCGCCGTGCTGGCCATGATCGGTCTCGATGGCTGGCTGTTCCTCGTCCACGGGGTCAGCCAGAGCCTGCGCCACACCCTCTACCAGCCGCTGCTCATGCTCATGCTCATCGGCGGCGTCGTCCTCGCCACCGCCTGGCACGAGATCGGCCACGCCACCGCCTGCCGCTACGGCGGCGCCAAGCCCGGGGTCATGGGCGTCGGGATCTACATCGTCTGGCCGGCGTTCTACACCGACATCACCGACGCCTACCGGCTCGGCAAGTGGGGGCGCCTGCGCACCGACGTCGGCGGCATGTACTTCAACGTCATCTTCGCCCTCGTCGTCGGCGGCCTCTACGGCCTGACGTCGTTCGAGCCCCTGCTCCTGCTCATCGTGCTCCAGAACTTCGCCATCATCCAGCAGTCGCTGCCCTTCCTGCGCCTGGACGGCTACTACATCCTCAGCGACCTCACCGGCGTCCCCGACATCTTCCTGCGGATCCGCTCCGTCCTCCAGAGCTTCATCCCCGGGCGCCCGGCCGACGAGCGCGTCACCGAGCTCAAGAGCTGGGTTCGGGTGGTGGTGAGCGCCTACGTGGTGCTCGTCGTCCTCTTCCTCCTGGTCAGCGTCCTCGCCCTGGTCATCAACCTCCCGCGGATGGTGGCCACCGGCTATGACTCCGCCGCTCTGCACTTCCAGGCCGTCGGCCCCGACTTCCGCCGCGGCCAGGCCCTCAAGGGGATCCTCGACGTGGTGCAGACCCTGTTCCTCGCCCTCCCCGGCGCCGGGCTCCTCTACACCGGCGCCCGCGTCGGAGCCCGAGGCGCCAGCGGAGCCGTCACCTGGTCCTCCGGCCATCCCGCCCGCCAGGCCGTCCTCGGCCTGGGCGCCAGCGCCGGCCTGGCCCTGGCCGCGTTCAGCTGGTGGCCCAACGGCGAGTACCGGCCGGTCCAGCCCGGTGAGCGCGGAACCCTGACCGGAATCGTCCAGGAGGTGGCGGCCATCCCCACCGGCCGGCCGTCGCTCACCGCCGAGCGCCAGCGCCAGCTCCACGGCGCCCCCACCGAGCGCCAGCGCCACCAGCAGTCCAAGGGCTCGCACACCCACCTGGTGGTCCCCAGGAACGACGTCCCCGCGACCACCGACACCACGTCGGCGGCGACCACCCCGTCCGCGACCACGACCTCGACGACGCCGGCCGGCCCCGCCCAGACCACCACCTCCCCGGCCCCCGCCGCCACCCAGACCGCGCCGAGCACCACCGCGCCGGCGGCCACCACGCCGGCCCCGACCCCCACCCCATGACCACGTTCGATTCCCGGCCGCGCCGCGGCCGGCCCCTCGACCACAGGAGATCGTCGATGCGCCGCCCCGCCGCCCTGCTCACCGTTCTCGCCACCCTTGCCGCCACCGCGACCGCCGGCCTGGCCCAGAGCCCGCCGGCCGGCGGCGGCCCGAGTCAGAACGTCAACGTCGACAACGGCAACGCCGGCACCGTCCTCGCCCGCGCCGGCGTCCAGGTCGCCCGCTCGGGTGGGCAGAACGCCAGCCCGAGCAACCTCGCCCATGCCAACGCCCACGACTGCACCAAGCCGTGCCAGGCCATCGCCGCCGCCTTCCAGGTCGTCCTCGTCCCCCAGAACGCCCCCGTCCAGGCGCCGCAGAACGTGGCCGTGGCCACCAACATCAACTGCACCGGTTGTGGCGCGTTCGCCTACGCCTACCAGTACGTGGTCACCGTCGCCAAGGCCACCACCCTCGACGCCAGCGCCCACGCTCAGATCGTAGCCGTGCGCCGGGAGGCCGACCAGGACGTCCATGCCGGCCTCGACTACCCAACTCTCGACAGCCGCCTGCACCTACTGGCCCAGCGCCTGCGCGCGGCGGTGGACGGCGGCCTCACCCGTCAGGGCGTCGGCGAGTCCGACAAGCATTCCAACCAGGACCTCAAGGAAGGGCCCAAGAGCTGAGCCGGGCCGCCAGGGCTGCTCCCGCCCGGTCCGTCTCGGGCCGCGCGCGGGGGCGGCGGCCGGCCGGGCTACTCGGAGGGGGCGGCGGCGGTCATCGCCTGCCACTCGCGCTCGAGCTGGCGGCGGATCTGGGTCGGGGTGGTGCGGAGCGCCTCCAGGGTCTGGGTCGCGCCGTTGCGCGAGTCGGCAAGCAGGGCGAGGAGGAGGTGCTCGACGCCGATGTACCCCTCCTGGCGCTTGACCGCCTCGCGGAGTGAGCCCTCGAGGATGCGGCGGGCCTGGGGAGTGATGGCGCCGTCGCGACCGGCGCCGGCAGCGCCGGGCTGACCCGGTCCGGCCGGGACGCCGACGATCGTCGGCTGCAGGCAGCCGCGCGCCGCCTCGAGGGTGACCCCGAGGGCGTTGAGGGCCCTGACCGCATGGCTGTCACGGCAGCGAAGGATGCCGAGCAGGATGTGCTCGGTGCCGAGGGCGGTCTGCCCGAGCTCCAGGGCCTCCTCCCGCGCCAGGCTGATGCTGCGGCGAGCCTCGCTGGTGACGAGCATCTTCGGTCCCGAGCCGGCCGCCCCGGCCAGGGCCTGCTCGGTCAGGTGGCGATGCTTCTTGTGGGCTGCCTGCTTGGTCACCCCGAGGGCGCGGGCGATCTGGCTCCACGAGGCCCCGGCGTGCAGGGCACGGCCGACGAGCTCGGGCTCGAGCATGTCGAGCTCGGATCGGAGGGCGCTCAATGCCCGCAGGGCGTTCTCCGGATCCGCGCTGAGCGCCACGTCGCGGGCGAGCTGCTCGATGGTGGCTGGCGTGGCCGGCACCCTCGACCGGTACCCGGACGCCCCTCCGACAATCCGCTCACCAAGCAACCGTAAACCTAGGCTGACGCCGGCTGTGGGGGGTGGTGAGATTTCTCCTGCAAACCGCGGCTTTCGTCACCGCCTCAAACCAGTCATGGTTTTGGCGTCGCCGACCCGGGAATGCCTGGCCCATGCCACGCGACGAGCGGATCCGCCCGGGCGCCCCAGCCCTCCAGGCGGTCGAGCAGCACCCGCCCACGTGAGGCTGGCGGCCCTCGAGCGCTCTCCCGGCAGGTTCTCGCGGCGCTCGGCCGAGCACCGTCGGGCCGGACCGGGCCGGGCCCACCCCCTGGCCCGGATCGCCATGCGCACCCGGCGGCGCCGCCTCGGTGCCCGGCGCAGCCTCATTCCCACCACCCCCCAGTGGATCATGCTCGCCGGGCTGGTTCCGGCGGCGGCCCTGGTGGCGGCACGCAAGCGTCTTCGCGTCCCGCCGCCGCTGACCCTCGCCCTCGTCTCCCTCGTCCCCGTGGCGGTGGCCGGCGTGACCCCCCGCCGGAGATGGCG
Source organism: Solirubrobacteraceae bacterium (assembly GCA_034664565.1). Lineage (GTDB taxonomy): Bacteria > Actinomycetota > Thermoleophilia > Solirubrobacterales > Solirubrobacteraceae > Palsa-513. Next base: position 18,618 of record JAXDHJ010000027.1, read on the forward strand.
CTACGCGGCGGTGGGAGCCGCCTACATGTGGTCCTTCACCGTGACCTGGACCCTTCCCTACGAGCGCAAGGCGCACCTCGAGAAGCGCCTGGGCATCGACTACCCGATCCGCATCGACACCCTCCTCGGGTTTGGCGTCCCCCCCACCCTGCGCCTCCAGCGGGCCCTGCGCGAGCGCTCGAAGGTCTCGCACCTCGATCGCCTGGTCACCCTCGTCTACGGATCGTGGTTCGTCCCCCACGCCCTGCTCGGCTGGCTGCTCCTGCGCCACCACCAGTACGTCCCCCGGGCCGCCGGGCGCCTCGCCGCGGCCTACCACCTGACCACCCCCTTCTACTTCCTCCTCCCCACCGCCCCGCCCTGGTGGGCCTCGGAGAAGGCGGGCCGCATGGGCGGGGAGGTCGAGCGGGTCCGCCGCCAGGTGCTGAACTCCCTGACCGGCAAGCCCCTGGAGAGCGAGAACACGCCGGAGGGCAACCCATGGGGCTCGATGCCCTCCGACCACATCGCCTCGGCGGCGATCACCGCCAAGGGCCTGGCCGAGGTCGGCCCGATTCCCGGCGCCCTGGGCTGGACCTACGTCGCCCTGGCCAGCTTCAGCGTGGTCTACCTCGGGGAGCACTACCTGATCGACGTGCTGGTCGGTCTCATGGTCGCCGAGGCGGTCCAGCGCGGCGAGGCGGTGGTCGCTCCGGCGGTGCACCGCGTCGTGCTCGCCCTCGACCGCCTGGCCGGCTAGCCAGCCCGCGGCGCGGGGGGAGGACCGCTCAGCGGGTGCGCTTGCGCTGGCGGCGGGCCGCCTTGGCCTTGGCCCGGGACTTCTCGACTCGCTTGCCCCGCGGCGGCACCGTCGACCGGGGACCGACCCCGGCGGTGCGCCGCGCCGGCGCGTGGGCGTGGGCGTCGCGGCGGATGAGATAGGCGATCCCGGCGATGAGGAGCACGCCCGCTCCGAACAGGCCGATCTGCTCGGTGGTCGAGAGTCCACCGCCGGTCGTCGTGGTCGTGGTGGTCGTCGGGGTGGTGGCCGTCGGCGTCTGCGTCGGCTGACTCGGAAGCGGGGCGAAGGGGTTCTGGGCCAGGGCGAGGCTCGGGGCGAGCCAGAGGACGAGGCCGACGAGCACGACCACGACGCCCCCGGCGGCCCGACCCTCCAGGCGCGGCGCCGGACGGGGCGGTCGCGGGAGATGGCGGGCGTCCACCGCGCGAATATATCGGCGCCGGCCCGTCACCGATCCCTAGACTTGGCGGGGATGGCCAAGCAACGTCAGGTCCGCATGGAGCAGAGCCTTTCGCCGGCGCTGATGGAGGACATGCAGGAGCGCAGCGACGAGCAACTCGAGAGCGAGTCCAAGCACCGCTCGATCGCCCTCGCCATCCTCGGCGCCCGGGCGGCCGAGCGCTACGACGCCGCCGCCGCCCGGACCTACTTCCAACGGGCGATCGCCGCCGCTCGCCCCCAGGAGCGCATGCAGATCCGGCGCATGGCCGATGCCTCCCTGGCCCTGGCCGAGCGCCGGCCCGACGACCTCAAGCACGCCGTGGAGAAGCTCGGCCAGGAGCCCCCGTCGGGCCGCGCCCTCATGGGCCTACGCCTGATGGGGCTGATCGTCCCGCCCCCGGGTTCCGGCCCCCTGCTCAAGGCTCGGGGCTTCGCCGTCGTCGCCCTCATCGTCATCGTCGTGCTCGGCTTGGGCCTCGGGGTCGTCGAGTTGGTGGCGCAGATCTTCGGCGGCATCGGCCTGGCCCCCGCCCTTCTCCTCGGCCTGATCGTGGTCGGCGCCGCCCTCGCCGTCCTCACCTATTTCGGCCGCCGACGCCAGAAGGCCGCTCGGGCCGGGGCTCGGGCCATCCCGGCCTCGGGAAAGGGAGCCGTCCCCGCCAAGGGATCGCCGCCGACCCGCGGCTCCGCCGCTCGCGGGTCGACCCCGGCCCGTCCGGCCGGCGGGGCTCGGGGCTCCGGCGCCGCCCGGGGCTCCGGCGCCGCCCGGGGCTCCGGCGCCGCCCGGGAGACGGCGGCGTCCAAGGGCGGGGTCCCGGCCAAGGGGTCCCCGGCGACCAAGGGGAGGGCGTCGGCGGCCGCCAAGGGCGGCGGCTCGGCCGGCGGGGTCACCGACGGCGCGCCGTCCACCGCCGGACGGCGAGGCGGCTCGGCGCGCCCCGCCGGATCGGCCAAGGGAGCATCGACCGCCAACCCGGCCAAGGGCGGGGAGCCGGCCCAGGGCGGGGCGGCGCCGGCCAAGGGCCGGGTGCCGGCCAAGGGCGCCAAGGGCGGCGCTCGCCCCAAGCGCCCCGCCCGCTGACCCGCCCGGCGCCGCGCGGGCGGCGCGTCAGGCGGCCAGGCGCGGGAAGCTCACCCCGGTCAGCTCCTCGGAGACCCGCCACAGGCGGGCGGCGCTCGCCGCGTCGAGGGCGGCGCTGCTCGGTGCCACCAGCCGCGGATACCCGCGCCGCTCCCCCGACCCATCGGGCCCGAGGTAGGCGCCGCCCGGGAGATCGGGGGCGCACGCGGCGCAGAGCACCGGGAGGGCTCCACCCGCCGCGCTCTGGGCGAACAGCAGGTACCCCACCGGGAGGAGGAGGCGCTCGAGCGGGCGGCGCGGGCCGTTGGACTGGAGCTTGGTCGCCGCGTACCCGGGGTGAGCGGCCATGCTCGCCAGCTCGAGGCCGGCCGCCCGGGCCTGGCGGTCGAGCTCGAAGCAGAAGAGGAGGTTGGCGAGTTTCGACTGGGCATAGGCCCGCCACGGCCGGTACCCGTGCTCGGCCTGGAGGTCGTCGAAGTCGATCGACCCCGAGCGGTGGAGCAGGCTCGAGACGGTGACCACCCGCGGGGCCGGGGCCGCCAGCAGGCGCTCGAAGAGCAGCCCGGTCAGCGCGAAGGGGCCGAGGTGGTTAGTTCCCAGTTGGCGCTCGAAGCCGTCGACGGTCAGGCCCCGGGGCGGCGCCATCACACCGGCGTTGTTGATCAGGAGGTCGATCGGCCCCTCCCCCAGGCGCTCGGCGCACTCGTGCACCGAGCTCAGCGAGGCGAGGTCGAGGCTGGCGAGCTCGACCTGTGCCCCCGGAAGCTCGCGCCGGATCGCCGCCAGCGCCGACCGGCCTCGGGCCTCCTGGCGGCAGGCGAGCACCACCGCGCCGCCGGCCCGAGCGAGCGCGCGCGCGATCTCGAGCCCAAGGCCGCTGTTGGCGCCGGTGACCACGGCGCGGCGGCCCGTCTGATCGGGGATGTCGGCGGCGGTCCACCTGGCGCCCATGCGGCGCGAGCCTACCCGGGCGCCGCGCCCACGGCGGCCGCGACCCGCCCGGCATGCCGCGCGGCTCCGGCCGGGAAGCGCCGGGATAATGCCGGGGTGACGCTCTCCGCGCTCGCCCGGGGCTACGACCACTTCCTGCTCGATCTCGACGGCTGCGTCTGGGTCGGCGACGACGTCGTCCCCGGCACGGTCAAGGCGGTGGCCGAGCTGCGCCGGGCCGGCAAGCGGGTGGCGTTCGTCACCAACAATGCCCGCCGGGCCGGGGAGGAGTTCGTGCGCAAGCTCTGGTCACTTGGCATCCAGGCCTCGCTCGAGGAGGTGGTCACGGTGGGCGGGGCCCTCCAGCACGTCCTCGCCGAGCGCTACGCCGGGAGCACCGCCGTGGTCATCGGCTCGCCGGCCATCCACCGCCACGTGATCGACGCCGGCCTGCGCATCGTCAACGGCAGTGACTTCATCACCCGGGCCCAGGTCGTGGTCGTCGCCGGCCACGACGGCTTCGACTACGACGAGCTGCGCGAGGCGATGCAGGCCCTGCGCTCAGGGGCCGCCCTCCTCGGCGCCAACCGTGACCCCAGCTTTCCCATGCCCGGCGGCTACTGGCCGGGGACCGGAGCTATCCTCGCCGCCGTCGAGGTGGCAGCCGACGCCACGGCGGAGACGTTCGGCAAGCCCGAGCCCGGCCTGTTCCTCACTGCCGTCGACCGTCTCGGCCCCGGCCGGGCGCTGGTCGTCGGCGACCGGGTGGACACCGATCTCGCCGGGGCCCACGCCGCCGGGCTCGACGGGGCCGTCGTCCTCAGCGGGGCGAGCACCCGGGCCGAGGCCGAGGCGGCCACCGACCCGGCGCCGGTGGCCATCGCCGGGAACCTGGCCGACCTGCTCCTGGTGTGAGCTCAGGCGGCGGCCGCCGGGCCGCCTGCCTCGCCAATACCCTTGGCCCATGGACCCCGCTCGCCTGATCGTCAACCCGTCGGCCGGCGGTGGGCGCGCCGGGCGCGTCCTGCCCCGGGTCGAGGCGGCGCTGGCGGCGCTGGGCGTGGAGAGCGCCACCTACCGGACCCGCGACCTCGAGCACGCCCGTGAGCTCGCCCGGGAGGCGAGCGGCGCCGGCGAGATGGCCGTCGCCCTCGGCGGCGACGGCTTGATCGGCGCCGTCGCCGGCGCCCTGGCCGAGCACCCCGGATCCCGACTGGGCGTGCTGCCCGGCGGGCGGGGCAACGACTTCGCCCGCGTCCTGGGCATACCGGCCGATCCGGTCGAGGCGTGCGGGGTGATCGCCGCCGGGTCGGTGCGCGATCTCGACCTCGGCGCGGTGGACGGTCGGCGCTTCGCCTGCATCGCCAGCGTCGGCTTCGACTCGGATGCCAACCGCATCGCCAACGAGGCTCCGTCCTGGCTCGGCGGCCTGGTCTACGCCTACGGCGCCCTGCGCGCCCTCGCCGCCTGGCGTCCGGCCACCTTCGAGGTCAGCGTGGACGGAGAGGAGCACAGGTTCCGCGGCTACAGCGTGATCGCCGCCAACACCAGCTGCTACGGCGGCGGGATGCGGATCGCCCCCGACGCCCGCCTCGACGACGGTCAGCTCGACGTCGTGCTCACCGAGCACGTCTCTCGCCTGCGCTTCCTGGCCGTGCTGCCCAAGGTGTTCCGGGGCACCCATGTGGGCGAGCCGACGGTCCACGTGCTCCGCGGCCGCGAGGTGGCGATCCGCGCCGACCGGGAGTTCACCGTCTACGCCGACGGAGACCCCATCGGCGAGCTCCCGGTGACCGTGCGCGCCGTCCCCCACGTCGTGCGGGTGCTCGTCCCCGCCTGATGGTGTTCTGGGCCAAGCGGGAGCTCGCCCGGGGCGTCGGCACCCTCTCGCGCCGGCGGGGCGGGGGCGGCACGAGCCTGCCGGGGAGGATCCTCCTGCGCCTCGACCCTCGGGCGATCGCCCGTCTGGCCGGCGGCCTGCGCCGGGGCAGCGTCATCATCTCGGCCACCAACGGCAAGACGACAACGGCGGCGATGATGGCCAGCGTCCTCGACCGGGCCGCCGTCAGCGTGGTGCACAACAGCGCCGGGGCGAACATGGCCGGGGGGATCGCCTCCACCCTGCTCGAGGCGAGCACCTGGCGCGGCGCGGCGGGCGCCGACCTCGGCCTCTTCGAGGTCGACGAGTTCTGGCTCGTCCCCGTGGCCGAGCAGCTCGAGCCGCGGGCGATCCTCCTGGCCAACCTCTTCCGCGACCAGCTCGACCGCTACGGCGAGCTCGAGACCATCGCCGACCGCTGGGCCGGCCTGGTCGCCCGCTCGCCGGCCCGGCTCGTCCTCAACGCCGACGATCCCCTGATCGCCGACCTCGGACGCGACGTTCCGAGCGCCGTCCATTTCGGGGTGGAGGACCCGTCGCTGGCGCTGCCGGCGCTCGCCCACGCCGCCGACTCCAAGCACTGCCGCCGCTGCGCCACGCCCTACGACTACGCCCGGATCTACCTCGGCCACCTCGGGATCTACGCCTGCCCCAACTGCGGGGCCCGTCGCCCGGACCCTGAGGTCAGTGCCCACTCGGTCTCCCTGGAGGGCGTTCGCGCCGCCTCCTTCGAGCTGCGCACGCCGGGCGGATCCGCCCGCGTCGACCTTCCGCTCCCCGGCCTCTACAACGTCTACAACGCGCTCGCCGCCGCCGCCCTGTCCGTCGCCCTCGAGATTCCTCTGGCCGCCATCGTCGCCGGCCTGGAGTCGGTGGCCCCGGCCTTTGGGCGGGCGGAGAGCGTCGCCGTCGACGAGCGCGAGCTCTGCATCCTCCTGGTCAAGAACCCGACCGGGGCCAACGAGGTCCTGCGCACCCTGGCCCTCGAGCCAGGCCAGCATCACCTGCTCGGCGTGCTGAACGACAAGACGGCCGACGGACACGACATCTCCTGGATCTGGGACGCCGACTTCGAGGCCCTCGCCGACCGCGTCCGGCAGGTGACCTGCGCCGGGACCCGGGCCGCCGAGCTCGCCCTGCGCCTCAAGTACGCCGGGGTCGATCCCCGGCGGATCGTCCTCGAGCCGGATCTCGCCACCGCCCTCGACGGTGCCGTGGCCGCCGCCGAGCGGGGCGAGACGCTCTATGCCCTGCCCACCTACACCGCCATGCTCGAGCTCCGCGCCCTGCTCGTGGCCCGCGGCGCGGCGGCGAGCTCGTGGGCCATCGCGTGAGGCGCGCGGCCGCCCGCCGCCCGAGCGGTGGCGACGCCGTGGTCTGGCACGACCTCGAATGCGGCACCTACGCCGCCGACCTCGCGCTCTGGCTCGAGCTGGCGGCGGCGGCCGGCGGACCGGTGCTCGAGGTCGGCGCCGGCACCGGTCGGGTCGCCCTCACCCTGGCCCGGGCCGGTCACGCCGTCCACGCCCTCGACCGGGACGCCCAGCTGCTCGAGGCCCTGCGCCTGCGGGCCGGCGAGCTGCCGGTCACCGTGCTTGCGGCCGACGCCTGCGCCTTCTCCCTCGAGGAGCGCTTCGGCCTGTGCATCGTCCCCATGCAGACCATCCACCTGCTCGCCGACCGGGCCGCCTTCCTGCGCTGCGCCCGGGCCTGCCTGCGCCCGGGCGGGGTGCTGGCCATGGCCCTGCTCGGGGAGGGCGTCGAGCCCTTCGAGGTCGAGCTCGAGCCCGACCGGACCGAGCTGGCCGGCGTGCTCTACGAGAGCCGCCCGACCGCGCTGCGCCTCGAGGAGCGGAGCATCGTCCTCGAACGCCGCCGCGAGCGGACCGGCGCCGGCGGGGTGCGGGTGGCGGACGACGTCATCCACCTCGCCCGCCTGCGCCCCGGCGAGCTGGCGAGCGAGGCGGCGGGCGCCGGCTTGTCCCTGCGGGGATCGCGGGTCATCGCTCCCACCGAGAACTGGGCCGGCAGCGAGATCCTCATCTTCGAGCGGCCGGCGCGGATGAGCGCCCCCCGGTCCGCGGCGGCGTCGGCGTCGCCCGAGATCGACCGGTGAGCGCCGAGCTGCGCGTCTGCGCGCTCTACCCCGACGTGATGAACATCTACGCCGATCGGGGCAACCTGCTCATGCTCGCCCGGCGCTGCGCCTGGAGGGGCATCGGCTTTCGCCTGAGCGCGTCCGGCATCGGCGTGCCGCTATCCGGCGCCGGCCAGGATCTCTACTACCTGGGAGGCGGCCAGGACGCCGACCAGCGGCGGTGCGCCGCCGACCTCACCGCCCACAAGCGCGATGGCCTCGTGCGCGCCGCGGAGGCCGGCGCCGTGGTGCTCGGCGTGTGCGGCGGCTACCAGCTCCTCGGCCACTCCTACCAGCTCGACGAGGAGGTCATCGACGGGGTGGGGCTCCTCGATGTCGACACCGTGCGGGAGGCCGGCCCCCGGCTGATCGGCAACGTGGCGATCGAGCTGGCCGACGGCGGGGTGCTCGCCGGCTTCGAGAACCACGGCGGCCGCACCCGGCTGCGCGCCGGCCAGGCGCCGCTCGGACGGGTCCTGCGCGGCCGCGGCAACGACGGCCGCAGTGGTCAGGAGGGCGCCCGCAGCGCCAACGTCATCGGCACCTACCTCCACGGTCCCCTCCTGCCCAAGAACAGCTGGTTCTGCGACTGGCTGATCGCCACCGCCCTCGGCGTCGACGAACTCGAGTCCCTCGACGACGAGCTCGAGGCGGCCGCCCACCGCAGCGCCCTGAGAGCCGCCGGCCTGTGAGCGGGCGATCCGCCCTCAGGGGCCGGCGTGGGCCGCCTCGGGCGCGAACTCGTAGACGGCGAGCTCCTCGGCTCCGTCCGGCTCCACCCCGCGCAGGCGGTAGAGGTGCTCGAGCGTCGGGCTCGCGCTGTCGGTGCACAGGACGACGTCCGGCGGAGGGCTCTCGACCTCCCGCTCGGCCCGGTCGAAGGGGCCGCCGATCAGGCTGGCGCGCATGAGACCGAGGGCCCGGGTCCAAGGCATGGCATCGGCCCGAGCGCTACCCATGGCGCTCGGGACCGAAACCATGTCCATGGGGTTCCGGGCTGCTCACCGCGCCGGCGCCCGAGCCGAGCGGACGGCGCTCGTCACGGCAACCGGGTCGACCGGGCGCTGCTCGCCGAGCGGCTGGCCGGTGGTGGGGCCGCCGGTGTTGCCCGAGACGAGGTTGAGCGCCCCCGGGGTCGAGGGCCCGAAGGTCGTGCCGAACGAGTTGTCGCTCACGGCGAACTGGCCGGCATAGCTCCAGAGCGCGGTCACCGGGTTGCCGTCGTAGTGGTTCATGACGTCGCTCGGGTGGCACGGCTGACCGGTCGGGCTCTTGCCGGATCCGTCGCCCACGCTGGTCACGAACCGGTCCATCGCCCCGCCGTGGAACGCCTTCTGCTCGTCGGCGTAGCCGTGGTCCTGATCGCCGGTGAGGACGTCACCGATGCTCGCGGGGTCCAGGCGCCGCGGGTTGACCTGATTCCCGTCGGCGTCGAGGTTCGGGTTGTCGGTCAGCAGGGTGCCGCGCCCGCCGAGCCCCGGCGTTTTGGCCAGGTTGTCCATGGCCCGGGGGCGCCCGGGCCAGGGCGGCGGCGATCTGGGTGAGATCGACGGTGGGGCCGAGCCGGTTGGCCAGATCGCTCAGGCTGAGCTGATGGCGACCGGGGTTCGACGGCTGCCACGAGGTGTTGGCCGCGTTGGGATAGGTGGCGAAGTAATGGTCGAAGGAGACGTTCTCCCCGAAGATGACCACCAGGTGCTCGATCGGCGTCGCCGTCGAGCCGGCCTGGGCCGGGTGGGCACGCTGGCTGGACGTTGTGGCCAGGGTCGCCCCCAGCGTGCACACCGCCGCCGCGGCGCCCCATCCCCATCTGCGAGAATCCCCGTGCATTGCTCCTCCTTCGTGACAAGCCGAGTTCCAGGGCAAGGGCCGGGCGATCCGGCATCTCGGCGCGGGCTCGGGTGACGGGCGCCCGCCGTCCGCGCAGTCTCGCCTCGCTCGGGGCCTCGCGGAGTGGTCTAGCGGTGATCGGCGCGTGAGGATGGCGATAACCCACGCCGGCCGGAGCGCCCGCCGCGCCGGCCGGTGCAGGTCGACTGCTGGAGGATTCGAGGCGGCCGCTCGCGCCGGCTCGATGATCCGTCAGACGCCGCCACGCGCAGAGGAAGAAGTATGAAATCGATCGCGCCCACGCGCCCGAACGCTCGGAGGACCCGTTGAAGCGGCTCCATAAGCGGGGGCTGGCCGCGGCCGTCCCCATCCTCGTCCTCGTCCTGCTCGCCCTTCTGGCCCAGAAGCTGATCTCGCCGGGACAGAGTGGGGGGCCGCCGCATTCCTACCAGACGTTGATCGCGCGGGATCTGCCCAACGGGCAGGTGCGCTCGGCGGTGGTGCGGACCAAGGACAACACGGTCGGCGTCACCCTGACCAACGGCTCGACCTACGAGGTCGGCTTCATTCCCGGGCAGGCAGCGTCAGATCTGGTCAAGGATCTCAACGCCGCCCCCAACCACCCGCAGTTCAACGTGGAGGGGACCAAGAGCAGCGGGTGGCTCTCGCTCCTGACCTACGTGTTCCCCTTCCTCATCTTCCTCGGGTTCTTCTTCTTCATCATGAGGCAGGCCCAGGGTGGTGGGTCGAAGGTGATGTCGTTTGGGAAGTCGCGGGCGAAGCGGATGACGGCTGATTCGCCGAAGATGACGTTTCGTGATGTGGCGGGGGTGGATGAGGCGGTTGAGGAGCTTCATGAGA
>JAXDHJ010000028.1:0-2953 GCA_034664565.1 Solirubrobacteraceae bacterium
GCCCGTGAGCCGGCCGACGTTCCCGATCGCTCCGGCCAGGCAGATCTCTGGCTCGGCTAGGTAGCCGATCTCGGCGACGGCTGGTGGGTCGTTGTCGACGAGGGAGATCTTGAGGTGGATCTCGACACAGGGCCCTCAGCCGCCGCCGCCGGCCGGCCCGGCCACGGCGGACGCGGTGGCCGGGCCCATCGAGCTGAGCTGGATCGCGAGGTCGACGAGCGTCGTCGATTCGAAGAAGTCGGCGTAGATCATCGAGATCGGGTTGCCCGTCGCCGTGGACGGCATGATCCGGGTGGTGACCAGCTCGGTCAGGCTGCCTGCGCCGGCGACCGTCGTCGTCAGCTCCTGCAGGGTCATCCACGGGTAGCTCTGCGTCTTGTGCTCGTGGATCAGCACCTCGAGGATGCTCGCCAGGATCGGGCCGACGACCGGCACAGCCAGAGCGGCGAGGGCGATCACCGAAAGCGGGTCGGCGATACCGGTGAGGACGCGGTCGACCGCGTCGGAGGTGCTCGGGGTCAGCGTGAGATAGAGGGCAAACGGGAGATCCTGATCGATCGCGGACGCCAGCTGGCTGGTCTGTGCCGCGATCATCGCGTCCGCGTCGTTGGTGTCGGTGTAGTAGCCGGCGAGCACCGGATTGCCCGGTCCCCCGCTCGGCGGACTGTAGAGGCCCGGCCAGAACACCGGGTCGGGGGAGGCGTCATTGACCAGGATCACGCGCGAGGTCCGCAGGTCGTTGGTCAGCGCGGCGAGCGTCTGCCGGAACGGGTTGGCCGGCGCGGAGGAGAAGGCCAGGGGGACGTCCCCGGATTGCGCCTCGGGCACCGCCAGCACGAGGTTCCCGCCCGTCGGGAGGTTCTCGTAGTTGAGGTAGAAGGCTGAGGATCCGGGCGTCGAGGGGACGCGGAGGACGCCGAGGGTATCGACGCCGCTGCTCGTCCAGTCCCCGACCACCGGGGCGTCACCATAGGTCCCGTACTGCACCGTCGAGGTTGGCGGCCCGCCACCGTTGGCGTACCAGAGGTAGAAGGTGGCGAACCCCGCTCGGTAGAGACCGACCGTTTCGAAGCCCTGCCCCTCCCAGTCGCCAACCAGGGGGAGATAGGTCGCCGCGGCGATGTCAAGCGTCACCGTCACGTCCGGGGGGCCGATGTCCGATCCGTCGGTCCCGTTCGCGTTCCACAGGTAGAAGGTCGGCCCGGCGCCGTCGGCGGCTTCCCGGAACAGGCCGATCGTGTCGAACTGCGCGCTGGCGTTCCAGCGCCCGGCGACCGGCACGTCGCCGGGCTGGGCGAAGTCGCAGGTGAAGAACGCCGAGGGCACCACCGGGGGGGCGTTGCTGCTCGCAAGGTAGAAGGTCTTGTTCCCGGGCCGGAACAACCCGACGGTCGCGAGCCCTTGGCCGGTCCAATCGCCGCTCAGCGGGAGGTCGCCGTCGTTCCCGTACTGGAAGGAGACGAACGCGCTCGGCGTCGAGCTGTCCGCGATGTAGAACTGCTGGTTGCCCGGGCGGTACCACCCGAACTGGAACGTCGACCGCCGGTAGGCCCAGGGCTCAAGCGCCTGCTTGACCGCGGCCGAGAAATCGGCGGCGTACTCCGGGCCGTAGGCGGTGGCGTCCGTGTAGTGCCCCATGGTGATGTAGAGCACCTCGGCCGTCGCCGACTGGAGGAACGTCGTGATGTCGGCGAGGACAGCGGTCAGGTTCGTTCCGGTCAGGCCGTGGTAGGTGAAGAAGTCGCCCGAGTCCGGGGCATAGGACACGCGCAGATCCAGGCAGCGGATTCCTGCCGCCAGCTGCTGGGCGATCGTCGTCGTCGTGGCCATCGAGAGGCCCTGGACAGTCGGAACAGCGTCGCGCTCGAGCGAGCCCAGGGGATCGGGGAATTTGCTCCCGAGGACGTCGCTGATCTTCGAGGCGATGCTCTCGAGCTCGTCGAGCACACCGGCCATCGCATCACTCGGATCGTCGACCATCGGCATCCCCAGCGTGGACCGTCCCGCTGTCGTGGGTGGCTGGCAGGCAGATCTCGCGCAGCAGCTGGCTGCCCAGACCCGGCGTCGTCGACATCCAGTTTCCGTAGTCCGTCGCTCCGGGCGGGCTTACACGCGCGCTGTCGTCCATCACCCACGCCCTTTCTCGGGCACCGTCCCCAGCGCTCGCTGGCTGCCGGCGCGCTTTGCTTGAACAGCGGAGCCGGACGCCGTCCGCGGAGGACGACACCGGGCGGCCAGGGCGATCCTAACGACAAAGACGGCACGCGCGCCACATGTGCGAGCGCCGGTCGCCGGCGGTCCCGTCGCTCGGCCCCCGGTCAGCCGGGCGAGCCCCGGCCGCTGGCGGCCCCGCCGCCCGGGCCCCGGTTGGCGAGAACTCCTCCAGGAAAAAGACGAGATGTACCCTTGGCAGCAAGGATCTCCGCCGCTCTCCGGCGGCGACCGGTCCCCCGAGCGAGAGGGAACGTGATGGCCACCCATGCCAGCGGTCAGGCAACCGAGGATCTCCAGGCTCTGGCTCGGCGCCACCTCTGGCTCCATTTCACCCGCATGGGCGCCCGCGAGGTGCCGATCATCGTCCGCGGCGACGGCTGCTACGTCTATGACGAGCACGGCCGCCGCTACCTCGACGGCCTCTCCGCCCTGTTCTGCGTCAACGTCGGCCACGGCCGCGAGGAGCTGGTCGAGGCCGCCGCCGCCCAGGCCCGGGAGCTCGCCTTCTTCACCAACTGGGGCTACGCCCATCCGGCCTCGATCGAGCTCGCCGCCGCCATCGCCGCCCTCGCCCCCACCGGCCTCGACCGCGTGTTCTTCACCTCCGGCGGGTCGGAGGCCGTCGAGTCGGCCCTCAAGCTCGCCCGCGCCTACCACCGGGCGACCGGCCAGCCGACCCGGACCAAGCTCATCGCCCGGGAGCTCGCCTACCACGGGACCTCGATGGGCGCCCTCTCGG
>JAXDHJ010000029.1:0-33403 GCA_034664565.1 Solirubrobacteraceae bacterium
GTGGATGCCTCGCGCAAGCAATTGCGGATCGAGGAGGGGCGATCCGATGGCCGTGGATACGCTCGGCCCGACGGAGCACTTCCTGAGGTCTCAGGGACTGACTCGCCGCTCCCAGAACCGCGATCACCAGCTCGTAAACCCCAGCCCGGCCGAGTCGGGGTCGCTCGTTGCGCGGTCGGGCGCGGCCGCTTTGCCACACGCGATACCTGCCGCCACCGTCGCCATCCGTCGAACCTGGACCTGGACTTCAGGGTTTGAAAGTGCGCACGCCAGTTGTATTGCCGAAAGCCCTGCCAGGCGCTGGGGGAACGCGAATCCTGCGAGCGTGACGTGGCTGGTCGTGTCGATGCGGCTGGGCTGGGACCTCTGGGCGTCGAGCTCAAGAGATCTCTCGTGCGGGCGGCGAGGCTATGTTGGGTGCGCTGAGCTGAGTCATGGCGTCCCCTTTCGCTCGGTAGTCCGTCCGGGGACGTGGGTCGGTGCGGCCGCTAGCATGCCGACGGTGCTCCGGTTGCCCTCGCCACACCGACCGTAGCCGTTGGCGCGGGTGAGCAAACGAGTCGAGCCGATCGTCGTCGTGCATGGCGGCGCCTCGGAGTGGTACGCCGGAACCGGCCTGGGTCGTGCGGCGTGCCGGCGAGCTGCCGGCGCCGGGTGGGAGACCCTGGCGGCCGGCGGTACGGCACTGGACGCGGTCATCGCCGCGGTCCGGGTCGTCGAGAACGATCCGGAGTGCAATGCCGGGACCGGTGCCGTGCTCACCAGCCGGGGTACCCTGGAGCTCGACGCCTGCGTTATGGACGGCGCCTCGAGGGCGTCGGGTGCGGTGGCGGTGCTGCCGCCATTTCGCAATCCGGTCGACGTCGCCCGCGCCGTTCTCGAGGACGGTCGCTATCACCTGCTCGTCGGAGACGGAGCGGCGGCGTTTGCCCGTACTCGGGGCTTCACGCCATGCGACCCGGCGCTCATGATCACCCCGGAACGGCGGGCTGAGTTCGAGGGCCGGGGAAGCTTCGACCGCGGCAACACGGTCGGCGCGGTGGCGAGGGACGGGAACGGCCACCTCGCGGCGGCGACGAGCACCGGAGGGATCGCAGGGACTGACCCCGGGCGCGTCGGCGACGCCCCGCTGGTCGGCGGCGGGACCTACGCGGACGAGCACGCTGCCTGCTCGTGCACCGGCGATGGAGAGGCGTTCGCGCGGGCGTGCGCGGCGTTCTGGACGGTCGAGAACGTGGCCGGCGGGGCGCAGGCGGCGGCCGAGCGTTCGGTGGCACGGGTGCTTGAGCGCTACGGCGGCTACGGCGGCCTCATCCTGGTCGACAGGGCAGGCGGGGTCGGCATCGCGAGGTCGGCTTCGGCGATGCCGAATGCGATCGCACGGGCAGACGGGACCGTGACCGACCGCGAGTAGCCGATCCTGCCGGACGGCAGCGGGTCGAGGGGAACAGGAGCCGGCGCGGCCCAGGGGCGCCCTGGGGGCGTCACATACCACGTGAGAGTGTGGGTGCATAGTGCCACGGGGACAAACTCGCGCCCGACTTTTCTCCCGGCCGTCCCTGGTCGGAGGAGCCTCGGGCCGAGACGCTGGCACGGCACCGTGAGCACCCTAGACGTGCGCTGGCTCGGGGCTGAAGCCGCACAGGAGGAGGCACGCAAAATGACCGATCACCAGACTGGTCGCTGGCCGGTTGAGGATCTCGACATCGACGCCGCCGGGGACCTCCTCGAGGAGGTCGGCGGCGGGGGCGTCGCCGGCGCCGTCCACGCGGGGTCCGGGCTCCCAACGGAACCGGTGCCCAGGAGCATCCGCGCGGCGCCGGGCTCAATAACGGCACGGGAGCCGACGTCCGTATTCGGCCCCGAGGCCGTCCTGACCGCGAGGCTGCCGCTCTCCGACAAAGGTGCGAACACGGCCGACCCCCACCTCCGCGACGCCCTCACGGGCCCGATCGTGGCGATCGCGGATCGGACGCCGGTGATCTGCAGCGCGGGCGTCGCGAGCCCGTGCGGGCTTGACCTGCTCGCCGGTGCCGGCGTTCCCGCGAGCCGCGAGATCCGCACCTACCGCACGGCCGAGGAGTTCCACCGCCTGGTCGCCGAGGTGATCGGCAACGGCGAGCGGCTGTTGTGCCAGCACGTCCACGACGAGGACGAGGTGCCGGCCGAGGCCTGCATGGTGGCGCCGAACGTGCTGCGGTACCTGAACAACAAGGCCAATCTCCCGGCGATCGTCGGCGCGGAAGGCGCGCCGCGGCGGTCGTCGATCAGTCCCGGGGATGTCGCGGGGCTCGGCGTGAACGACTCGTGGGTCCTCAAGGTCTGCTCCGAGGACTCCTCCGGCGGCGGATACGGGGTGTACGTCCATCGGGCCGGGGGCGCGGTCGCACAGCCGAGATTCGTGCAGCCAGGCGCCGAGCTGATCGTCGAGGAGTACCTCGACCTCGTCGAGAACTGGTGCGTTCACTTCTGCGTCGAGGCGATCGGCAGGCCGCGACTGCTCGGGGCGACGGAGCAGCTGATCTCCGCCACCGGGGCGTACGGCGGAAGCCGGGTCGGCGGGACCGTCGTAGCGCCGGCCGCGGCCGAGTTGTGCCAAGCCGTCGCTGAGCGCGCGCGGCAGATGGGGTTCATCGGCTATTGCGGCATCGACACCGGGCTGACGTCCTCGGGCGAGGTGAAGGTGTTCGATCTCAACTTCCGGATCAATGCGAGCACCCCGGCTCTGTTGGTCCTCGACGAGATCGCGGCGCGGCGCGGCCCGTCGTGGGAGGGACGGGGGCGCTGGCAGACGTACCGCCACAGTGGTTCGCTGCCCGACCTGGTCAAGCGGCTCGAGGCCACCTACCCGGACCGTGCGCTCGTCCCGATCGCGAGCTACGACCCCGCCTTCACCGCCAACGGCCGGGGACCATCGCTGCTATCGGGGCTGTTGATGGGCGACGACGAGCAGGACCTTCGGCGGCTGACCGAATTGCCGCTCCCGGCGGACGTGGGCTGCTCGGCATCGAACGTGGGTACCTGAGACCCGGGGGCGCGCGTCGGGGCTGGACGGCGTCGAGGGAGCTCAGGCGCCAACCGGGCCTAAGCCTGGGGCGACGGCTGAGGAGACAGTCCCTGAGCTGGAGGCCACCCCCCGGGGTCAGCCGGTGCGGCGCGCCGTGACGGCGCGTGCCGAGTAGGGTCCCGAGCCCGACCGTCGGGTCGACCGCCGCCGATGACCGCGAACATGACCGAGGCCACGAACACGTTCACCTGCTTCGGCGGGGCGTGTACCGTGCTCGTCGACGGGGCCGGTCCCCTCGGCTCGCCGCCGGAGGCGGTCTCGGCGGCGACCGACCAGTTGCTGGTCTGGCACGACCAGTTCTCGCGGTTCAAGCCGGCGAGCGAGCTTGCCGGCCTCAACCGCGATCCCGACGACCGGGTTTCCGTGACTCCGATCATGGCCCGCTTCGTCCAGGCGGTGATCGACGCGGCCGAACTGACCGGAGGACTGGTCGACGCGACCATGCTCGACGAGATCGAGGAGGCCGGCTACAAGGCCGACCATCTTCGGGCCTCGCTCGCCCTCCCCCTCGCCCTCGCCCTGGCCCCGCCGCGCCAGCCGGGCGGCCGGCATCCGGCCGAACGGTGGCGCAGCGTCGTGGTCGACCACGAGGCGGGCACGGTGTCCCGGCCGCCGGGTCTCCACTTCGACGGCGGTGGCATCGTCAAGGGCCTGTTCGCCGATGTCCTCGGCGAGATGCTGGTCGCCCATGACGGCTTCGCCATCGACTGCGAGGGCGACCTGCGGGTGGGCGGAGCGGCTGGGGTGGAGCGGACGATCGAGGTGGCGGCCCCGTTCGACGGAAGCGTGCTCCACGAGTTCGCCCTCAGCGACGGCGGGGTGGCGACGACGGGGATCACCAAGCGGAGCTGGCTCGACCGGGGACGGCCGGCTCACCATCTGCTCGATCCGGCGACCGGGCGCCCGGCCTACACCGGCGTGGTCCAGGTCACCGCCTTGGCGCCGACCGCCGTCGAGGGAGAGGCTTTGGCCAAGGCGGCTCTCCTCAGCGGTCCCGACGGCGCCGCCGGCTGGCTGCGCCACGGGGGGGTGGTCGTCTACGACGATCTCTCGCACGTCGTGATCGACCCGGCCGGGTAGCCGCCCGGCCCCCGACGGCAGGCGGGCAGCGAGGACCGGAGGCCGAGCGCGGCCGCCGTCCGGGGGGCCGCGCTCGTGCCGGCGGGCGACCGGCCTAACCGCCGGCGCAGGTGGTGGCGCCGATCTTCTTGGCCGCGGTGGCCACGGCCTGACCGGCCGGCTTGACCTTCCCGAGGTCGTTCAAGCCGCTGGCATCCTTGACGTCGGCCTTCTGCTTGATCGTCTGCAGGAGCTGGTCGGCGGCGACCTGGGCGGAGACGAACGACTGCCAGTCGGTGGCCGCGTCGGACGCGGGGGTCAGGGCCTGGATCTCCTTGGTCTCGGCATCGGTGATCGGGAAGACCTTGTCGAAGTAGGCGGCGGCGGCGGTGGCGTCGGCGGCGAGGTTGCCGGGCGCCTTGATCGTCGAGGACTGGGACTGGGCCGTGGCGCAGATCTTGTCGGCCCGGGTGGCCAGCTCGCTGCGGGAGAGACCGGCGGCCGCGGTGGTGGTGGTGGCGGTGGTGGTCGTGGTCGAGTTGTTGCTGCTGCTGCTGCCGCAGGCGCTGAGCCCGACGGTCAGGGCGAGGACGGCGAGCCGGCCGGCGATCGTGGTTGTCTTCATGTTGCTGTGCCTTCCGTGTAGATGGACGAGCTGGCCGCCGCCGCGGCCACCTTGCTGCTGTGAGGGCGTCGAGAATCTGCGCCCGGGTGCTCTGCCGGGCGCCGGACTCGATCCCCCGGCCCGAGGCGACTGGACGCCGGCACCCCGGTCGGCATGGTCCCAACATATGCGATTGCGCCCCCGCGTGTGGGCGAAGTTGGGGCGGAGCCGAGCCGGGGTCGACGGCGACCGCAGACCGCGTCCGACGTCTAAGCTGGGAGAGAATGGAAAGCGTCTACGACCTGTATCGGCGCGGCCAGGAGCTGCTCGAGCACGGCGACTACGCCGCGGCCACCGTCCCGCTCACCCGGGCCCGCGACCTCGAGCCGGACAAGGCCTCGATCCGGGAGGAGTTGGGCCGGGCCCTGTTTCGCTCGCAGCGCTACCGGGAGGCGGCGATCGAGTTCGGAGCGGTCGCCGAATGGGCTCCGACCAACGACTACGCCCACTTCTGCCTGGGCCGGGCGCTTCAGCAGTTGGGGCGCCACCGCGAGGCCTGCCGACCGCTGGCCATCGCCGCCTGCCTGCGTCCGGAGCGGCCGGAGTACCGCCGCTACCGCGATCAGGCTCGCCGCCAGGCCTCTACCGCGAACTAGATCCTGGCCGGCGACCGTCCGGATTCTTCGGAGCGGTCGGATGTTGGTGGTAGCCCTCGCCGGCAGGATGCGTTGACCCCTCGGCCCCGGCCCGGACCGCTCGATTCGGGGGGCGCCGGGCGGACGGGGCGCACCGTCCTCCACGACCGATCCGCACGTGCCCAACCCCGAGATCCTTCTCCTGGCGGGCCTCGCCGTCACCGGGGTCGGACTTCCGGCTCTGCGTCTCCGGGCCCGGGCCGGACGCAGCTACGTCCGTCTGGTTGTCGAGCCCTATCGGGGCGACCGCGCCCGCCCCGAGGCCATCCTCGCCACCGTGGCCGCCCTCCACGCCGTGGTCGCCGGGCGGGGTCCGCGCCGGTTCCTCTGCGGTCAGCCGTCCCTGGCCCTCGAGGTCCACCTCACCGTGCGCAGCGGCGGTGCCCCCCTCGCCTGGCTGGCGGTCTGCATGCCGGTGGGGCTCGAACGACAGGCCCAGGCGGCGCTGCGCTCGAGCTACCCGAACTGCGCGCTGCGGCCGGTCGAGGCCACCGTCGGGCCGGGTGGGGCGATGATCAGGCTGCACAAGCGCCTGGCGTTCACCGAGCCGGTCCGCCGCCTGGCCGACGTCGATCCCGAGCGCCCGCCGGTCGAGCGGCTGCTGCGGGCGATGGGGGCGGCCGGCGGCCCGTCGGTCGTCCAGCTTGCCCTCACTCCGGCGCCGGCCCTCCTCGGGCGGGTGGGGTCGACGGGTCGGAGCGGGGAGACATCGGCGGAGGGGGAGAGCCAGCCGGTCCTGCTCGCGCCGGGTGGGCGGTCGATCCCCTCGCCGGGTGGGCGGTCGATCCTGCTCGCGCCGGGTGGGCGGTCGGTCGGGCTCGCGCCGGGTGGGCCGTACTTCTATGCCGACATCCGGGTCATCGGCCGGGAGCGGGCGCAGGTCTCGGCGATTGCCGCTGAGCTGCGGGCGGGGACAGGACCCAACCGGCTCGTCGGCCGGCCGGTGGCCCCCGGGGGCCGTCGCGCCTACCGCCGGCGGGTGGCCCGCGGCGAGGGGAACCCGCTGCCGTCGCCGCTGCGTCGGGCCTACGGAGCCGAGGAGATCGCCGCCCTCTGGCAGGTCCCGTCGGTCGGGTTCACGGCGCTCCCGTGCCGGCGCCGGCCCATACCGCTGGCGCCGGCCCCGGCCGGGATCATGCGGGTGGCGGGGGCGGGCGGGCTCCTGCGCGACGAACACGGCCCGGTGACCATCCATCCGCAGCTGCGCCGTCAGAACACGGCGGTGGTCGGGACGGTCGAGCAGGGCAAGACGTCGTACCTGGTGGCCAGCGTGCGCGAGGACCTCCGCCGGGAGGACTGCGCGGTGATCGTCCTCGATCCGAAGGGCGACGCCGCCGAGGCGGCGCTGAGCGTGGTGCCCGACAGCCGTGTCTGCACGCTGCTCGACCTCGCCCGTCCGACCTGCGGCTTCAATCCGCTGGCGGTGGCGGCGCCGATCGACGCCATCGCCGACTACGTGGTGGCCGCGCTGCGTCAGCTCTTCGCCGAGGGTGAGGTGCGGGGGAGCTCGGACCGCTACCTGCGCAACGCCGTGATCGCCGTCCTCGCCTTCGACCGCCGGGCGTCGCTCTGGGACGCCGCGCGTCTGCTCGAGGTCGGGCCGGCCGGCGTCGCCTTTCGGGCCGAGGTCGCCCACCGGCTGGCGGCGATGCCCGAGGTAGCCGAGGTGGCGGCCTTCCTGGCCGAGGAGCTCCCGGGCCAGCTCGCCGACGCTCGGGCGAGTACCACGGCCAAGCTCGACGCCCCGGCCAACAAGCTGGCCCGGGTGCTCAACTCGGCGTCGGTCAAGCGCGTCCTCCTCAACGACTCGGTCACCGTCGACTTCGACCGGCTGATCGAACGGCGGGAGGTGCTCATCGTCCGCGGGGCGCTCGGAGAGATCGGTCCGGGGAACGTATCGGTGCTGATGCAGCTGCTCGTCGGCATGCTCGACGCCGCCCTGGCTCGGGCTCAGGACCGGCGGGCGGCAAGCCCGGCGACGGCGGTGGCGCTCAAGGTCGACGAGGCCCCTCTGGTCATCAACGCTGCCTTCGCGCAGACCTTGGCGCTCAAGCGGTCGGCTGGCCTGGAGACGGTGGCCTGCTGGCAGACCGACGCGCAGTGGGAGCCGGATCTCCGTGAGCAGCTCGACGCCCTGTTCGCCCACCGGGTCCTCTTCGCCACCGCCTCGGCGGTGGACGCCCGGGCGGCGGCCGGCCTGCTCATGGCCGAATTCAGCGACCAGGTCCGCTCCGGCGACCAAGCCGCGGCGAGCCTGGCGGCCCCGGACGTCCGCCTCCACCTGCCACGGCATACGGCGATCGTCAGCTGGAGCACCCCGAGCGGACGGGAGCGGCCGTTCATCGCCCGGACGCTGCCCCTCGAGGTCGACACCGACCGGATCGAGCGGGTCGCCGCGCGCCAGCGGGCTCGCGGCGGCCGCGAGGTCGACCGGATGGCGCCGCCGCCCCGACTCGGGGACCTCGGCCCGCCGGCGGGCAGTGAGGGTGGCCGGGACGTTGGCCCGCCGCCGCCCTCGCCCGGTGTCGACCCGCCATGGCGCCCCGGCGAGCGGGAGTCGGGCCCGGGGGGGTCGGGGTCGGGCGCCCGAGAATCGCAGGCCGGCCCGCGCGAGCCGGAGTCTGGCCCGGGCGAGTCGCGGTCGGGCCCCGGCGAGCGCCAGTCGGGCGCGGGCGGGTGGCAGTCGGACCACGGCGACCCGCAGTCTGGCCCCTGCGGGCCGCAGTCGGGCCCAAGGGAATCGCCGTCGTCGGAGCGGCGCAGGCCGTCCTCGACCCGACGCGAGCCGGCGGGGTTGAGCCGGCGGCCGGGCTCGCACGAGACAGGGATCCTGGGCGAGCCGGCCTCGACTCGACGCGAGGCGTGGTCGTCCGGCCCGGTCGAGCTGGCGCCGGCCGCGCGCCGGCCGGAGCCGTCGGTCGCGCCTTGCCTCGAGGAGGCCGCCGAAACCCCGACGCCGGTGCCGGCGACCTACGCCGAGCTCCTCGCGCTCGACGCCGCCGACCGGGTGCGCTGGCTGCCGGTCAGGGCGCCGGTCCGGCGACCGGTGCTCGACGCCGCTGAGCTCGAGCTGCTCGGGTGGATAGCCGCCGGGCGATGCGTGCTCAGCAGTCAGGCGCACCGTCGCCTCTGCCCGGGCCGGGCGTTGACCACGACCCAGCGTCGGCTCAAGCGGCTGGCCGATGCCGGGCTGCTCGCTCGCTTCCAGCTCCACGGCGGCGATGGCGGCGGGGTTCCCTTCGCCTGCGCCGCCACCGACGCCGCACTCGACCTGCTCGAGGTCTCGGGCCGGCGGGCGCCGGTCCTCGGCGAGGAGACGCTCGATTCGCTTCGCCGCGACATCCACGTCGTCGGCTGGCTGCTCGCGCTCGAAGCTCGGGCCGGCGGTGCTCTGGTCAGCGTGCTCGGCCCCGGCCGGGCGCGGATCACGCCGGGACGCGAGGCCGCGATCGGGCCCGGGGGCCTCGACCTCGGCGTCGGCTTCCACGCCCGCGACTTCCTCACCGGCGATCCCGGTGGCGCCCGCCGGTCGGTCGAGCGGTTCCTGCCGGTGACGCCGGCGGCCGTCGTCGAGCTCCGGAGGACCGGCGCCCGGCCCGTCGATGTCCTCGTCTTCGCCGCGCCCGCCGCCGCTCCATCCCAGACGGTCGCCCTGATCGAACGTTGCGATCACCTCATCGCCGGCTGGTGGCGGCGGGTCCCCCGCTATGCCCGCCTCGGGTCGCCGCCGGCAGCGGTGATCCTCTGTCCCGACCGCGACGGGGCACAGGCCCTCGCGGGGATCGCCGACCGGACGCTCGTCGCCTGCCTGGCCAGGATCGGTGAGCCTCCCGAACGGTGGGAGCGCCCCGGGCGGGAGGGCCTGGCCTTCGTGGCCGAGTCCGACCTCCACCACGGCCGATTCGTCGGCTGGCAGGTGGCGGCCCTCCCCGGCGGGACGCCGCGGTTCGGGCCGATCGTCGATCTCGACGACGTTGCTCCCAGGGCGGACCTGCCGCCCTGGCATTGAGCCGCGGTCGGCCGCGGACACCCAGGGGGTCAACGGATGCCCGCCGGCGAGCCCGAGACCTGCAGTCGTCCGACACCGGTCGCGCAGTCGCCCCCGTGGATCGCGCAGTCGCCGCCTGGAATCGTGCAGCCGCCCCCGGAAATCGTGCCGCCGTCCTGCCCGAGCGCATCGTCCGACGCCGTCCCGACCTAGCCTCGGCGGCCACTCCTCGCCTCGCCGCCCACCCCCCGCCTCACCCCTCCGCTCCGCTTCCCCACCCTCGTCGGTCGCGTCGGCCCACCCTTCGCCCCGCCCTGCGCCGCCTCGGCTACCCGCATCCGATTCTCACCAGCAGCGACTCCCACGAACCCGCCCATCGCCGACTTCCTCCCCGCCCCGATCCCGGTCATATCCACCCCCTCCACCCGGTCGAGCCACGTCCCGATGGCCCGCGTCCTGGCGGATTGAGCCGGGCCGAGGACGACCCACATGCGAGGAGTGGACATGAACGCGCTGCTGAGCCCCCCGTCAAGCGAGTCAGTGCTGCCCCCGGCTCCACCTCCCGCTCTGACCGAACTCGGCAGGCTCGGCGACGATCGAGAGCTCGTCGTTCTCGCCGGCGCCCGAGGCTCCCTCCTCGTCGTCGATCGCCGGACTCCCGACGGCTCGGATCCTCGGCTCATCGCCCACGTCACCTCCGACGAGCCGGCGGTCAACGCGACCATCGTCGGCGAGCTCTACCTCGCCGACCAGCGGCGGCCCACCTGCCGACCGCTCACCGCCGCGGACCTCGCCCCACCGCCGGCGTCCGACGGCGTCACGGTCTCGCCCACACAGCCCGATGCCACCTGCGGGCCGGTGCTCCTCGATCGCCACGGGATCCGCTTCCGGCTCGCCGTGGTTCCCGGCGGCGAGCACCGCGGGCCCGAGCTGCGCTGGCTTCGCGAGCCGCCGGCCGGGACCCCGGGGGCCGCCCAGTGCGTCAGCGCCCGGCGAGTGGTCGGCGCCCTCGAGGACTACGACCCGGTCCGCTCCCTCACCGGAGCCGCCATCGAGCGCCACCGCCGAGACCCGTCGATCTCGGTGGCCACCCTCGGACTCGAGCTCCGGCGTCTCGGCGCCAGCCCGATCGTCCTCAACCGCCGCCTGCGCGAGGCCGTAGTCGACGCCAGCGCCCGGCGCGGGCTCTCGCTCAGCGCCATCGCCCTTGCCTGCGGCCGAGCCAAGCTCGACCGTCGGGGCCGTCACTCCGGGGAGACGAGCTGGCTCGCCCGCCGGGTCGGGCTCCTTGCCGACGAAGCCGGCCGGCGCCCGAACCCGTGGGTCCACACCGATGTCCTCGCCCTGATCGCCCGCGACGGACTTGGCATCGCCCCCCACGAGGTCGAGCTTGGCTGACCCCTCCGTCCCGGCGGTGCTCGTCGTCCATCCCGACGCGGGCTTGCGCGCCGAAGTGGCCGACGCCCTGCGCGACCGCGGCTACGCCGTCACCACCGCCCCGCGCGCCGCCTGCCCCCGCGGCCGGCCGGCGGTCGTCGTCATCGATCACCGGGCCCTGCCGTGCTCCACGCCGGCTCGCATCCTCGGCCTCGTTCCCGACCACGACGACGCGGCCATCCTCGCCGCCTTCACTGCCGGCGCCGCCGACGTCCTCGCCGGTCCCCTGCGCGCCGCCGAGCTCGCCTCCCGGGTCGCCGTCCTCGCCCGTCGGACCCTTGGGCCCCCGCCTCTGCGCGTCGGGCCGATCGCCGTCGACACCGAGGGCCGCCGGGTCAGTCTCGCCGGCCGGCCGGTCGAGCTCACCCGCCGCGAGTACGAGCTCCTAACGCGTCTGGCCACCGCTCCCGGACGAGTCTTCACCAAGCAGGAGCTACTTCGCGACGTCTGGGCCGACCCGTCCCCTTCAGCCTCGCGCCGCCTGGATACCCAGGTGGCCCGCCTGCGCCGTCGCCTCGGCCCCCATCGCACGCTGCTCGTGACGGTCTGGGGCGTCGGCTACCGGCTTGGCGGCCGCTAGCACCGGTCCCCGGCACCCGGCTCTTCACACCTGCGCCGCCCCCCGCCGGGCTCTTGGCCATGGGTTCCGCTCCCAGGCTCCCCGCTCCCGGCGCTCTTGGCTTTGGGCTCCCCGGCTCCCAGTGCGCTTGGCTGTGGGCTCCCGGCTCCCGGCTCCCGCCTCAGCCCGCTACTTCGCCGCTGCGCCCCTCGGCTGCTCCACGCCCTCCTTGGCGGCGGAGCCGCCCCATTTAATCCGTTGACGCGCTCCTTCCGCGCGGCCGGCGGCCGCTGACTCACCCCTTCTGCGGCCGGAATCCGGCCGTGGTGTCCCATCGGCGAGCCATCCCGGCCCGCCGCATCCACCGACGAAAGGAGCAATCATGCTCACGCTGCTCTGCGTGCCCCTCGGCGGGCTCGCCATCACCATCGGTCTCCGCTCGGTCGGCCTGCGCTGGACCTGGGCGGTCGCCGGACTCGTCGTCCTCTGGCCCCTCAAGCCGCTCGCCGGCGCCTGTGCCCTCGCCGTCGTCCTCGGTGCCCGCTGGCAGCGGGCCGATCTCTCCGACGGCGGCGATCTCGCCCGCCACGCCGAGGCTCGGCGCGGTCCCCTCGACGTCCTCCGCGCCGCTCTCGAGCGCCGCCGGCCGCTCCTCGACCGCTCCGGCCTGAGCATCGGGGTCGCCGCCGACGGCGCTCCCGTCCGGATCCCGCTCGGCCGCCAGAGTGGGACCCACACCCTCATCGTCGGGGCCACCGGCTCCGGCAAGACGGTGACCGAGGCCTGGATCCTCGCCCGCGCCATCGATCACGGCCACGGCGCGGTGATCATCGATCCCAAGGGCGACGACCTCCTCCGGGACGAGACCCGGACCGCCGCCCTCCGTGCCGGCCGTGCGTTCATCGAATGGACCCCGACCGGTCCCTCCGTCTACAACCCCTATGCCCACGGCAGCGACAGCGAGATCGTCGACAAGGCGCTCGCCGCCGAGTCCTACAGCGAACCTCACTATCTCCGCCAGGCCCAGCGCTACCTGGCCCACGCCGTGCGCACCCTCCGGGCCGCCGGGATCACCCCGAGCCCAGCCCGACTCGTCGAGGTGATGGACCCCCGCGCCCTCGAGCTCCTCGCTCGCCGCGTGCCCGACGAGGGACAGGCACGTCCGGTCTGGCGCTACCTCGACGGCCTCGATCCCCGCCAGCGGGCCGGGCTCGCCGGGACCCGGGACCGGTTGGCGATCCTCGCCGAATCCGACGTCGGTCGGTGGCTCGATCCGGCCGACGCCGGCGACGGGGTGCCCGTGCTCGATCTCCTCGAGGCGATCCGCTGGCGGGCGGTCGTCTACTTTCGCCTCGACGCCGATCGGCTTCCGCTGATCGCCCGCATGCTTGCCGCGGCGATCGTCCAGGACCTCCTCACCGTGGCCGCCGTACTCCAGGACGACCCGGTGCCCACCCTCGTCGCCGTCGACGAGTTCTCGGCCATCGCCGCCGACGGCGTCGCGCGCCTGTTCGGACGCGGGCGGTCGGCCGGCTTCGGCCTGCTCCTCGCCACCCAGGAGCTCGCCGATCTCGGCTCCGGCGCCCGACGGCCGTCGCCCGCCGGATCCGGGGCGCTGCTCGAGCAGGTGCTCGGCAACGTCGCCACCGTGATCGCCCACCGCCAGGGGGTCCCCGAGTCGGCCGAGCTCATCGCCTCGATCGGCGCCAGCCGGCCGGTCTGGCTCAGCACCCAGTCAGTCGAGGGCCACGCGGCCACGGCCAAGGGCAGCCGCAGTCGCGGGCGTGAGTTCCTCATCCATCCCGACGAGATCAAGTCCCTCGCGACCGGCACTGCCGCCGTGATCGTCCCCGACACCGGCCGCGCCACCCTCGCGCGGATCTTCCATCCCTGAGCGTCTCGGCCCCGAGCGCTCCTCGAAAGGAGTCACATGACCACCACCACCCCAACGACCACCCCTTCCACCCCGACCACCACCCTCCGCCAGCAGATGGTCGCCTGGGTCGGACGCCTCGGCGCCGCCGCGGCCGCGGACGTCGGCGCCCGCTTCGGGATCTCCGTCCACGCCGCCCGCTCCCACCTGGCCGCCGCCGAGCGCGACGGCCTCCTCGCGGCGGCCCGCCTCCTCCAGGGCCATCCGGCCCTCTATGTGGCGACCGGCGCCGGCCTGCGCAGCGCCGGATTGGCCGAGCTCAAGCCGTGCCGCGTCAGCCCCGGAGGCTTCCTCCACCTCCGCGAGGTCACCCGCACCGCCGTCGCCCTCGAGCTCGCCCACCCCGGACTCGCCGTCGTCGGCGAGCGTGAGCTGCGCGTCTGGGAGCGCGACGCCCGGCGCCCCCTGGCCAGCGCCGAGCTCGGGATCGGGCCCGACGGCGACTACGTCCGCCACCGCCCCGACCTCGTCCTCTGGCCTCCCGGCCGGGCCGGTGACGACGGCGTCCCGGCGACGGCCATCGAGGTCGAGCTCGCCGTCAAGGCCGCCCCCCGGCTCCGCGCCATCGTTCGCGGCTGGGCGCGCAGCCGGTTGGTCGAGGCCGTCGTCTACTACGCCTCGCCCGCGGCGATGAGGGCGCTCCGCCGGGCCGTGGCCGAAGAGCAGGCCCACGACATGGTCCACCTCCTCCCCCTCGACCAGGCCGGCCGGCTCCCCGACTGACCGCGGCCTTCGGCGCCTCGCCCGCTGGGGCGGGATCGACGAATCCCGTCCCAAGCGCGGCGTAGCCTCGCGGCCACGCAAACCCAGGGGTTGCGACCCCAGACCAAGGAGGCCGATTTGTCAGCACCGACCATCAACCGGGTGGTCCTGCTCGGCAACCTCACCAAGGATCCCGAGCTCCGCGCCCTGCCGTCCGGCACCAGCGTCTGCCGGCTGCGCGTGGCCTGCAACACCCGCCGGCGCAACTCCGCCACCGGGGAGTGGGACGAGAAGCCCAACTTCTTCGACGTCTCGGTGTTCGGCGCCTCCGGCGAAGCCTGCGGCACCTTCCTCGAGAAGGGCCGTCCCGTCGCCGTCGACGGCAGGCTCGAGTGGCACGAGTGGGAGACCAGCGAAGGCCAGCGCCGCCAGGCGGTGGAGATCATCGCCGACTCGGTGCAGTTCCTCGGCTCGCCCCGGCCCGACGCCGCGGCCGCCGAAACCACGCCTGCCGCCGTCGAGAGCGGTGACGAGGCGCTCGTGTTCTAGCCCCCCGGCCGTCGTGGCCGGCGGCCGGACCTCGCCGTCCCGGCCGGGCGCCCCCCACCCGGGGGCGGCGCCCGGCCCCGGTCCACCGGCCCCGTAGACTCGCCGGTCGAATCCCACCGCTCGGCGCCAGGCCCCGCCGCCGACTCCGGCAAGACAAGCTCGACACCGAGGAGACAGGCGTTGCCACTCGACACCCAGGCGGTCGGAAAGACGTTCCCCGCCACCGTCTATGCCGTCGGACGCGAGAAGATCAGGGAGTACGCCCACGCCGTCGGCGAGACCAATCCCCTCCATCTCGATCCCGAGACGGCCCGCCTCGCCGGATACGCCGATGTCGTCGCCCCGCCCATGTTCGCCGTCGTCTACACCTCGCCCGCCCTCATGCCCGCCCTCTTCGACCCCGAGGTCGGCATCAACTTCGCCATGCTCGTCCACGGCGGCCAGGAGTTCGAGTGGGGACCGCTCGTCGTCGCCGGCGACGAGGTGACCACCGTCCTCACCGTCAAGGACATCAGCGAGCACGCCGGCAAGGGCTTCTACGTCTTCGAATCCCGGTCGGAGAATCAGCATGGCCAGCCCGTCTCCCGCGGCACCTGGACCAACATCGTCAGGGGGGTCTGATGAGCGCCTTCGAGCCCGGCAGCCAGATCCCGCCCCTCCACGTCACGCCCGACAAGTACCTCACCGTCCGCTACGCCGGCGCCTCCGGCGACTTCAACCCCATCCACTACGACGAGGACTTCGCCCGGGCGGTCGGGCTCCCCGGGCGCATACTCCACGGCCTCTACTCGATGGCCCAGGTCGCCCGCGCCCAGACCGAGGCCGCCGGCGGACCCGAGAAGCTCAAGCGCCTCGCCGTCCAGTTCCGCGGCATGGGGCTCCCCGAGCGGGAGATCGTCGTCACCGGGACCGTCCGCCACCACGCCGGCGGCCGGGCGGTCATCGACACCGTGGCCGAGCAGGACGGCAAGCAGATCATCCGCAACGCCACCGCCGAGGTCGAGCTCTAGTCACCTGCCGGGCCCGGTCCGCCGGCCCCGGACGACCCCGCCTCGGCCGCTCGCCGGGCCGGCGCTCGGCGAATCGTGACCCGGCCGCCGTCATCGCTCGCTCCGGCTCCGCCCGGTGCCCCCCGCCGACCCGGGCCCCTGCCCGCCGCTTCGTACAATGCGACCAATGCTCACTCCCCGTCAGGAGTTCATCCTCGGCAAGGTCGTCGAGACCTACGTCGCCCAAGGACAGCCGGTCGCCTCCCGGTCGATCGCCGCCGACCCCGAGGTCGACTGCCGACCCTCGACCATCCGCCACGAGCTCGCCCTGCTCGAGGACTACGGCCTCCTCGCCCACCCCCACACCTCTGCCGGCCGGGTACCCACCGATGCCGGACACCGCTACTTCGTCGACCGCCTCCTCGCCGGCCGCAAGGCCCTCGTGACCGCCCCGGCGATCCAGCTCACCCTGATCCGCCATGAGCTCGACGAGGCCATGCGAGTCACCACCGAAACCCTCTCCGAGGTGACGAACCTCCTGGCCATCGTCTCGGCCCCCACCGTCGACAGCGCCACCATCCGCCACGTCGAGGTCCTCGCCCTCCAGCCGAGCGTGGTCATGGTGGTGATCATCACCTCGGCCGGCGGCGTCTCCAAGTACGTCCGCAGCTTCGACGGCTCCGTCGATCCCGGGCTCATCGGCTGGGCCGGCGAGTACCTCAACGAGCGCCTCCGCGGCCTGGCCCTCGGGGCCCGGATGCTCCACCAGCGGATCGCCGATCCCGCGCTCGGGATCCACGAGCAGACCTTTGTCGAGCGGCTCGCCCCCGCCTTCCGCCAGCTCGAGGGCACGCCCCACGACACCCTCTACTACGACGGAACCTCCCGCCTGCTCGGCACCCACATCTTCACCGACGCCGGCGAGCTCGGCGAGCTCATGGAGCTGCTCGAGGAGCGCGTCGCCCTCCTCGCCGTGCTCCGCCGCGCCCTCGGCCGGCGCGGGGTCTACGTCAGCATCGGCCGGGAGAACGACGTGCCCGCCCTCCAGTCGCTCTCCCTCGTCGCCGCCGGCTACGGCCTGGCCCGCCGCGAGCTCGGGACGGTCTCGGTGATCGGCCCCGTCCGCATGGACTACGGCGCCGCCATGGCCACCGTCCGGGCCGCCGCCCACCAACTCTCGAGCTTCGTCGAGGACGTCTACGACGGGGCCTAGGCTCCGCCGTCCGCCACCATGCCCCGCGATCCCTATGAGGTGCTCGGCGTACCCAAGGACGCCGACGAGGCCCAGATCAAGAAGTCGTTCCGCGCCCTCGCCCGCGAGCTCCACCCCGACGTCAACCGCCACGACCCCCAGGCCGAGGAGAAGTTCAAGGAGGCCGCCGAGGCCTACGAGATCCTCTCCGACGCCGACCGGCGGGCCACCTACGACCGCTACGGCCACGACGGACTGCGCTCCGGCGGCTACCAGCCGAACTTCGACAGCTTCGGCTCGATCAGCGATCTCTTCGAGGCGTTCTTCGGTGGTGGCGGTGGTAGCGGTGGACGCGGCGGCCCGGTCGGCGGGGGGGACGTCGCCGCCTCACTCGATCTCGACCTCGCCGAGGCGGCCCGCGGCGGAACCTACGAGGTCGCCTACGAGGCGATCGACCGGTGCGAGCACTGCCACGGCAACGGCGCCGAGCCCGGCACCCCGATCGAGACCTGCTCCCGCTGCGCCGGGGCCGGACGCCTCCAGGCGGTCACCCGCACACCCTTCGGCCAGATGATGCGCACCGTGGCCTGCGACGTCTGCGGCGGTGACGGCCGCGTCGCCTCCGATCCCTGCCGCGAGTGCCGCGGGCGCGGGCGGCGCGTGACCCGGCGCAAGGTCAGCGTCCAGGTCCCGGCCGGGATCGCCGACGGCCAGCGGATCCGGCTCAGCGGCAGCGGCCACGCCGGCGAGACCGGTGCCCCGCCCGGCGACCTCTACGTCCTGATCGGGGTCCGACCCGACGAGCGCTTCGTCCGCGACGAGGACGACCTGATCACCCTCGTCGAGGTCTCGGCCCTCCACGCCGCCCTCGGCGTCACCGTCGAGGTGCCCACCCTCGAGGGGCCCGCCGAGCTCGAGGTGGCGGCCGGCAGCCAGCCCGGCGACGTCCTCGTCCTCCGCGGACGCGGCATGCCCCGCCTGCGCCGGGGCGGCGCCGGCGACCTGCGCGTGGTGGTCAACGTCGTCGTCCCCCGCCGCCTCACCCGCGAGCAGCGCAAGCTGGTCGAGAAGCTGGCCGGCTCGCTGACCGCCGAGAACCTCCGCAGCGACGAGTCGGTGTTCACCAAGCTCAAGCGCGCCCTCCGCTCCCACGCCGCGTGATCCGCCTCGCCGTCCGCGTCGCCCGGGTCGACGCCGACCTCGCCCTCGCCGGACTGCTCGATCTCGTTCCCGCCGGCCTCGAGGAGGTCGAGCTCCCGGACGGGACCGTCGAGTACGCCGTCTACCGCCCCGCTGACGCCTACCCCGCCCCGGCCGACGTCCGCGCCGCCCTCGGCGCGCGCCTCCTCGACCTGAGCACGACCACGGTGGCCGACGACTGGGCCGAGCGCTGGCGGGAGTTCCACCGCCCGACAGAGGTCGGCCGCCGGCTCTGGGTGCGCGCCCCCTGGGAGGCGCCGGGCCGGGCCGGGCTCATCGACATCGAGATCGAGCCGGCCCAGGCCTTCGGCACCGGCTCGCACCCGACGACCCGCCTCTGCCTCGAGCTCCTGCTCTCCCTCGCGGCCGCGGACCAAGCCGGTCCGCTCCTCGACATCGGCTGCGGCTCCGGCGTCCTGGCCATCGCCGCCGCCAGGCTCGGCTTCGCGCCGGTGCTCGGCATCGACCACGAGGCGCAGAGCGTCGCCGCCACCCGCGCCAACGCCGCCGCCAACGGCGTGGTCGTCGAGGCCCGGCTCCTCGACATCCTCGCCGACCCGCTCCCCACCGCCCCCACCGTCACCGCCAACCTCCTGGCCCCGCTCCTCATCGACCTCGCCGCGGCGATGACCCGCCCACCCCGCACCCTGATCGCCGGCGGCCTCGCTCCCGACCAGGCCGACGCCGTCGCTGCCGCCTTCGCCCACCACCACGGGTTCGACGAACACGAGCGCCGCCGCCACGGCGACTGGGTGGCGCTCCACCTCGCTCGCCCCGCCCGAGCCGCGCCGGTGGCGCCGCCCCGCGCCGGCTGGCCTACCCTTGAGTCATGACCCGCCCGCTCACCAGCCCCCCGTCGCGCCTTCGGGCCGTCCTCTCCCTCCTGCTCACCGGGGCCTTCCTCGCGGTGGCGTCGCCCGCCGCCGCCCAGTCGGGCGACCCGGCCCCCGGAAGCTCGACGACGTCGACCCCGGCCACGGTTCCCACCACCAACCCCGCGCCCTCCGGCGTCCAGCAGATCTCCGACGAGCGGGTGAGCACCTACTGGGCCCACTCGGCCGGCGACGACATCGTCCACTTCATCCCCACCGACCGCGGACGGGAGGTCGCCCGCCTGCATCTCCTCACCGAGGACGGGGCGGCCGAGGTCTACGTGGTGCTGCGCCGCTACGTCGACGGTGCCGGGCGCACCTGGCTGCGGATCCGGGTCCCGCGCCGGCCCAACGGCACCACCGGCTGGGTGCTCGCCACCTCGCTCGGACCGATCCACCGCATCTCGACCCATCTGGTCATCGACCGCGGCCACCTCCGGGCGTTCCTCTACAACGCCGGCCGCGTGGTCTGGAGCTCCCCGGTCGGCGTCGGCAAGGCGTCCACCCCGACACCCCGCGGCAACTTCTGGATCCGCGAGAAGCTCGTCGCCCTCGGCGGTAGCGACCCCATCTACGGTCCCTACGCCCTCGGTACCAGCGCCTACTCGGTGCTCACCGACTGGCCCGGCGGCGGGGTGGTCGGGATCCACGGCACCAATCAGCCCCAGCTCATTCCCGGACGTCCCTCGCACGGCTGCGTGCGCATACCCAACCCCGCCGTAACCCGCCTCTACCACCTGATCCCGGTCGGCACCCCGGTCACCATCCTCTGACCGAAGCTCGGCGGCCCGGCCGCCGGACTCGATCCGGGCATCCGCACCGGCCGCCGGGCCCCGGCCGCCCTTCGCCGCAGGCGTCCGCGGCAGTTCGCCGCGGCCCGCCGACCCCGACGAGCTCAGGGCGCCGGGACGACCGCCCCGGAGGCGGTGCTCACCGGACCTTCGTCGAGGCGCAGCCGCCGCGCTGACCCCGTCCCCGTACCCGGCGCCACCGCCACCAGGTCGACGGCCAGGGGGGCGAACGGCCGGGGGCGGAAGGTGACGATGGCCAGGCCGATCGGCTGGTGCTCGACCAGGTTGCCGGTCCCGCCCGCCCCGAGGGTGCCGCCGTTGACCTGGCTGACGCCCCCGGCCGAGTCGACCGCCTGCATATGGGTGTGCCCGTCGAGCACGAGCAGTGGCGCCGCCGGCGGATGGGCGCGCAGGTCGGCGATCGCCGGGGCGGCCAGCGCCGGCTCGTGGACGAGCACGACGTCGACCAGCCCGACCAGCGGGGTCAGCCACGCCTGGAAGTCGGCCTGCTCGGCCGGCGTGATGTCCGCCTCCCGGTCGCGGTAGCCGTCGCCCGCCCGCCGCTCGTTCGGGCTCTCATAGCCGGCCACCCGCAGGCCGGCGACGTCGACGATCACCGAGCCGCGGCCGCCGCCCGGCAGGAGCCGGCCCTGCTGGGTGAGGACGATGGCGCCCGCCCGGGCCAGGGTCAGCGACGAGGTGTCGGAGTCGTGGTTGCCGGCCACGAAGACGAACGGCCTCCCGGCGCTGACCACCGATCCGAGCGCCCTCGTCTCGAGCGGCGTCCCCCGATCGGTGAGGTCGCCGACCAGGAACACCGGCCCCCCGCCGGCGGCGCCCCGCAGGACGGGGACGGCCACCACGTTGTTGTGCAGGTCGGAGGCAACGGTCAGCCGCGGCAGGCCGGTGAGCGGCAGCCGGCGCCCGGGGTCGGTGACCAGGCGGGCCAGGCCGAGCAGCTGGGCGTCGACCTCCTCGCTCAGCTTCCCCGGCGCCCGGGAGGCGGACTCGACCGCCCGCAGGGCCACCGGGATGTCGCTCCCATGGGCGTAGTACACCGGGGCGGCGAGGCTTCCCCGCGGCGCGAGGAAGACGGCGATGGCCACCAGCCAGGCCACCGCCACCCCGGCGCTGGTGGCCAGCAGCCAGCGCACCCGCGGACGCCGTGGCCGCAGCGCGGCGCTGGTCAGCGCCCCGAGGCTGAGGGCGCCCGCCGCCGCCAGCAGGGCGAGCGCGGTCAGGTAGGAGACGACGGCTCCGCGCACCTCGCTACGCACGTGGCGGGCGGCTCCGAGGCCGCTGCGGACGACTCCGGCGGCGGCGCCCCGGTCGACGGTCCGCAGCTCGATCATCAGCCGCGCCGGCAGCCGCACTCCCGGAAAGCGCACGCCCCAGTCGACGAGGGGGACGTAGGCGTCGAGGGCGCCCGGGTGGAACGGGCTGACCGACAGGGAGATGGTGCCGACCGACAGGGTCCGCTCCGCCGAGTAGGACCATACGGCGAGCAGGCCGCCGACCGCGGCGGCGACGACCACGGCCAGCAAAGCCGCCGTCGCCCCCACCACTCCCCCCGCCCGGCGGGGGCGCTCCTCTGCCTCAGACTCCGCGCCCACCACCCGTCGCCACCGCCTCACCTCGCCGCCGCCACCACCACCGCCCCGCGCCGGCCCGCCCACGCCCCGCCCGCGGCCGGTCTCCCCCAAGGTACGCCCTCCGGGCGCCGGGCGACCCCCCGGCGGGATGGCGTCCCCGGCCCGCGTATCCTTATGACCATGTCCAGCCTGCGAACCCCCGTCCCGCCGCGCCGGCGATGACGGTCATCGAGAACCTCAAGAGCGACCTCGTGGTGGCGATGAAGGCCGGCGAGCGCGACCGGGTCGGCGCGCTGCGGATGATCCTCTCCGAGCTCCAGAAGGCGGCCAAGGAAGGCTCGGCCGACGAGCTCGCCGTCCTGCGGCGCGAGCGCAAGCGCCGGCTCGACGCCGAGCGCACCTACCGGGAGGCTGCCCGTCCCGAGCTCGCCGAGACCGAGCTCGCCGAAGCCGAGCTCATCGGCGCCTACCTCCCGGCCGAGCTCGCCGACGAGGATCTGCGCGAGCTCGTCCGCGCCGCGGTCACCGAGGCCGGCGCTGCCTCGCCCAAGGACATCGGGCGGGTCATGCCCCTCGCCCTCGCCGCAGTCGCCGGCCGGGCCGACGGCCGGCGCGTGTCGGCGCAGGTCCGGGAGGCGCTCGCCGGGTGAGGCGCCCCGCGTCTGGGCGGCGCCGTCCCCCTACGCACCGGCGCCGCCTCCCCGGGCGGGATCGTGCCGCGGCGAACAGGACCCAGCGGTGAGGAAGCAGCTCGAGCTGCCCAACGAGGTGGCCGCCGTCCTCGCCGACGACCACGACGCCACCCTGCGGGCCCTCCAGGATCAGCTCGCCTGCCAGGTCCACCTCCGCGGCAACCTGATCACCCTCGAGGGCGAGTCGGACGCGGTGGCCGAGGCCGAGCGGGTCGTCCGCGAGCTCGACGAGCTGGTGGCCGGCGGCCACCAGGTGGTCGAGGGGACGGTCGCCGCCGTCCGCGGGGCGATCGACGCCGACGCCTCGCCGAGCCGGGTGCTCGACGACGTGGTCTGGCGCCACCGCTCGACCCGGATCGCCCCCAAGACGGTCGGCCAGAAGCACTACGTCGACTCCATCCGCAACAACACCATCACCTTCGGGATCGGTCCGGCCGGGACCGGCAAGACGTTTCTCGCCGTGGCCATGGCCGCCGCCGCCCTGACCCGCCGTGAGGTCAGCCGCATCATCCTCACCCGCCCGGCCGTCGAGGCCGGCGAGCGCCTCGGGTTCCTCCCCGGCGACCTGATGGCCAAGATCGACCCCTACCTGCGTCCGCTGTTCGACGCCCTCCACGACATGCTCGAGTCCGAGCGCGTCGCCCAGCACCTCGAGCGCGGGGTCATCGAGGTGGCGCCCCTCGCCTTCATGCGGGGGCGGACCCTCAACGACTCCTTCGTCATCCTCGACGAGGCGCAGAACACCACGCCCGAGCAGATGAAGATGTTCCTCACCCGGCTCGGCTTCGGCTCGAAGATGGTGGTCACCGGCGACGTGACCCAGGTCGACCTCCCCCGCGAGGAGCGCTCCGGGCTGATCGTGGTCGGCGACATCCTCGGCGACGTCGACGACGTCGCCTTCGTCCGCCTCGGCGGAGCCGACGTCGTGCGCCACCGGCTGGTGGCCCGGATCGTCGAAGCCTATGACCAGCACACCCAGGACGCCCGGCCCGAGCTGGCCGCCCAGCGGGTTCGCCCGGTCGACCGCAGGCGCGCCTAGAGGCGCGCTGATGCTCGAGGTCGAGATCCTCGCCCCGGCGCTCGAGCCCGGCATCCTCGAACGGGTGGAGATCGAGCGCCTGTGCGCACTGGCCGCGGCCACCGCCGGGGTCGAGGACGGTCACGTCGCCGTCGAGTTCGTCGACCCGGCGCGGATCGCCGAGCTCAACCGCGACCATCGCGGCAAGGCGGGACCGACCGACGTCCTCTCCTTCCCGATCGACGGGGACAGCCGGGCCCACGGCCCGCGCGAGCTCGGCGACGTGGTGATCTGCGCCGAGCACACCGCCGACCTGCGCGAGGCCGTCGTCCACGGCATCCTCCACCTGGTGGGGATGGACCACGAGCGCGACGACGGCGAGATGCTCGCCATCCAGCGCGAGCTCCTCTCGTGGTGACCCGGGCCGGCTTCGTCGCCCTCGCCGGCCGCCCCAACGTCGGCAAGTCGACCCTGACCAACGCCATCGTCGGGGCCAAGGTCGCCATCGTCTCCGACCGGCCCCAGACCACCCGCCGGGCGATCCGCGGGGTGGCCAACGGGCCCGACTGGCAGCTGGTGCTCATCGACCTCCCCGGGGTCCAACGTCCGCTCGACGCGCTGACCTCGCGGATGCAGAAGAGCGTCGAGCGCGAGGTGGCCGACGCCGACGCCGCCCTGCTCATGGTCAACGGCCAGGAGGGCGTCGGCCCCGGCGACCGCTACATCGCCCAGGCCCTGCTCGGCGCGCGGGTGCCGATCACCGTCGCCGTCAACAAGATGGACCGGCTCAAACCCGAGCGACAGGCCCAGGCCCTGATCGACGCCGCCGCGCTCGGCACCGGCGGCGCCGAGGTGTTTCCCGTCTCGGCCCGGACCGGCGCCGGCGTCGCCCCCCTGGTGGCCCACCTGGTCGACCTGCTTCCCCCCGGGCCGTCCCTCTACGAGGCGGGCCAGCACTCCGACATGTCGCTCGAAGAGGCCCTCGCCGAGCTCGTGCGCGAGCAGGTCCTCCGGCGCACGTTCCACGAGGTCCCCCACTCGGTCGGCGTCGTGCTCGAGGACCTCGAGTCGGTGCACGACGACCTCCACCGGATCCGCGCCCTGGTCTGGGTCGAGACCCAGTCCCAGAAGGGCATCCTCATCGGCGCCGGCGGGCGGATGATCAAGGGGATCGGCACTGCCGCCCGGCGCGAGCTCGAGCGCCGGCTCGGGACCCGGGTCCACCTCGACCTCTCGGTCAGGGTGCGCCGTCACTGGCGCACCGACGACGGCCTGCTCGACCGGCTGGGCATCGACTGACCGAAGCCGGGCGCCGCCGGCGCGAGTGCCAGGAATCACCCTCCGGCCCCGGGCGCCCCGGCGGTGTGGTAGGACAGCGGGGTGAGAGACGTCTTCCACGAACAGCTCGCCGCCATCGAGCGTTCGGTGGTCGGCGACCTCGAGCTCGCCGCCGAGACCCTCGCGGTGGTCGCCGGGGTGGTGGCCGACACCAGCACACCGACCCCGTCGTCGATTGAGACGGCGGCCCAGCTCCTGAAGACCGGGGCCCGGACCGTCGACGCCGAGCTCCTCACCACCATCGCCCTCCAGGCGCCGGTGGCCGGCGACCTGCGGCTGACCATGGCCCTGATGCACATCGCCCACCATCAGAGCCTGATCGCCAACCAGTTCGTCCTCATCACCGCCCAGCTCATGGAGACCGACCCCGACGTCCCGGCCGTGGCGCGGACGTCGTCCAGCCTGGTGCGCATGGCCGAGCTGGCGGCGGCCGAGCTGACCAAGGCGACCGACGCCCTCGCCCGGCGCGACGCCGAGCTCGCCCGGGAGGTCGCGGGCGACGACGACGAGGTGGACCGCCTCAATCGCGAGGTGTTCGCCGCCACCGTCTACACCGGCGGCGGCGAGCTCGAGCGCGACGTCGCCATGCGCCAGATGCTGGTCGCCCGAAGCCTCGAGCGAATCGCCGACAACGCGGTCGACATCGCCGAGCACGCCGCCTTCCTCGTCACCGGCCAGCTGCGCGAGTTCTCCGCGGCCCACGGGCCCCACGGCGCCGAGGGCGCCGTCGCCGGCCCCTGAGCCGGCGCCCCCCGGCCCTCAGCCGGCGCGCGGCGGACGCGGTCCCGACGCGAGCAGCACCACGCGGTCGCGTCCGTCCCGCTTGGCCTGGTAGAGCGCCCGATCGGCCAGCGCCACCAGCTGATCGGGGGTGAGCGCCGTGCCCCAGCAGCTCACCCCGGCCGACGCCGTCAGGCCGTGGGGGGTGGCCGCCAGCAGGCGGCCGGCCACGCCCATGGCGGTCTCGGCGTCGCAGCCGGGGAGCAGGAGCCCGAACTCGACCCCGCCCAGCCGAGCCAGCAGGTCGATGTGTGGAACTCATCCGATTTACCAGTTCTGGAATAGACCCTGACCAATGGGAGCCTAGCCGCCGGGAACGACGGTCAGGACTTGGACCGAGAGCCGAGCAGGTAGGGGAGCGTCTGCCCGAGGGCGGCCGGACGACCGAGGTGGTACCCCTGCCCGTAGCTCACGCCCAGCTCCCGCAGGAGCTCGAGCGTCTCGTCGTCGCCGACGAACTCGGCGATGGTCGCGGTCTCGAGCCCGGCCGCCACCGTGACCACCGCCTGGACGACGAGCTGGTCGGTCGGGGTGGCACACAGGTTGCGGATGAACTCACCGTCGATCTTCAGGTAGTCGAACTCCAGGTGCTTGAGGTAGTAGAACGAGGCAAAGCCGGCGCCGAAGTCGTCGAGGGCGATCCGGCAGCCGAGGGCACGCAGCTCGGCGGCCAGGTGGTGGGCCCGCTCGATGTTGATGATGGCGGCGGTCTCGGTGATCTCGATCACCAGTCGATCCGGACGGATCGGATGCTCGGCCAGCAGGCTCTCGACGTAGCTGCTGAGCCGGGCGTCCCCCATCGTCTTGCCCGAGACGTTGACGGTGAGCATGAGATCGGCACCCGCCGCGTGGCTCTGGCTCAGGTGACACACCGCCTGGCGCAGCACCCAGTGATCGATCTTGTCGATCAACCCGAACCGCTCGGCGTTGGACAGGAAGCTCCCGGGCGGAATCAGGTCTCCGTGGTCGTCGGGGAGGCGGAGCAGGAGCTCGAAGCCAGGGGCCCCGCCCGCGGAGATCGGCATGATCGGCTGGGCGTGGAGCACGAAGCGATCCTCGTCGAGGGCGCGACGCAGGCGGTGGTTCCAGCTCTGGTCGACCGACATGCGCTCCCGCCTGCCCTGCGCCCGCTCGTAGACCACGTAGCGGTCCTTGCCCGCCTCCTTGGCGTCATACATGGCGATGTCGGCCTCGACCACCACCTCGTCGGCGCTCAGGTCATCCTGACCGCTGAACGGGGCGATGCCGATCGAAGTCGACACCTGGGCATAGCGGTTCTCGCTGATCGCCACCCCGTGGCGCCGCACCGCGGCGAGCAGCTTCTCGGCCACCAGCGAGGCGGTGTCGGTGTCCGACCGGGGCAGGAGCACGGCGAACTCGTCGCCGCCCACCCGGGCCAGGGTGTCGGTCTCTCGCACCGTCGACCCGAGCAGGCGGGCCACGCGAACGATCATCTCGTCGCCGGCCGCGTGCCCCAGCGAGTCGTTGACGAACTTGAAGCCGTCGAGATCGAGGAAGAGCACCGCCCCCGACTCACCGAAGCGCTTGGCCCGCTTGAGCGCCTGCTCGAGCTCCTCGGTGAAGCGCCGCCGGTTGTAGAGGCCGGTCAGCGCGTCATGGTCGGCCAGGTGCTGGAGCTGGCCGTCGAACTGCTTGCGATCGGAGATGTCCATCACATGTGTCACCGCCACCCTCTGGGCCTGGTCGGCGTCGGTGAGCAGGGTGGCGCTGACCAGGGCCCAGACGAAATGACCGTTGCGGTGCATGAAGCGCCGCTCGAGCTCGACGTGGCCCCGACGGCCCTCGGCCATCTCGCTGAGCTCGGCGTGGAGGCCGGCTTGGTCCTCCGGGTGGGTCAGCTGGCCGACCGCCATCCCGCTCAGCTCCGCGACCGGTCGGCCGAAGATGCCGGCCAGGGCCGGGTTGACCTGGAGCAGCCGGCCGAGATCGTCGGGCTCGAGGGACATCAGGCACACCCCGATGGGAGCGCGGTCGAAGGCGGTGCGGAACCGCTCGTCGGCCTGGCGCAGCGCCGCCTCCCGGCGGGTCCGGCGCTCGCTCTCGGCCAGCGCCGCCTCCACCCGCTTGCGTTCGGTGATGTCCCGGGCCGAGGCGTAGATCACCTCCTCGTCGGGGGCGACGATCGCGCTCCAGTGAAACCAGCACCAGCCGCCGTCGCTGGTCTGCATGCGGTTGACGAAGTCGACGGTGCGCCCGCCGCCGATCAGCTCCTCGACCTCGCGGACGGTCGCCTCGCGGTCTTCGGGATGGACGAACTCGACCAGCGGCCGCGAACGGAGCTCCTCCTCGCTCCAGCCGGTGGTCTGGGTCCAGGCGGCGTTGAGCTCCTGGAAGAAGCCGTCGAACCCAGCGGTGCAGATCAGGTCGCGCGAGACCTCGAAGTAGCGACTGCTGCGGCGCAGGGCCGCCTCGCGGATGGTGCGCCGGGTGATGTCCTGCGCCGTCCCCCGCATCCCCACCGCCTCGCCGTCCTCGCCGGTGATCACCTCGCCGTAGCCGTGGAGGACCCGCACCGTCCCGTCCGGGCGCACGATCCGGTGCTCGAAGGAGAACGGCGCGCCGCCGGCTCGCGCCGCCTCGATCACCGACGCCACCCCGGCGCGGTCCTCGGGATGGGCCCGCTCGAGGAACTCGCCGAAGGTCAGCTCCCGGCTTCCGGCCTCGAGCCCGTAGATCCGCCACAGCTCACTCGACCAGTCGAGACGGTCGGCGACCATGTCCCAGTCCCAGCTGCCGACCCGGGCCACGGCCTGGGCCTCGGCCAGTCGCCGTCCCTCCCGACTCAACGAGGCGACCAGGCGCTCGACGCGGCCACGCAGGAGGCGGGTGAGGATCACCGCGACCACCACGCTGGCCATGGTGATCAGCCAGCGCACCGCCGGCGCCGTCCCCGACTCCTGGGCGGCCAGGACCACCCCATAGCTGCCTCCGGCGAGGACGAGCTGCACCGCCGCCTGGCCCCGCTCGAAGAAGTAGGCCGAATAGAGCCCGACCCAGAGGTAGATGAAGACGAACGGACTGGCCCCGTCGCCGCTCCAGTAGGTAGCCGCCGCGATGAGCACGCTTCCCAGGGCGACCGCCGCCGGGGCCAGGCGCACAGGCAGCCGCCCGGCAGCCAGCCAGACCGAGCCGCCGACGGTCAGGGCGACGACGAACACGGCGACGAGGCCGGGCAGGTCGGCGCGCGGCGACTCGGAGAACACCGTCCCCACCAGCTCGAGGACGGCTCCGGCCACGTAGAGGGCCCCGAGGGCGCGGAGGGCGAAGCGATCGGATTCGGCGCGATCGGCGGTCGGCGACGAGCCCATGACAGGCTCCCCTGCGGGCCGGGCGGGGGGATTCGGGGCGGCGTGCTCGATCAGTGTCTCTTTCCTCGGCGCAAATGCTATTCGGTCACAGGCCGGACTCGGGTCGCTCACATGCGGATTACCCGCCAGGCTCGGGTCCGATAGCGCCGGACCGAACGAGTAGAGTGGGGGGGCAAGGACGGCGTCACGCTCCCGCGCAGGTGACTCGGCAGGACTGACAGCCACCAATACGCCGCGGAGAGTCCCGATGCACCGCGCCGCTCCATCGGACGGACCGCACCTCACCGAGGAGACTCGGCGGCCGTGCTCGCCCTCTCGGCCGAGTTCCACCACCGCCGCCCGGCGCCCGCCACCACCTACATCAACGGCGGCCGGTCCGAGTGACCGCTGAGGCACCGCTCCGGGTCACCCTCGGTGACCACCAGTTGATGCGCAGGATGCAGGCCGGCAGCCTCGACGCCCTCGGGGTCATCTACGACCGCTACCGCGAGCGCGCGTTCCTCGTCGCCCGGGCGGTGTCGGTCGACGCCATCCGCGCCGAGGAGGCGGTCCAGGAGGGCTTCGTCTCGATCTGGAACTCCCGGGCCAGCTATCGCCCCCAGGCGGCCACCGCCGCCCCCTGGCTCTTGACCGTGGTGCGCCACCGGGCGATCGACATCACCCGCCGCGACGCCACCGACGAGGCCCGGCGGGTCGGCGAAGCCCTCCTGCGCGGGCGCCGCTCGGGCGACGACGTCGCCGGCGAGGCGGTCGCTCGCGCCGAGGCCCTCGACCTGCGCCGGCAGCTCGCCGGGCTTCCCGAGGCTCAGCGCCAGGTCGTCTTCCTCGCCTTCTACGGCGAGCTCACCCACGTCGAGATCGCCGAGCGCCTGGCCCTGCCGGTGGGCACGGTCAAGGGTCGCATACGCCTGGGCCTGCACAAGCTCCGCCACCAGATCGGCCAGCACGCGGCCTGAGGCCGCTCGCCGCCCACCCCGACCCGGTCGAAGTGGGGGCGGCCCCCGGTCCGGCGATCTCGCGGGGTAGGTCCCTCGCCTGCGCCGCCCGAGCGCCCGCCCCGCCCCGCCTCGGCGGCGCGGCATCGCCGGCCGGGGCTGGTCCATAGAATCGGCGCACGATGGACGGGGACATCTCCTACGACGAGCGCGGCCTCGTCCCGTGCGTGGTGCAGGACTGGAATACCGGCGAGGTGCTGACCCTCGCCTACATGAACGAGCTCGCCCTGCGGCGCACCCGCGAGACCGGGGAGCTCCACTTCTGGAGCCGCTCGCGCGACGAGCTCTGGCACAAGGGGGCGACCAGCGGCAACATCCAGGCCCTGCGCGCCCTGCGCCTCGACTGCGACGGCGACACCCTGCTCGCCCTGGTCGAGCCGGCGGGCCCGGCGTGCCACACCGGGAAGCGGACGTGCTTCCACCGCGGCGAGCTCGAGCCCCCCGCCCCCCACGAGGCGCTCCCCCGGCTCGAGCGGACGCTCCGGCGCCGGGCCGTCGAGCGCCCCCCCGGGTCCTACACCGTCGAGCTCCTCGACGATCCGCAGCGGATCGGCGCCAAGGTGATGGAGGAGGCCGAGGAGGTGGCCCGGGCCGCCCGCGAGGAGTCCGACCAGCGCGTCGACGAGGAGGCCGCCGACGTCGTCTACCACCTGCTCGTCCTCCTCGCCGGCCGCGGCCGGCGGCTCGCCGACGTCGAGCGGGTGCTCGATGGCCGCCGCCGGTAGCGCCACCGCCGAGCTGGCGATCGAACCCTCGCTCGACGAGGTCAGGGCCCTGGCCGGGGAGTACAACCTCATCTCCCTGCGCCACAGCTTCATCGCCGACTGCGAGACCCCGGTCTCCGCCTTCCTCAAGCTCCGCGGCGGCGCCCCCGGCTTTCTGCTCGAGTCGGCCGAGCAGGGCCAGCGCTTCGGGCGCTACTCGTTCATCGGCCACCATCCCCGCGAGATCATCCGCTGGTCGCTCGGCGACGACGGCGACCCCTACGCCGTGGCCGCCGCCGCCGTCGCCCGCTACCGCCAGGCCCCGTCCGCCGACCTGGCCCCGTTCGCCGGCGGGGCGGTCGGCTTCTTCGGCTACGACCTCGTCCGCACGGTCGAACCCCTCGGCGACCCCAACCCCGACACCCTCGGGCTGCCCGACATGGCGCTCATGCTCAGCGACTCCCTCGTCGTCTTCGACCACCTCAAGCACACGGTGACCATCCTCGCCAACGTCTACCCCCGGGACGGTGAGGACCTCGCCGAGAGCTACGCCGCCGCCGTCGGCGCCATCGCCGCCGTCCGGGCCGCCCTGGCCGGACCCGTGCCCCGCCCGGCGACCCCGCGGCCGCCGCGTCCGCTCCCCGACTTCATCTCCAACATGTCGCGCGCCGACTTCGAGGCCACGGTCGCCCGGATCATCGACTACGTCTACGCCGGCGACGCCTTCCAGGTCGTTCCCTCCCAGCGCTGGTCTGCTCCCGTCGAGGTCGACGCCTTCTCGATCTACCGCGGCCTGCGGGCGATCAACCCCAGCCCCTACATGTACTTCCTCGACTTCGGGGACTTCCAGTTCGCCGGCGCCAGCCCCGAGACCCTGATCACCGTCACCGGCACCCGCGTCTTCACCCGGCCGATCGCCGGGACCAAGGCGCGGGGAGCGACGGCGGCCGAGGACGAGCTCATCGCCGCCGAGCTCCTGGCCGACGAGAAGGAGCGGGCCGAGCATCTCATGCTCGTCGACCTCGGCCGCAACGACCTCGGCCGGGTCTGCGACTACGGGACGGTGACCGTCGACGAGATGATGGAGGTCGAGCTCTACAGCCACGTCATGCACATCGTCTCCGCCGTCTCCGGCGATCTGCGCGACGGGATCGGCGCCATGGACGCCCTCCGCTCGGTACTCCCGGCCGGCACCCTCTCCGGGGCGCCCAAGGTCCGGGCCATGCAGATCATCGACGAGCTCGAGCCGGTCAAGCGGTGCGGCTACGGCGGGGCGGTCGGCTACCTCTCCTACGCCGGCGACCTCGACACCGCGATCCACATCCGCACGGTGATCGTCAAGGACGGCGTCGCCCACGTCCAGGCCGGCGGCGGCACCGTGGCCGACGCCAAGCCGGCCTACGAGTTCGCCGAGTCCGAGGCCAAGGCCCGCGCCGTGCTCCGAGCCGTCGAGCTCGCCGGCGAGCAGAGCGACTGGGAGTAGGCCGCGCTAGCGTGCACCCGGTGCGCACCCTGGTGATCGACAACTACGACTCCTTCACCTACAACCTCGTCCAGTACCTCGGCGAGCTCGGGTCCGAGGTCGAGGTCGTCCGCAACGATCACGCCACCGTCGACGAGCTGCTCGCCCGGGCCTTCGACCGGGTCGTCGTCTCCCCGGGACCGTGCACCCCCGA
This sequence comes from Solirubrobacteraceae bacterium, assembly GCA_034664565.1. Lineage (GTDB taxonomy): Bacteria > Actinomycetota > Thermoleophilia > Solirubrobacterales > Solirubrobacteraceae > Palsa-513. Next base: position 31,762 of record JAXDHJ010000029.1, read on the forward strand.
CGAGGCCGGGATCTCGGTCGAGGTGGTCCGGCGCTTCCCCGCCGCCGGAGTCCCGACCCTCGGGGTCTGCCTCGGCCACCAGTCCCTGGCCCAGGCCTTCGGCGGCCGGGTCGTCCGCCACCAGCCGATCCACGGCAAGACGGCCGAGATCGAACACGACGGACGCACGATCTACGCCGGCCTCTCCAACCCGCTCACCGTCGGGCGCTACCACTCGCTGGTCGTCGACCCCGACCTCCCCGACTGCCTCGAGGTCTCGGCCACCGGTGCCGGGGTGGTGATGGGCATCCGCCACCGCGAGCTCCCGGCCGAGGGCGTCCAGTTCCATCCCGAGTCGATCCTCACCGACGAGGGGATGGCTCTCCTGCGCACCTTCCTGCGGCCCTCGGGCTCCGGCGAGCCGTCGCCTGCGGGCGTCAGCGGGTCGGCGGCCGGGGGCTCGGCCCGGCTCACCCCGCCGCCCGGGCCGGGCCCGTCCCGGTGAGCGAGCCGCCCGACCCGGTGGTCACCCGGGCGCTCGACGCCGTCGCCCGCCGGCGCGACCTGAGCGCCGAGGAGGCCGGGGAGGTGCTCGAGCGGATCATGTCCGGCGAGGTCTCCCCGCCCCAGATCGCCGGCTTCCTCATCGCCCTGCGCACCAAGGGCGAGACCGTCGAGGAGGTCGTCGGCTTCGCCCGCACCATGCGGTCGCTGGCCACCCCGGTGCACGTCGCCCGGGCCGGGGAGCTCCTCGACACGGCGGGGACCGGCGGTGGGCGGACGTCGTTCAACGTCTCGACCACGGCGGCCCTGATCGCCGCCGGGAGCGGCTGCCCGGTGGCCAAGCACGGCAACCGCTCGGCGACCAGCCTCTCCGGGTCGGCCGACCTCCTCGAGGCGCTCGGGGCGCGGATCGACCTCGCCCCCGAGGCGGTCGGTCGCTGCATCGAGGAGGCCGGCTTCGGCTTCATGTTCGCCCCCGCCCACCACCAGGCGACCCGTTTCGTGGTCCCGGTGCGCAAGGCCCTCGGCGTCCGGACGATCTTCAACCTCCTCGGCCCCCTGACCAATCCCGCCGGAGCCGGCTGCCAGCTGATCGGCGTCTCCGACCCGGCGTTCACCGAGGTCGTCGCCGGCGCCCTGCGCGCCCTCGGGGCCGCCCGGGCGCTGATCGTCAGCTCCGACGACGGCCTCGACGAGCTGAGCGCCGCCGCCCCCACCCAGGTGATCGAGGTCGACGGCGAGGGGATCCGCCGCTACACGGTGACCCCGGCCGAGGTCGGGGTCGAGCCGGTGGCCGGCGACGCCGCCCCCGGCGGCACCCCTGCCGAGAACGCGGCGACCACCCGGGCCATCCTAGACGGCCGGCCCGGACCGGCCCGGGCGGTGGCCCTGATGAACGCCGGGGCGGCGATCTACGCGGCCGGGCAGGCCGAGACCATCGCCGACGGGGTCGAGCTCGCCCGCCGAGCCATCGACGACGGCTCGGCTCGGGCGGCGCTCGAGCGGTTCGTCGCCGCCACCAACGAACTGGCCCCGTCGTGAGCGCCCGGTCCCCCGCCGGCGCCGGCAACGTCCTCGACGGGATTCTCGCCACCACCCGCGACGACGTCGCCCGCCGCCGGCGCGAGCGCCCCCTCGCCGAGCAGCCCAGCATGCGTCC